>JAGWTS010000071.1 GCA_028868875.1 Burkholderiales bacterium | reverse complement strand
CGAGGCCTGGCTGCGCCTGATGGGGCGCGAGCGCGGCGCGGTCGTCGGCCGCAACGGCCTCGAACTCGGGCTGTGGTGCGACAAGGCGCAGCGCGCCCGCGTCAGCGCGGCGATGCAAGCGCAAGGGCAGGCCGAGATTCCGGACGCGTCGCTGCGCCGCGGCGACGGCAGCGTGGTGGACGTGGCCTTCAGCGCCCTGCGCATCGACGCCGACGGGCTGCCCTACGCGCTCGCCTCGTACGTCGACATCTCGCTGCGGCGCCAGGTCGAGCGCCGCCTGGCCGAGCAGGCGCAGCAGCTCGAGCGCCAGTTCGAGCAGCGCACGGCCGAGTTCAACAGCCTGTTCGAGGCCTTGCCCGACTTGTATTTCCGGGTCGCGGCCGACGGCACGGTGCTCGACTTCCGCGCCGGGCGCCGCAGCGACCTGTACCGCCCGCCCGAGGAATTCCTGGGCCGGCGCATGCAGGACGTGCTGCCGCCGGCCGTGGCCGCCGATTTCGACCGCGCCCTCGAGCGCGTGGCGGCGGGCGCGAGCCAGGCCGAGTTCGTCTACACCCTCGATCTGCCGCAGGGCGAAACCGGTTTCGAGGCGCGCGTCATCGCCCTCGGTGCCGATTTCGTCACCGTCGTGCGCAACATCTCCGAGCGCCTGGCCTTCGAGCGCGCGCGCGAACGCGCACTCGCCGAGGCGCGCGAACTCTCGCGCGTGCGCAGCGAATTCCTGGCCAACATGAGCCACGAGATCCGCACCCCGCTCAACGGCATCATGGGCATGGCCCAGCTCGGCTGGGCCGCCAACGCCGGGCGCGCCACGCGCGAGGTCTATGCGCGCGTGCTCGAGCTGTCGAAGTTCCTGACGGCCATCACCAACGACGTGCTCGACTTCTCCAAGGTCGATGCCAACGCGCTCCAGCTCGAATCGATCGCGGTCGACCTGGCCGGGCTCGCCCGGGGTGCGGCCGAGGTGGTGGCCGAGTCGGCGCGCGCCAAGGGCCTGGCGCTCGAAGTCGAGCTCGAGCCCGGGCTGCCGCCGGCCTGCCTGGGCGACCCGCTGCGGTTGCGCCAGATCCTGCTCAACCTGCTGTCCAACGCCGTCAAGTTCACCGACCGCGGCCGGGTCTCGCTGCAGTTGTTGGCCGACGGCGACACGCTCGTGGCGCGCGTCGCCGACAGCGGCATCGGCATGCGCGAGGCGGAGCTGGCGCAGTTGTTCGAGCCCTTCCGCCAGGCCGACAGCTCGACGACGCGGCGCTTCGGTGGCACCGGGCTCGGCCTGGCGATCAGCCGGCGCCTGGCGCGCCTCATGGGCGGAGACTTGCAGGCGCGCTCGACCTGGGGCGAGGGCAGCGTCTTCGAACTGCGCTTGCCCCTGGTCGAGGCGGCGCTGCCGGTCCCGGGCGACGCCGGGGCCGGACGCTGGACCGCCGAACTGCGGCGCCTGCGCGGGCTGCGCGTGCTGGTGGCCGACGACAACCCGGTCAACCAGATCGTGCTCGAATCGGCGCTCACGCAGGAAGGGGCAACGGTGGAGCGGGCCTCGAACGGGCGCGAGGCGGTCGAGCGCGTGGCCGCCGCCGCGAGCTCCATCGATCTCGTGCTGCTCGACCTGCAGATGCCGGTCATGGGCGGCGAAGAAGCCGCGCGCCGCATCCTCGCGCACGATCCGTCGATGCCGATCGTCGGCCAGAGCGCCGAAGGCGGCAGCCACGAGCGCGAAGCCTGCCTGGCTGCCGGCATGAAGGGGCTGCTGGCCAAGCCGATCGACCTCGAACTGCTGGTCGCGAAGGTCGCGCGCTGGGCGCGCCGCCGCGGCGGAGGCGACACCGGCTGAAGTAACCTCCCCGCTTCGCCGCGGGCCACGGTGCGGGCCGCCCAGGTCCATCCCGGGTGAGCACGATCCGTGCAGGTGACTTGCCGTCCGATCCGCGAAACCGCGCCAGAACCAACGCGAGAAGCAACGCCCCATGCCTGTCCGCCCCATCCGTTCGATCCTGATCGCCAACCGCTCTGAAATCGCGATCCGCGTCATGCGCGCCGCGAGCGAGATGCGCATGCGCACCGTCGCGATCTATTCGCAGCAGGACCGCCAGGCCCTGCATCGCTTCAAGGCCGACGAGAGCTACCTCGTCGGCGAAGGCAAGAAGCCGCTCGCCGCCTATCTCGACGGCGAAGACATCCTGCGCATCGCGCGCCAGGCCGGGGTCGACGCCATCCACCCGGGCTACGGCTTCCTGTCCGAGAACCCCGATTTCGCCGAGAGCGTGATCGGCGCCGGCCTGCTCTGGATCGGCCCCTCGCCCGAGGTCATGCGCACCCTGGGCAACAAGGTCGCGGCGCGCCACGCCGCGGTCGCCGCCGGGGTCGCGGTGATGCCGGCGACGCCGCCGCTGCCGCCGGATCTGGCCGCATGCGAACGCCTGGCCGCCGGCATCGGCTACCCGGTGATGCTCAAGGCGAGCTGGGGCGGGGGCGGGCGCGGCATGCGCGTCATCGAATCGGCGGCCGAGCTGCCGGCCGCACTCGAAGCCTCGCGCCGCGAAGCCTTGTCGGCCTTCGGCAACGACGAGGTCTATTTCGAAAAGCTGATCCGGCGCGCGCGCCACGTCGAGGTGCAGATCCTGGGCGACCGCCACGGCAACCTGGTGCATCTGCACGAGCGCGACTGCACCGTTCAGAGGCGCAACCAGAAGGTGGTCGAGCGCGCCCCCGCGCCCTACCTCGACGCCGCCGGCCGCGCCGCCTTGTGCGACAGCGCCTTGCGCCTGATGCGATCGGTCGGCTACACCCATGCCGGGACGGTCGAGTTCCTGATGGACGCCGACGACGGCCGCTGTTGGTTCATCGAGGTCAACCCGCGCATCCAGGTCGAGCACACGGTGACCGAGATGATCACCGGCGTCGACATCGTGAAGGCGCAGATCCGCATCACCGAAGGCGCGCACGTGGGCGTGGCGCTCGACGACGGCAGCGGGCGGCTCGCCAGCGGCGTGCCGCCGCAGGAGCAGATACCGCTCAACGGCCATGCCTTGCAATGCCGCGTCACGACCGAGGATCCCGAGAACGGCTTCCTGCCCGACTACGGGCGGCTGGCGGCCTACCGCAGCGCGGCCGGCTTCGGCATCCGCCTGGACGCCGGAACGGCCTACGGCGGCGCCGTGATCACGCCGTACTACGACTCGCTGCTGGTCAAGGTCACGGCCTGGGCGCCCAGCGCCGTCGAGACGATCCAGCGCATGGACCGCGCCTTGCGCGAATTCCGCGTGCGCGGCGTCGCGACCAACCTGCAGTTCCTCGAGAACCTGATCAACCACCCGGCTTTCGTGAGCGGCGAGCTGACGACGCGCTTCATCGAGAACACGCCCGAGCTGCTCGAATTCACCGCCCGGCGCGACCGCGCGAGCAAGCTGCTGCGCTTTCTGGCCGAAGTGGCGGTCAATGGCAACCCCGAAGTACAAGGGCGAACCCTGCCGGCCTTGCCGCTGCCCAAGCCTGTGCTGCCGAAGATCGACCCGGCGCGCCCCGTGCCTGCCGGCACGCGCGATCGGCTGAAGGCGCTGGGCCCGCAAGGCTTTGCCCAATGGATGCTCGAGCAAAGGCAGGTGCTCGTCACCGACACGACGCTGCGCGACGCCCACCAGTCGCTGCTCGCGACGCGCTTGCGCACCGCCGACATGCTGCCGATCGCGCCGTTCTACGCGCGCGAGCTGCCGCAGCTCTTCGCGCTCGAATGCTGGGGCGGGGCGACCTTCGACGTGGCCTTGCGCTTCCTGAAGGAAGACCCCTGGCAGCGCCTGGCGCTGTTGCGCGAGCGCGTGCCGAACATCCTGCTGCAGATGCTGCTGCGCGGCTCGAACGCGGTCGGCTACACCAATTACGCCGACAACGTCGTGCGCCATTTCGTGGCCCAGGCCGCGGCCGGCGGCATCGACCTGTTCCGCGTCTTCGATTCGCTGAACTGGGTCGAGAACATGCGCGTCGCGATCGACGCCGTGCTCGAGTCCGGCGCGCTGTGCGAAGGCGCGATCTGCTACAGCGGCGACCTGTTCGACGCCGCGCGCCCGAAGTACGACCTGAAGTACTACGTCGGCATCGCGCGCCAGTTGAAGGCCGCCGGTGTCCACGTGCTCGCGATCAAGGACATGGCCGGCATCTGCCGCCCGCGCGCGGTCGCGGCGCTGGTCAAGGCGCTGAAGGAAGAAACCGGGCTGCCGCTGCATTTCCACACCCACGACACCAGCGGCGCTGCGGCGGCTTCGGTGCTGGCGGCGGTGCAAGCCGGCTGCGACGCGGTCGACGGCGCGCTCGACGCGATGAGCGGCCTGACCTCGCAGCCCAACCTCTCGGCCATCGCCGCGGCGCTCGCCGGCACCGAGCGCGACCCCGGGCTCGATGGCGAAGCCTTGCACGAAGCCTCGATGTACTGGGAAGGCGTGCGGCGCTTTTATGCGCCATTCGAGTCCGAGATCCGCTCCGGCACCGCCGACGTCTACCGCCACGAGATGCCCGGCGGCCAGTACACCAACCTGCGCGAGCAGGCGCGCGCCCTGGGCCTCGCGCACCGCTGGACCGAGGTCTCGCAGGCCTATGCCGAGGTCAACCGGCTGTTCGGCGACATCGTCAAGGTCACGCCCACGTCCAAGGTCGTGGGCGACATGGCGCTGATGATGGTCGGCAACGACTTGACGCCCGCGGACGTGGCCGACCCCGGGCGCGAGGTGTCGTTCCCCGAATCGGTGGTCTCGCTTTTCAAGGGCGAGCTCGGCTTTCCGCCCGACGGTTTCCCCGAGGCCATCAGCCGCAAGGTGCTCAAGCTCGGGCCCGGGGCCGCGCCGCCGGCCCCGTACCGCCCGGGCGACCGCCTGCCCGCGGTCGACCTCGCCGCGGCGCGCGCGCAGGCCGAGCGCGAATGCGAGATGGCGCTCGACGACCGGGCCCTGGCCTCGTACCTGATGTACCCCAAGGTGATGCGCGACTTCTGCGAGCACCAGCGGCTGCACGGCGACACCTCGGTCCTGCCGACGCCGGTGTTCTTCTACGGCCCGCAGCCGCAGCAGGAAATGGCGATCGAGATCGACCCCGGCAAGACGCTGCTGGTGGCGCTGCAAAGCATCACCGCCGACGGCGACGCCGCGCACAAGGTGCAGTTCGAGCTCAACGGCCAGTCGCGCACGCTGCGCGTGCAGCACGCCGAGGACGGCTCGGCCGCGGGCGCGCGTCCGGTGGCCGACCCGTCCGACCCCTGGCAGATCGCGGCGCCGATGCCCGGCGCCATCGTCAGCGTCGCCGTCACGCCGGGGCAGCTGTTGCGCGCCGGGGCGATGCTGCTTTCGCTCGAAGCGATGAAGATGGAAACCCACGTGACCCTCGACCGCGACGCCGAGGTCGAGGCGGTCTACATCGCGCCCGGCGACCGGGTGCAGGCCAAGGATTTGCTCATCCGTCTGCGCCCGCCCCCGGCTGCCGTGACCGATTCCACCGCCTGAAGACCCTCATTAACTAGGGTAAACCCTAGGTTGTGCTAAGGTGCCTTCTCCAAGGAGGGCATCAAATGTCCAATTTCTTCAAATTTGCGAAAACCCTTTTCGCCAGGCAGTCGTCGCGCGAGGAACTCGACGAAGCCTACCTCGCCCAGTCGGTGGACCTTCTCGACCTCGAACGCCGGATGCGCGACCTCGACCGGCGCGCGCCGCGGCTGGCGCCAGAGACCGAAATCGGCGGCTGGTGGCTGGGCCGGAGGCAATGGTCATGAAGGCCGCCGCGGTTTCCCATTCGCGGCCGGCGTGCTCCGGCTGGTGGCCTGCCGTGCCGCTCCAGCAGGCACGCCGGGGCGGGTCGCCCTGGACCCTGCCGTTCGACGGCGCGCGCGAGCAATATGCCTGCGCAGTGCGCGCCGGGCTGTTGCCGAACTCGATGCTGGCTTCGCGCGACGTCGAGCGCACGCTCGATGCGCTCGAGCGCCTGACCCTGGGGCCGCTCGCGCGCCGGGTCTGAAGCCGGCGCGCGCCTCCGGCGCGGCCCCAATCCGGCGTCGAATTGACCTGACGCAGTCCGGCGCCGGCCGGAAGTGACTCAATCCGGGGGGGAGAGCCTCGGAGGAACGTCATGAGTGGTGTGCGCCCTGCGGTGCTGGCCGGAAGCTTCTATCCGGCGCAGCCGAATGAACTGCGCCACGAACTGGCGGCGCACCTCGCCCGTGCGGCCGGGGCCGTGGGCGCGCCCGAGCGGCCGCCCAAGCTCATCGTCGTGCCCCATGCCGGCCATGCCTACAGCGGCGATGTCGCGGCGCTGGCCTACGCCGCGCTGGCGCGCTGGCGCGAGCGCATCCGCCGCGTCGTGCTGCTCGGCCCGAACCACCGCGTCGCCTTGCGTGGGCTGGCGGCGCCCACGGTCGATGCGTTCGAGACCCCGCTCGGCCGGGTCGCGCTCGACGCCGCGGCGCTGCATGCGCTGGAGAGTCTCGAGCAGGTGATCTGGACCGACAAGCCGCACGCGCCCGAACATTCGCTCGAGGTCCAGCTGCCGTTTCTGCAGCAGGTGCTGGGCAGCGGCTTCGGCCTCGTGCCGCTGCTGGTGGGCCAGGCCGGCGCCGAGGAGGTGGCCGAGGTGCTCGAGCGCGTCTGGGGTGGCGAGGAGACGCTCGTCGTCGTCAGCAGCGACCTGTCGCACTACCAAAGCGACGCACGCGCCCGCGTCACCGATGCGGTCACGGCCGGGCGCATCCTCCATTTCGCCACCGACCTGCGCGGCGAAGAGGCTTGCGGCGCGGCGGCGCTCAACGGCGCCTTGCTCGTGGCGCGGCGCCACGGCCTCGTGCCGCGCCTGCTCGGCCTCGCGACCTCGGCCGACGTGCCGCAGGGCGAGGCCGCACGCGTCGTCGGCTACGGCGCGATCGCCTTCGACCCCGCGCCCGGCGTCGACGACGACGCGGCGCTGGGCCGCGTCCTGCCGGCGCTGGCGCGCGCGGCGATCGGCCAGGCCTTGAACCAGCCCACCCCAGCGCCGGCGGGCGACCCTAGCGCCCTGAACCGCCCCGGCGCCTGCTTCGTCACCTTGCGCGACGCCGCGGGCCGGCTGCGCGGCTGCATCGGCCACCTCGAAGCCAGCCGCGCGCTCGGCGCCGACGTGCGTGCCAACGCCCTGGCCGCCGCCTTCGAAGACCCGCGCTTTGCGCCGCTGACGGCCGCCGAATGGCCGGGACTGGCGATCGAGGTCTCGGTGCTCGACGCGCCCGAGCGCATCGAGGCAGCCGACGAGGCGGCTGCGCTCGCCGCCCTGCGCCCGGGCGAGGACGGCCTGATCCTCGAATGGCGCGGCGCGCGCGCCACCTTGCTGCCGCAGGTCTGGCAGGACTACCCGGAGCCCGCGCAATTCATGGCGGCCTTGAAGCGCAAGGCCCGTCTGCCGGCCGCCTTCTGGTCGGACGACCTGCAACTGTGGCGCTACCGGGTGCGCAGTTTCGGCGAAGGCGCGTCGCATCCGGCGCGGATCGGCACGCCATGAACCCGGTGACCGTGGTTGCTGCGCAAGCACAAGCCGGCGCGCCGGCACGCTGGTGGCATCGCCTGCCCGACGGCCGCATCCAGTGCGACCTGTGCCCGCGCGACTGCCGCCTGCACGAAGGCCAGCGCGGGCTGTGCTTCGTGCGCCAGCGCCTCGGCGATGCGATGTGGCTGGCCACCTACGGCCGCAGTTCGGGCTTCTGCATCGACCCGATCGAGAAGAAGCCGCTGGCGCATTTCCTGCCCGGCGCTGCCGTCCTGTCCTTCGGCACCGCCGGCTGCAACCTCGCCTGCAAGTTCTGCCAGAACTGGGACATCTCGAAAAGCCGCGAGACCGACCGCCTGCAGGACGCGGCCTCGCCCCTGGCCATCGCCGAGGCGGCGCAGGAGGCCGGCGCCGCCGGCGTGGCCTTCACCTACAACGACCCGGTGATCTTCGCCGAGTACGCGATGGACACGGCCGACGCCTGCCACGCGCTGGGGTTGAAGGCGGTGGCCGTGAGCGCCGGCTACATCCATGCCGAACCTCGGCGCGAATTCTTCGCCAAGATGGACGCGGCCAACGTCGACCTGAAGGCCTTCAGCGACGCGTTCTATCGGCAGCAGACCGGCTCCGCGCTGGCCCCGGTGCTCGAGACGCTGGAATGGCTGCAGCACGAGAGCGACTGCTGGCTGGAGATCACGACGCTGCTGATTCCCGGGCTCAACGACGACAGCGCCGAGATCGAGGCGATGGCGCGCTGGATCGGCGCGCACCTCGGCCCCGAGGTGCCGCTGCACTTCAGCGCCTTCCACCCCGACTACAAGCTCGCTGACGTGGCGGCGACGCCGCTGGCGACCCTGCAGCGGGCGCGCCGCATCGCGCTCGACCAGGGCTTGCGCCACGTCTACACCGGCAACCTGCGCGACGCCGAAGGCTCGACGACCTTCTGTGCCGGCTGCGGCCGCGCGCTGATGCGGCGCGATGGTTACGCGCTTCAGTCCTACGCGATCGGCCCGGACGGCGAATGCCCGGACTGCGGGCGGCACCTTGCCGGTGTCTTCGCCGCGTCGGCCCAACCCGGCCTGGGCAACCGGCGCATTCCCGTGCGGCTGGCGCGGGCCTGAGGGCCGGCGGCGCGGTTCAGGGCTTCTTGCCCGGCCCGGGCGGGGGCGACTTGGGCGCGTCGCCGATCACCGTCTTCAACGGGCAGACCGAGACCGCGGGGCACTTGGCGCAGCCGACGGCGATGGCGATCGGGCAGAGGGTCATGGCGCTTCCCCAACGGTGGATGATGGTGGAGCTTACGCCTGCCAGTGCCGGCATCAACCCGCAACGGGCGCGACGCCGCGTTGGCGCAGCGCGAGCCAGACCAGCGCCGCCCCCAGCAGCGCCAGCGGCAGCAGGGCGCCGGCGTTCATCGCGGCCCAGCCGCCGGTGGTCACGAGGGCGCCGGAGCCGAAGGCGGTGAGCGTCATCGTCGAGTAGACGCAGAAGTCGACCGCGGCCTGCGCCGTCGTGCGCTCCTCGGGCCGGTAGGCCTGGGTCGCGAGCGTGGAGCCGCCGACGTAGAGGAAATTCCAGCCCACGCCCAGCGTCACGAGCGCGGCCATGAAGTGCATCAGGTCGATGCCCGAGAGCGCAATCGCGATGCACGCCGCGTTCAGCACCAGACCCATCGCGAGCACCGGCAGCGCACCGATGCGCTTGACGAGGTGGCCGGTCGCGAAGCTGGGCAGGTACATGCCCACGACATGCCATTCCAGCACCAGGGCCGCGGCGCTGAACGGGTGCGAGCACTGCGCCATCGCGATCGGGGTGGCGGCCATCAGCAGGTTCATGATGCCGTAGCCCAGGGCGCAGGCGGCGACGGCGACGATGAAGACCGGCTGGCGCGCGATCTCGGCCAGCGGCCGGCCGCGGGCGCCGCTCTCGCCGTGCAGCGTCAGCGGCGGGAACTCGATGCGCGACATCACGAACAGCGCCAGCAGCGCAATGGCCACCAGCGCGAGGTAGACGCCGGCATAGGGCTGGGGCAGCGTGTTGCGCGCCGCGACGGCGAGGTTGGGGCCGACGACGGCGCCGATCAGCCCGCCGGCCAGGACCCAGGAGATGGCCTTCTCCTTCAGGCCCGGCGCCACGAGCTCGGCCGCGGCGAAGCGGTAGAGCGAGGCGTTGGCGTTGTAGTAGCCGGCGAGCAGGGTGGCGCCCGTGAGCAGCGCGAACTGCCGCGTCATCACCGCCACGGCGCAAAGCGTGGCGCTGATCATCGCGACGCCGAGGCCGAGCATGAAGGTGCGGCGCCGCCCCCAGGCGCGCTGGTGGCGCGCCACCAGCGGCGCCGCGATCGCCCCCCCGGCGACGTAGGCGGCCACCGGCAGCGTCGCCATCCAGGCGCGCGGCGCCAGCGCCAGTCCGACGAGGCCGTTGACGGCGATGAAGGTGACGTTGTTGCTGAGGTACAGCCCCTGGCACAGGCACAAGAGCAGCAGCTTGCGGTTCATCGTGCGGCTCCGGGGCGTGGCGTCGTTCGCTGCGGCCGCATCAGGCCTCGAAGCCTTCGAGCACGTCGACGGCGTTCGCGCCCAGCTCGGCCGCGGCGTAGCCGCCTTCGAGGACGAAGACCGTGGGCAGATTCAGCCGCGCCAGGCGCTCTCCGAGGCGCGGGAAATCGCCGCGGCCCAGGCCGAAGGTGGAGATCGGGTCGCCTTCGTAGGCGTCCAGCCCGAGCGAGACGACGAGCGCTGCGGCGCGGAACGATTCGATGCGGCGGCAGGCCGCGCCGAGCGCGTCGAACCAGGTCGCGGCATCGCTGCCCGCGGCCAGCGGCAGGTTGAGGTTGAAGCCCAGGCCCGGCCCTTCGCCGGCCTCGTCGGCATGGCCGCTGTAGAACGGGTATTCGGTGCGCGGGTCGCCGTGCAGGCTGACGAAGAGCACGTCGGCGCGGCGGTAGAACAGGCTCTGGGTGCCGTTGCCGTGGTGGTAGTCGACGTCGAGCACCGCCACCCGCTCGACGCCCTGGTCGCGCAGCGCCTGCGCCGCGACCGCAGCGTGGTTCAGGAAGCAGTAGCCGCCCATGAAGTCGGCGCCGGCATGGTGGCCGGGCGGGCGCATGGCCGAGAACGCGGCGCGCCGCTTGCCGGCGAGGGCCGCGGCGCAGCTTGCCGCGGCATCGGCGCCGGCCTTGGCCGCGGCCCAGGTGCCGGGGGCGAGCGGGCTGCCGTTGTCGATCGAATAAAGGCCCAGCCGCGCCGTGAAGTTCTCGGGCTCGATGTCGCTGCGCAGCGTGCGCACCGGCCAGACCGAGGGGAAGGGCTGGCGGGCGGCATTCGCGGGGTCGAGCGCCAGCCACTGGCTCCAGGCCGATTCGAGGAAGGCGAGGTAGCGCGCCGAATGAAGCTGTTCGAGCAGGGGCCGGCTGTCGACCCCGGGCGCGCACAGCTCATGGCCGCGCGCCTGCAGCTCGGCGACGACGAAATCGGCGCGCGCCGGGGTCTCGAAACAGGGCACGCGCTCGCCGCGGAAGAACTCGAAAGGCGGGGCGTGTTCGGCGTGGATCGGGGAGTGGAAGCTCAGCATCGGGGTCGGACCGGTTTCTCGATGGCGGTGGCGAAGGCGGGGGCGGCGGGCCGCGCAAGATACCTCATCGGCCGGCAGGCTCAGCCGTCGCCCCGGCGCCGCGCCTCGATGTCGCGCACCAGGGCGCGCGCCTCGTCGCCTTCTGGAATGGGCCGTCCGCTGTCGCGCCATTCGACCGCGGCCTTGAAGCCCTGCTCCTGCGCATGGCGCCGGAACCACAGCCCTTCCGGGTTGTGGCGCGTGATGCCGTCGAACACCGTGGCCAGGCTCTGGCTCTGCTCCAGGCCCATCGCCAGCATCACCTGGTTGACGACCATCTTGTGCATCGCCAGGTGCGAGCGCGGCACGCCGGCGATGCGCTCGGCCAGGCGCAGTGCGCTGTCCTCGAGCTCGGCCGCGGGCACGCTGACGTTCGCCAGGCCCCAGGCGGCGGCGGTGCGGCCGTCGATCGTGTCGCCGGTGAACATGAGCTGCTTGGCGCGCGTGGGCCCGAGACGGTAGGTCCACATCGCCGTCGTCGGGCAGCCCCAGACGCGGGTCGGCATGTAGCCGATGCGGGCGTCGTCGGCCATCACGAGCAGGTCGCAGCACAAGGCGATGTCGCTGCCGCCGGCCACCGCCGCGCCGTGGACCTTGGCGAGGGTCGGCTTGGGGCTGCGCCACAAGGCCATGAAGTCCTCGGTGTTGCGCTTCATGTAGGCGTAGTCGACCATCGGATCCCAGGGCGCGGCCTCCTGCTGGCAGGGGTGCTCGAGCACGCCTTCGCCGAATTGCGAGAGGTCGTAGCCGCCGCAGAAGCCCTTGCCCGCGCCTTCGACCAGGATCACGTGGATGGCGTCCTCGGCGTTGGCCCATTCGACGGCGGCACGGATCTCGCGCGGCGTGTCGTCGTCGATCGCGTTGTAGCGCTCGGGCCGGTTCAGCAGCAGGCGCGCGATGCGCGGGCGCTCGGGGTCGGGCTCGATCCTCAGGGTCTTGAACTGGGGCATGGTCGGTGCGGGCTCGGCAAGGGGTTGCGGGCAGGGGCCGGCGGCTCGGGAAAGGGCAGGAGGCGACGGCGGTCGAGTTGCCTGGCGCTGCGCTCGATTGTGCGGCCGGCGCCTCGTTGAACCGGGCCGGGATTGCGCTGGGTCAAGCCGCCGCGCCGCGGCGTCGCACGCGGGACAGCCGCGCGGCGGGGGCACCGCCCAGAATCGGCCCCGCCATGGACTTCGCCCCTTCCGCCCGCGCCCTCGAACTCGATGCCCGGCTGCGGCGCTTCATGGACGACCTGATCCTGCCGTCGCTGGCCGAATGGCAGCGCTGGGACGAGGCTGGCGTCTACCCGCTGGATCTCGTCGAGCCGCTCAAGGCGCAGGCGCGCGAGCTCGGCCTGTGGAACCTGTTCCTGCCTTCGCTGCGCCCCGACCAGCCCGGCACCCGGCTCGACCTCGTCGACTACGTGCCGCTGGCCGAGACCATGGGCCGCGTGCCCTGGGCCGCCGAGGTCTTCAACTGCAGCGCCCCGGACAGCGGCAACATCGAGCTGCTGCAGTTGTTCGCCTCGCCGGCGCAGCGCGAGCGCTGGCTCGACCCGCTGCTGCGCGGCGAGATCCGCTCCTGCTTCGCGATGAGCGAGCCCGACACCGCCTCGTCCGACCCGACCCAGCTCCAGGCCACGCTCAGCCCCGACGGCGAAGGCTGGCGCCTGAACGGGCGCAAGTGGTTCATCACCGGCGCCGCCCATCCGCTGTGCCGGGTCGCGCTGGTGCTGGCGCGAAACGGCGAGGCGGGCGCGGACTCGGATGCCCACCGCGGCCATTCGATCGTGCTCGTGCCGATGGACGCGCCCGGCCTCGTCGTCGAGCGCAACATCCCGATCTTCGACCACCGGGCCCCGGAAGGCCATTGCGAGATCGTGCTGCGCAACGTGGCGGTGGCGCGAGCGGACCTGCTCGGCGTGCCGGGAGAAGGCTTTGCCATGGCCCAGGCCCGGCTCGGCCCGGGCCGGGTCCACCATGCCGCGCGCTCGATCGGCCAGTGCGAACTCGCGCTCGAGCTGATGTGCGAGCGCGCGCTCGAACGCCGCGCCTTCGGCTCGCGCCTGGGCGACTTCGCGAACGTCCAGGACTGGATCGCCGAGTCGCGCCTCGAGATCGACCAGGCGCGGCTGCTCGTGCAGCACGCGGCCTGGAAGATCGACCGCGAAGGCCAGGCCGCGGCGCGGCTCGAGGCCTCGGCCATCAAGCTCGTGGCTTCG
Source organism: Burkholderiales bacterium (assembly GCA_028868875.1). Taxonomy (GTDB): domain Bacteria; phylum Pseudomonadota; class Gammaproteobacteria; order Burkholderiales; family Burkholderiaceae_C; genus Rubrivivax. Next base: position 4,168 of record JAGWTS010000071.1, on the reverse strand, counting down.
CGCCTGCAGACGCGCGTGTTGGACCGCGCGATCCAGGTCTTCGGCGCCATGGGGCTGGGCCCCGACACCCCCCTGGCCCGGCTCTACGGCTGGGGCCGGGCGCTGCGCTTTCTCGACGGCCCGGACGAGGTCCACCTGCGCACGCTCGCACGCGCCGAACTGCGGCGCGCCAAAATGGCCCGGGGCGCGAACTCGGCCTTTCTGCGGCGCGCGCGCGGCTGAACCGCGGCGCGCTGCAAGATTCGCGGCTCGGCGCCCGACCCAGCTTGCATGCACGCGGCGGGCGGCGCGCCGGGACAGAGGCTGCGACCCCTTCGCACCAGGACGGAATCGACCCCGATGAGCGACGACTGGAAACTGCGCGCCCGGCTGTTGCTGCAGCGCCTGTGGCAGCCGGCCTCCGCCTGCATGAGCTGCATGCCCGGCAGCCTGGGCAACCTGGGCAGCGTCATCCACTGGGAGATCGCGCTGCGCACGGGGCTCTTCACCGGCCTGCTCGCGCTGGCGCTGAGCTTCACGCCGATCGGCCGCCTGTTCAGGAGCCGCTGGGGCAATGCCGTCATGGTGGGGCTGCTGACGGTGCTCGGCGACAGCCTCTCCCACCCCGGGCACTACCCGGGTCACTTCGGCGGGCCCTACTTCGAGGCCGTGCTCACCGGCCTCGTCTCGGGCGCGTTCGCGCTCGCCGGCTCGTTCGTGTTCGAGGACAAGGCGCGCCGGCTGCGCGCGCTCTGGCGCCGGCTCTCGGGCGCCTGAGCCGCGGGCCGCCAGCGCCGCAGCAGCAGCGCGTTGCCGACGACGCTGACGCTGCTCGCCGCCATCGCCGCACCGGCGATCACCGGGTTGAGCAGGCCGAAGGCGGCGAGCGGAATGCCGACGACGTTGTAGGCGAAGGCCCAGAACAGCCCGCGCCGGATCGTCGCCCGGGTGCGGCGCGCGATGTCGAGGGCGTCGGCCACGAGGGCCGGGTCGCCGTGCATCAAGGTGATGCCCGCGGTCTCCATCGCGACGTCGGTGCCGGTGGCCATCGCGATGCCGACGTCGGCCGCGGCCAGCGCCGGCGCGTCGTTGAGGCCGTCGCCGACCATCGCGACGACGCGGCCGCCTGCGCGCAACTCGGCCACGGCCTCGGCCTTGCCGTCCGGCAGCACCTCGGCACGTACTTCCCTGATGCCCAGCTCCGTCGCCACCGCCTGCACCGCGGCGCGGCTGTCGCCGCTCAGCAACAGGCTCTCGACGCCCATTGCGCGCAGGCGCTCGACGGCGGCGCGGGCGCTGGGCTTGAGTTGGTCGCCGAAGGCGATCAGGCCCAGCAGTTCACTGCGGCCGCCGCATTCGCGTCCTTCGATTTGGCGCATCAGCCAGGAGACGGTGCGTCCTTCGGCCTCGAGGCCGGCCGCGGCCGCCGCGAGCGCGCCGGCCTCGGCCCCACTTTCGCGCAGCAGCCGGCTGCTGCCCAGAAGGGTCTCGACCCCGTCGACGCGCCCGCGCAGGCCGCGCCCGGGCAGGGCCTGGACGCCTTCGGCCGCGGCCGGCTGGCGGCCCTCGGCGCGCGCGAATTCGAGCAGCGCCCGCGCCAGCGGATGTTCGCTGCCCCGCTGCAGTGCGGCGGCAAGGTCGAGCACCTCGTCGCGGCCGTGCCCGGGTGCGGGCAGCAGGGCCGCCACGGTGGGCCGGCCGAGCGTGAGGGTGCCGGTCTTGTCGAAGGCCACGAGATTGACGCGGTGCGCCTGTTCCAGCGCCAGCGCGTCCTTGATGAGCACGCCATGGCGCGCCGCCACGCCGGTGCCGGCCATGATGGCGGTCGGCGTCGCCAGCCCCAGGGCGCAGGGGCAGGCGATCACGAGCACCGCCACCGCGTTCACCAGCGCCGGTTCCCAGCCCGCGCCGGCGAGCATCCAGCCGGCCAGGGTGAGGAGCGCGGCGCCCAGCACCACCGGCACGAAGACCGCGCTCACGCGGTCGACGAGGCGCTGGATCGGCGCCTTCGCCGCCTGCGCCGATTCGACGAGGCGGATGATGCGCGAGAGCGTGGTCTCGGCGCCCACGGCGAGGGTGCGGATCGCGAGCGCCCCTTCGGCGTTGATCGAGCCCGCGGTGACGCGCTCGCCCGGGCCCTTGGGCACCGGCAGGCTCTCTCCGGTGACGAGCGATTCGTCGAGGTGGCTCTCGCCTTCGAGCACGCTGCCGTCCACCGGCACGCGCTCGCCCGGGCGCAGGACGACGATGTCGCCCACCACCACCTGTTCCAGCGCCAGCTCGACTTCGGCGCCGTCGCGCCGCACCCGCGCCCGCGCCGGGCGCAGCGCTTCGAGGGCGCGGATGGCCTCGGTCGTCTGGCGCTTGGCGCGCGACTCGAGCCACTTGCCCAGGCGCACGAGGGTGATGACGGCGGCCGAGGCCTCGAAGTACAGGTGCGGCATGCCCGGCCCGGGCTGCAGCAGCAGCCACAGCGACAAGCCGAAGGCGGCGGAGGTGCCCAGCGCCACCAGCAGGTCCATGTTGCCGCTGCCGGCGCGCAAGGCCTTCCAGCCGGCGCGGTAGAAGCGCGCCCCGGCGATGAACTGCACCGGCGCCGCCAAGGCGAGCTGCCAGGCGCCGGGCAGCATCGCGTGCCGGCCGAACAAGGCCAGCGCCATCGGCGCCACCAGCGGCAGCGTGAGCAGGGCGCTGGCCAAGAGGATCCAGTCGAGGGCCGGGCGCTGCGGCGGGCGGGCTTCTTCTGCGGCGCGGGCGCGGTAGCCGGCCTTGACGATGGCCGCGACGAGGGCCGCGTCGGAGACGGTGGCCAGCGCCTTGACCGTCGCGCGCTCGGTCGCGAGGTTGACCGAGGCCTCGACCACGCCCGGCAGCTTGCGCAAGGCGCGCTCGACGCGGCCGACGCAGCTCGCGCAGGTCATGTCCTGCACCTCGAGCGTGGTTTCGCGCAAGGCGAGGCCGTAGCCGGCCTTGTCGAGGGCGCGGCCGAGGGTGTCGAGCCCGGTGCCGGCATCGAGCTCGACCGCGGCGCGCTCGCTTGCCAAATTGACGACGGCCTGGCGCACGCCGGGCACGCCGCGCAAGGTCTTTTCGACGCGTGTGGCGCAGCTCGCGCAGCTCATCCCGGTGACGGGCAGCTGCAGTTCGGTGCCGGGGCGCGCAGGGGTGGGGGTGGCGATGTTCATGGCTTGATCTTCGACCTTTCCATCATGGGAAGGTCAAGCGGTCTCGGCAACGGCGGATCCGGGTGGCCGGATCAGGGATCATCGCAGCTCGCCGCGCCGGAGGCCTTGCTTTGAATCACCCCCTCGACAACCCCGTCTGGAACGCCCTGGGCGGGCCGCACCGCCGCTTCGCGCTCGGCGCCGGCCGTGCCCGGATGTACCAGCCCGAAGTCTGCTCGTTCGCCGCGATCGACGCGCCCGACCCTGCGGCCTACGCCGATCTCGCGCGCCTGCTCGGGCCCGGCGCCGAAGCCCGCCTCGTGCGGCGCGAGGCCGACCCCCTGCCGCGGGGCTGGATCGAGAGTCGCGATTGGCCGCTTCTGCAGATGGTGGCCCCCGCATTCGACGGCCGCCAGACCGAAGGCCCGCCGCCGCGCGAGCTGGGGCCGGACGATGCGGCGTCCGCGTTCGCACTGGTCGAGCTGACCCAGCCCGGGCCCTTCGGCCCGCGCACGCTCGAGATGGGGCGCTACCTCGGCGTGTTCGACGGCGGCGAGCTCGTCGCCCTCTCGGGCGAGCGCATGCGCCTGGAGGGCTGGGTCGAGCTGAGCGCGATCTGCACCCACCCGAAGGTGCGCGGCCGCGGCCTCGCCGAGTATTTGATGCGCCGCCTCATGCGCGATGCCTTCGCGCGCGGCCAGACGCCGTTCCTGCACGTGCTGCCGGAGAACGCGCCGGCCATCGCGCTGTATCGGCGCCTGGGCTTCGGCGTGCGCGCCGAGATGCGCTACCTCTGGCGCCGGCCGGACGCGGCAGGCTGAGCCCGGCGCTCAGACCCGGGTCGTCGACATCCCCGCGGTGCTGCGCAGGCGCTCGATCAGCGCCGAGGCGATGCGCGTGAGCGGCAGCACCTCGTGCGCGGCGCCCTGGGCGATGGCTTCGCGCGGCATGCCGAAGACGACGCAGCTGGCCTCGTCCTGGCAGACGTTCCAGCTGCCGGCGTCGCGCATCTCGCGCATCGCGCG
>JAGWTS010000070.1 GCA_028868875.1 Burkholderiales bacterium | reverse complement strand
GGTGCGCACGCGCGGCACGATCTTCTCGATCCGGCCGTTGTCGTCGCAGACGATCTGGGTCTCGACGGTGTCGAAGTCGATCGCGCCGCGTTGCCCGCGCTGCTTGAGCAAGGCGCGATAGACCTCGTGCAGATGCAGCAACTGCGGCACCAGCGCGCGCCGGCGCTCGGCCTCGGGCCCGCGCGTGTTCGCCAGGATCGCGGCCACCTCGGTATAGGTGAAGCGCGCGTGCGAGCGCATCACCGCGGGGAAGAACTGGAACGCGTCGATGGCGCCGTCGCTGCCGACCAGCATGTCGCAGACCATCGCCAGCCGGTCCTGCTCCGGGTTCAGCGAACACAGCCCGTTGGAGAGCTTCTCGGGCAGCATCGGGATCACGCGGCGCGGGAAATAGACCGAGGTCGCGCGCTCGTAGGCGTCTTCGTCGATCGGCTCGCCCGGCTTCACGTAGTGGCTGACGTCGGCGATCGCGACGATGAGGCGCCAACCCTCGAACAGCGTCTTGCCGCGCCCGCGCTTGAACGGCTCGCAGTACACCGCGTCATCGAAGTCGCGCGCGTCCTCGCCGTCGATGGTCACGAGAGGCACGTCGGTGAGGTCGATGCGGTGCCTGCGGTCGGCCGGGCGGATGCGGTCCGGCAGCGCCGCGGCCTGGGCCAGGGTCTCGGGCGAGAAGCGGTGCGGCACCTCGTACTTGCGCACCGCGATCTCGATTTCCATCCCGGCGTCGTCGATCTCGCCCAGCACCTCGGCCACGCGGCCCACCGGCTGCGAATGCAGCGAGGGCGGCTCGGTGAGTTCGACCGAGACCACCTGCCCCACGGCCGCACTCGCGGTCGCATTCTTCGGGATCAGGATGTCCTGGCCGTAGCGCCGGTCCTCGGGGGCGACGATCCACTGCCCGCCTTCGTGCAGCAGGCGGCCGATGATCGGCGTCTTGCGGCGCTCGAGGATGTCGAGCACGCGCCCTTCGGGCCGGCCCTTGCGGTCGTAGCGCACGATGCGCGCGCGCACGCGGTCGCGGTGCAGCACCGAACGCATCTCCTGCGGCGCGAGGTAGATCGAGGTCGTGCCGTCGTCGCTGACGACGAAGCCGTGGCCGTCGCGGTGACCTTCGACGCGGCCTTCGAGCTCGCCGAGCAGCGCCGCTCCCGCGTGGGGGGCGGCACTTGTGTTGTCTTTTTCTTTGATGATAGAATCCTTGGTTCCTGAAAAGGTTAGCCCAGGTGGCGGAATTGGTAGACGCACTAGTTTCAGGTACTAGCGCTTAACGGCGTGGGGGTTCGAGTCCCTTCCTGGGCACCAACATAATAAGGGCCGTCACGAAAGTGACGGCCCTTCACTTTTGCCCAGGAGCAAAGCGCCTTCGCGCTTTGCGGGAAGGGACTCGAAAGGCCGGGCTTGCAAGCCCGGCCGGGGTCGCGCAAAGCGTAACCGAGTCCCTGGCGTGCCGAACAATGAATTGCGAAGTTCCGGCGTCGTTCAGATGACGAACTTCTTCGCCAATCCATCCGGCCGCAGGTTGTCGTATTCCTCGAACGGCTGATGAATCCACGGGCTCGTGGGCAGCATTTCGACGTAGTAATCGGGCACGTAGGTCGAAACGCCCTTGACCCAGATCACCGCCGCACGCAACTCGACGATCGAGGGCATGCCGCGCAGGCGCTCGACCACGGCGCGCAAGGTGTGGCCGGTGTCGGCCAGGTCGTCCACCAGCAGCACCCGGCCCGCGACCTCGCCCTTGGGCATGGTGATGTACTTGGCCATGTCGAGCCGGCCCTGGATCGTGCCGCTTTCGGCGCGGTACGAACTGGTCGACATGATGGCCAGCGGCTTGTCGAAGACGCGCGAGAGCACGTCGCCCGGGCGCATGCCGCCGCGCGCCAGGCACAGGATCTGGTCGAACTCCCAGCCTGTTCCGTGGACCTTGAGCGCCAGGCGCTCGATCAGCAAGTGGTACTCGTCCCAGGATACGTAGAGGTGCTTGCCGTCGTCGGTGAGCATCGTGTCTCCTTGATGTCTTTCAGGCTCGGAAGGGGTGGCGCAGGAGGATGGTGTGGACGCGGTCGGGGCCGGTCGAGACGATGTCGATCGGCGCCCCGATCAAGGCCTGCACCCGCTCCAGGTAGCGGCGCGCGTTGGGCGGCAGCTGTTCCCAGTTCGTGAGCCCGGCCGTGGTCTCGCTCCAGCCCGGCAAGGTCTCGTAGACGGGTTCGCAGGCCGCGACCTCGTCGGCATCCAGCGGCAGGATGTCGATTGCGGCGCCGCCGAGCTTGTAGCCGGTGCAGATCTTGATCTCGGCGAGGCCGTCGAGCACGTCGAGCTTGGTGATGCAGAGCCCGCTCACGCCGTTGATGATGATCGCGCGCTTGAGCGCGGCCGCATCGAGCCAGCCGCAGCGCCGCGGCCGCCCGGTCACGGTACCGCGCTCCTGGCCCACCGTCGAGAGGTGGTAGCCGACGCTGCCCTCGGCCTCGATCGGCAACTCGGTCGGAAACGGCCCGCTGCCCACCCGCGTGGTGTAGGCCTTGGTGATGCCCAGCACGTAATGCAGCAGGCCCGGGCCCAGGCCCGATCCCGCGGCGGCGTTGCCGGCCACGCAGTTGCTGGAGGTGACGAACGGATAGGTGCCGTGGTCGATGTCGAGCAAGGTGCCTTGCGCGCCCTCGAACAGCAGGTTGGTGCCGGCCGCATGAGCCTTGTAGAGGCGGTAGCCGACATCGGCCATCAAGGGGCGCAGCTGCTCGCCCGCGCGCAACGCCGCTTCGCACAGCGCGCCCGCGTCGAGCGCGGCCTGCGGCGCCGAGGCGAGCTCGCCGGCATGGATCTCCAGCAGTTCGCGCAGCTTGGCCTCGAAGCGCGCGGGGTGCTTCAGGTCCTGCACGCGCAGGGCGCGCCGCGCCACCTTGTCTTCGTAGGCCGGGCCGATGCCCTTGCCGGTGGTGCCGATCTTGCCGGTGCCCACGCTCTCGCGACGGGCCTCCCGCGCGGCGTCGATCGCGACGTGAAAAGGCAGGATCAGGGGGCAGGATTCGCTCACGAACAGGCGCGAGCGCAATTCGACCCCCAGGCCCTCGATGCGCGCGATCTCGGAGAGCAGGTGCGCCGGGTCGACGACGACGCCGTTGCCGATGTAGCAGGCCACGCCCGCGCGCATCGCCCCCGACGGAATGAGCTGCAGCGCGGTCTTGCGCCCACCGATGACCAGCGTGTGCCCGGCGTTGTGGCCCCCCTGGAAGCGCACCACGCCTTCGGCGCTGTCGGTGAGCCAGTCGACGACCTTGCCCTTGCCTTCGTCGCCCCACTGGGTTCCGACGACCACCACGTTTCGGCCCACCGAGGGGCGGATGCCTGTCTGCATGAAAAACGTCCTTTGGCGAATCAGGAAACGGGGCGCAGGGCCCAGGCGCCGCCCAGGCACGCGAGTTCGCGGTCGCAGTCGAACGACGGGGTCTCGGGTTCGTGGCCGGGCAGCACGGCGATCACGGTCTCGCCTGCTTCGCGCAGGCGCCGCACCGCGGCGCGCAACTCGGGCTCCTCGCCCCAGGGGGCGCGGATCGCCTTGGCCGGCACGGGCGCGGCCGCGCTCTCGGCCAGCGCCTTCAGGTCGAGGCTGAAGCCCGCCGCCGGGCGATTGCGGCCGAACACCGCGCCGACCTCGTCGTAGCGTCCGCCCCGGGCGAGCGCGTCGTTGGCGGGCGCGCCGTAGACCGCGAAACGCGGCCCGCTGTAGTACGCGTAGCCGCTCATGTCGGAGAGGTCGAAGCCGATGCGCAATTCGGGAAAGGTGGCGCGCAGGTGCGCGGCCAGCCAGGCCAGTTCGTCGAGCGCGCGCCGCACCAGGGGCCGCGCCGGCAGTTCGCGCGCGGCCGCGTCCAGCACCTCGGCCCCGCCGTACAAGCGCAGCAGCGCGCGCAGCGCCGCGCGCACTTCCTGCGGAGCGCCTTCGGTCAGGGCCTCGAGCGCCGAGGCGTCCTTGCCCGACAAGGCCTCGACGACGGCCTGCAGGCGCGTCGCGTCGAACGGAACGCCGGCGAGCACGCCGCGCAGCACGCGCGCGTCGGCGAGGTCGAGCACGAGATCGCCGACCCCGGCCGCACGCAGGCAGTCGAGCGCGAGCTCCATCACCTCGAGGTCGGCCTCGAGTCCGGCGTGGCCGAATATCTCGGCGCCGAACTGCAAGGGCTCGCGCGTCGCATCCGGCCCCGCCGGCCGGGTGTGCAGCACCGGGCCGCAGTAGCACAGGCGGGTCACGCCTTCGCGATTGAGGAGGTGGGCATCGATGCGCGCCGCCTGCGGCGTGGTGTCGGCGCGCAGCCCGAGCAGGCGGCCGCTGGACTGGTCGACGAGCTTGAAGGTTCTGAGGTCGAGCTCGCGTCCGGTGCCCGAGAGCAGCGACTCGAGGTGCTCGAGCAGCGGCGGCATCACGAGCTCGAAACCGTAGCCGTGGGCCCGGTCGAGCAGCCTGCGCCTGAGCTCCTCGATGCGTCGCGCCTGGGCCGGAAGGACGTCGGCAATGTGCTCGGGCAAGAGCCAAGCTGAGAGCATTCGCGTGGGACCCGCGGTTAAAAACAGGATTGTACGGGTCGGCCGCGTCAGTACCAGAGCAGCAGCAGCAAGAGGCCGACGACCATCGAGCTCAGGCCGACGAAGCGGATCTGGCCGTCGGTGAGCTTGGTGGCGCGTTCGAAGACGCGGCGCCAGGTGGCTGGACTCAGAAAGGGCAGCAGCCCTTCGAGAACCAACATCAGCGCGACCGCGCCGAACAGCAGGTCGGACATCGGGAAACCCTTCGCGCGCGCCGACAGCCGCGCCTACTTCCTGCCGTGAGGCGCCGGCGCCGGTGCCGCGCCCTGCGAGTTGCGCATCGCGCCGAAGAACTCGTTTTGGGTGTCGAGCACCATGATGTCCTGCTTGGAGCGGAAGGTCGCGCGGTAGGCCTCGAGGCTGCGGTAGAACTGGGCGAACTGCGGGTCGCGGCCGAAGGCATCCGCGTAGATCGCGTTGGCCTTGGCGTCGCCCGCGCCCTTGATCGTCTGGGCGTCGCGGTAGGCTTCGGCGATGATGATCTCGCGCTGGCGGTCGGCGTCGGCGCGGATCTTCTCGCCCTCGGCCGCGCCTTGCGAACGCAACTCGTTCGCCACCTGCTTGCGCTCGGACTCCATGCGGCGATAGACCGAATCGGTGATGTCGGCGACGAAGTCCACGCGCTTGATGCGCACGTCGACGATCTCGATGCCGAAGGCCTTGGATTCGTCCATCAGGCGCTTGCGCACGTCGTTCGTGACTTGGTCGCGCTCGGTCGCGAGCACGCCGCCGACCGTGCGCCGGGTGATCTCCTCGTTGAACGCGGCCTGCACCACCGGGCTCAGCCGGGCCTCGAGGTTGCGGATGTCGCTGCCGCTGTTGCGGATGAACTGGCGCGGGTCGTTGATGCGCCACTTCACGAGCCAGTCGATGACGAGGCTCTTCTTCTCGGCGGTGAAGATCGGGCGCGATTCGGGGCTGTCCAGGGTCTGGATGCGCCGGTCGAGGAAGACGACGTTCTGGAACGGCGGCGGCAGCTTCATCTTCAGGCCGGGCTCGGTGATGACCTCCTTGATCTCGCCCAGCGAGTAGACGACCGCAACCTCGCGCTGGTCGACGATGAAGAGGGTCGACGAGGCGATCAGCAGCAGCACGACTGCCGCGGCGACGAGGAGTCCGATTCGATTCATGCCTGGAATTTCAATGAGCGACAAGGGGGGCCGGCGCGCAGACTTGCGGGTCCTTCGAGCGGACGCCGCGGATCCGGCCGGGCCGCGCCGACGCCCTCGCCGTCCCGGGGGGAAGCGGCGCAGGCGCGGCGGGCCGGGACCGCGTCACCGGCCTTCACGATCGCGGGAACGCGCGTTGTCGCGCGAACGGATGTCGATCCCGGTCGACGCTTGCGGGGCGGAGTCGGTCGAGTCGGTCGAGGGGTTGCTGCCCACGGCGGGAGCGGGCGCCACCGGCGCCGCCGGCGCGGCGGCCGTGCCCGTGCCCGCCTGCTGCAGCAGGCGGTCCAGCGGCAGGTACAACAGGTTCGAACTGTTGCGCGTGTCGACCAGCAGCTTGGTCACGTTGCCGTAGACCTGCTGCATCGTGTCCAGGTACATGCGCTGGCGCGTCACGACCGGCGCCTTTTCGTACTCGGCGAGCACCGCCTTGAAGCGCTGGGCATCGCCCTGGGCCTGGTCGACGACACGCGAACGGTAGCCTTCGGCCTCTTCGTGCAGGCGCGAGGCGGTGCCGCGCGCCTTCGGAATGACATCGCTGGCATAGGCCTGGCCTTCGTTCTTGAAGCGGTCGCGATCGGCGCCGGCCTTGAAGGCATCGTTGAAGGCGGCCTGGACGGCGTCGGGAACCTGCACGTTCTGTAGGTTCACGTTGGCGACGACGATGCCGGCCTTGAGCCGGTCGAGCTGGCTCTGGATCGACTTCACGAGCTCGGCCGCGATTGCATCGCGCTGCTCGTACAGAACCGAGTCGACCTTGTTCTTGCCGACGATCTCGCGCACCGCCGATTCGGCGGCCTGGAGCACGGCCTCGTCGGGGTTGCGGTTCTCGAACAGGTACTCGCGTGCATCGGCGCGCCGGTATTGCACGGTGAAGCGGATGTCGACGATGTTCTCGTCCCGCGTCAGCATCGACGAATCGCGCAGCCCGGTGGCCGGGACCACGGTGTTGCGCCCGACCTCGATCGACTGCAACTGCGTCACCGGGACGACCTCGCTGGCCTGGATCGGATACGGGGCGCGCCACTGGATGCCGGCGTCCGTCGTGCGGGTGTACTTCCCGAAGGTCGTGACGACCGCCTGCTGGCCTTCCTGGACGATGAAGAAGCCGCTGCCGAGCCAGACCAGCACGATCACGGCCGCGATCAGGCCGACGCCGATGCCGGCGCTCTTCATGTCGGGCTGGAACTGCGGCGGACGCTCGTCGCCGCCATTGTTGCCGCTGCCGCTGCCGTTGCCGCCGCCACCGCCGCGCTTGCCTCCAAACAGGTTGCTCAGCTTGCGGTTGAAGTCGCGCCAGAGCTCGTCGAGATCGGGCGGGCCGTCGTTTCGGTTGGCGAACACGAGCCCGGACAAGGCATCGCGAAGCCGCGCGAAGCGGCGTGGGGGAAGACTCGAACTCATGCGGCGAGGGCGGGGCTCGGCACCGGCGAGGTGGCCGGCGCGGGGGTAAGGGCAGCCGCTTCTTCGAGGCGGCCGTTGGCGGCATCGGCGATCAGCTGGCGCAGGCCCTCGAGGCCCTGGCCGCTGCGCGCGCTGACGAAGACGCGCGCCCGGCGCAGGCCGGGATGGGCCTCGATCCAATCCAGCGCCTGGCGCGGCTGGAGCGAATCGGCGAGCAGGTCGCACTTGTTGTAGACCAGGATCTGCGGCACCTGGGCCGCACCGATCTCTTCGAGCACGCGCTCGACCTCGGCCTGCTGTTCGAGCAGGGCCGGGCTCGCGCCGTCGATCACGTGCAGCAACAGGTCGGCCTCGGCCGCTTCCTGCAAGGTGGCTTCGAAGGCCTCGACGAGCTTGTGCGGCAGGTCGCGGATGAAGCCCACGGTATCGGACAGCGAGGCCGAGCAGCCGGCCTCGGCGAGCCAGAGCTGGCGCGTCGTCGTGTCCAGGGTCGCGAAGAGCTGGTCCGCGGCGTAGGCGCGTGCCTTGACGAGGGCGTTGAACAGCGTCGACTTGCCGGCGTTGGTGTAGCCGACCAGCGAAACGCGGAAGGTGCCGCGGCGCTCGCGCGCCTTGCGCTGCGTGCCGCGCTGGCGCTTGACCTTCTCGAGCCGCTCCTTCACCGTCTTGATGCGCTCGCCGATCATGCGCCGGTCGAGTTCGATCTGGGTTTCGCCCGGGCCGCCGCGGGTGCCGATGCCACCTTGCTGGCGCTCCAGGTGCGACCAGCGCCGCACCAACCGCGTCGCCATGTACTGCAGGCGTGCGAGCTCGACCTGGAGCTTGCCTTCGTGGCTTTGAGCGCGCGCGGCGAAGATGTCCAGGATGAGTCCGGTGCGATCGGCCACCGACACGCCGAGGTGGCGCTCGAGGTTGCGCTGCTGAACGGGGCTCAGGGCCTGGTCGAAGATCACACCGTGCGCATTCGTCGCGGCGACCATGGCCTTGATCTCGTCGGCCTTGCCGCTGCCGACGAAGAGCGCCGCGTCGGGCGCGCGTCGCCGCGCCGTGATGCGTGCGACCGCGACGTCGCCGGCCGAAGCCGCGAGCAAGGCGAGTTCGTCCAGCGTCGGGTCGAACGCCGCGTCGTTGCCGATGGCAACACCGACCAGCACGGCGCGCGTGAGGCCTGCAGGCTCAGCCTGATGGGGGGTGGAACTCAAAGCGGGTGGGTACGGCGTTCGGGTCGTTTCGGTGCGCCGTCGGCTCAGGCCTGTTCGGGGTTCTCGTTCGGGTGGAAATTCACCGCGCGGCTGGGCACGACGGTCGAGATCGCGTGCTTGTACACCATCTGGGTCACGGTGTTGCGCAGAAGGACCACGTATTGGTCGAAAGACTCGATGTGGCCCTGGAGCTTGATGCCGTTGACGAGGTAGATCGACACCGGCACATGCTCCTTGCGAAGCAGGTTCAGAAAGGGGTCCTGCAAGAGTTGGCCTTTGTTGCTCACGATATGTTCCGTGTTGGAAATCGAAGGGGTCACGTTATCACACAGGGACAACCCTGAGGGCGAAGACCCGGGAATTCAAGCCTCGCGATCGTCGAACGGGTTTTGCGTCGAACGCATCTCGATCCGCATCGGCGTGCCGACGAGCTTGAAATGCTCGCGAAACCGGCCTTCCAGGTAACGTTTGTAGGCGTCGGTGACGTGATCGAGCGAATTGCCGTGGATGACGACGATCGGCGGATTCATCCCGCCCTGGTGCGCGTAGCGCATCTTCGGGCGGAAGCGTCCGGCGCGGCGCGGAGCCTGGTGTTCGACTGCATCCTGCAGCAGCCGCGTCAACACCGGCGTCGGCATCTTGATGGTGGCCGAGGCGTGGGCCTGGAGCAGCGCCTTCCACACCGCCGTGAGGCCGCTGCGGCGCTTGGCGGAGATATGCAGCACCGGCGCGTAGCGCAGGAACGCGAGCCGCGTCTCGACCGAACGCTGCAGTTGCTGGCGCTGGTACTCGTCGGTGGCGTCCCATTTGTTCACCGCAATCACGACCGAGCGGCCGGACTCGAGGATGTAGCCGGCGATGTGCGCGTCCTGCTCGCCCACGCCCTGGGTCGCGTCGATCAGCAGCAGCACCACGTTGGCGTCGGCGATCGCCTGCAGCGTCTTGACGACCGAGAACTTCTCGACCGCCTCGAACACCTTGCCGCGGCGCCGCAGCCCTGCCGTGTCGATGAGCTCGAAGCGCCGCCCGTCGCGCTCGAAGGGCACGTGGATGGCGTCGCGCGTCGTGCCCGGCTGGTCGAACGCGACGAGACGCTCCTCGCCCAGCCAGGCGTTGATCAGGGTCGACTTGCCGACGTTGGGGCGGCCCGCCACCGCGAGCCGAATCGGCGCGTCGGCCGCCGGGGCCTCGGCGCCCTCCTCCTCGTCGGGTCCGAAATCGAACTCGGCGAGCGCCTCCTCGATCAGGCTGCGCACGCCCTGGCCATGCGCCGCCGACACCGCCAGCGGCGCGCCGATGCCGAGTTCGTGGAACTCGCCCAGCAGCGGCGACTCGGCCATGCCCTCGGCCTTGTTCGCCGCCAGCACGACCTTCTTGCGTTCGGCGCGCAGGTAGTTCGCGATGTCGTGGTCCTGCGCCGAGAGCCCGGCGCGCAGGTCGACGACGAAGATCACCGCGTCGGCCTCGGCCACGGCCTGGCGCGTCTGGCGCGCCATTTCGGCGACGACGCCGCTGGGCTTGGCGGGCTCGAAGCCGCCGGTGTCGACGACGATGAACTCGCGCGCACCCAGGCGCGCATCGCCATAGTGGCGATCACGCGTGAGGCCGCTGAAGTCGGCGACGATGGCGTCGCGGCTCTTGGTGATGCGGTTGAACAGCGTCGACTTGCCGACGTTGGCGCGCCCGACGATCGCGATCACGGGTTTCATCGTTGCGGCGCGCAGGCGCTCACGAAATGCGGAAGGCGAACAGGCCGCCCTTGCGCGTGACGACGAGGATCGTCGAGCCGCTCTGCACCGGTGTGCCCACGACGGCCGAGCCGTCGGTGGGCAGGCGCAGCTGGAGTTCGCCGTCGGACTGGGCCAGGAAGTGGACATAGCCCTGGCTGTCGCCGAAGACGACCGAGCGGCCCGTCGCGAGCGCCCCGCCGAGGCCGCGGTACAGCAGCTTGTCGCTGGTCCACAAGGGCTCGCCGTCGCGGGTGCGCCAGGCACTGATGCGGTCGCTCGCGTCGGCGCCGAAAAGGCGCTCGGCGTTGCCGCCCACGGCCTGGGTGCCGCCTGCCTTGCGCGACCAGACGAGCTCGCCGCTGGCGGCGTTGGCACAACCCACGCCAGCCTGGAAGGCGCGCGCGCAGATGCGGTCGCCCAGGACGAGAGCCGGCCCGACCAGGTCGGCCAGGCGCTCGACCTCGTTGGCGCCGCGCGGCGAGGCCAGGGCCACTTCCCACTGGACCGTCCCGCGCAGCGGGTCGACCGCTGCGAGGCGCGGGCCCTGGCCGACGAGCAGGCTATTTCGGAACGAGCCGAGGACCCCGCCCTGCTCCAGCGTCAGCGGGTCGCCCGGGCGCTGCAAGGCCCACAGGCGCTGGCCGTCGTGGGCATCGAAGCCGTAGACGGCGCGGTCGATCGTCATCAGGAAGACGCGCTCGCCGGCGACGTATGGGGCGGTGGCGGCGCCGGATTCCAGGCGCTTGTGCCAGATCTCGCGTCCGCGGTCGAAGGTCACGAGCTCGTTGTCGGTGGTGACGACGCTCGCGAAGCGGCCGTCGCTGCCGACCCCGGCAGCGAGCGCGGCACCCGCCTTGGCGTGCCAGCGCACGGCGCCGGTCTGGGCGTCGAGCGCGAGCACGCTGCCGTCGTCGCCGCCGACATAGAACACGCCGTCGCGCGCCGTCGGCTGGATCGGAAAGTGAACGCCAGCGACGCGCGCGCTCCAGACCTGGCTGCCCTTGATCGACGGGATGAAGTCGGTCAGCTTCGCGGGCTTGGGCTTGTCGGCCGCGCACCCGAAGGCAAGCGCGGCCGCGGCGAGGCAGGCCCCCAGGAGGCGCCGCCTCATCGGCTCGCCCCGGACGCGGCCGAAGCCGCCGCATCGGGCGCGGCACCGAGCGCCGTGAGCTTGGCATCGATGAGGTGGCGGTAGTCGAGCTTGGGGTCCATCGCCTTCCAGGCCGCCTGGTAGGCGGCACGTGCTTGGTCCTTGCGCCCTTCGCGGAACAGCACGTCGCCGCGGCGATCGGCCGCCAGGGCGGCGAAATCGCCGTCCTTGACGGCGTCGACCTGGGCCAGCGCGGCGTCGTACTTGCCGGCATCGGCGAGCAGCCCGGCCAGGCGCAGGTGCGCGATGTCGCGGTACTGCGTTTCCTTCGCGTTCTCGGCGACCCAGCCCAGGCTGGCCTTGGCGGCATCGACCTGGTTCTTGTCGAACTGCACCTTGGCCGCGAGCAGCCCGCCCTGCTCGGCGAAGGCGGTGCCGCCGTAGCGCTGGCGCAGGTCGGAGAAGATCTGGCCGACGCGCTCGGCGTTGCCGGCCTGCGCCGCCTGGTCGAGCGCGTCGTACATCGCGCCGGCCTTCAGGCCCTGGTCGCGCTGCCAGTAGTTCCAGCCGCTCCAGCCGGCGTAGGCGGCGAGCGCGACGACGACGGTCCAGGTGACGAGGTTGCCGTACTGCTTCCAGAACGCCTTGAGCTCGTCGAGTTGTTCCTGCTCTTGCAGGTCGAGTTGTGTGGCCATGGATGGGTCGTCGCGGGAAACCGGCGATTATGCGTTGCGCAGGCTGGCGGCCCAGTTCGCGACCTCGGCCAGGGCGCGCGTGTGCTGCGTCGCGCCGGCCTCGCGCAGCGGCTTGACCGCGACTTCGCCGCGCGCGAGTTCGTCGGCGCCGAAGATCAGCGCGTGGCGAGCGCCGCTGGCGTCGGCCTTCTTGAACTGCGACTTGAGGCCGCCCCAACCGTCCTTGCCGGCGGCGTGCATCAGCACCGAGACGCCGGCAGCGCGCAGCGCCTCGCAGCATGGCAGCGCCGCGGCCATGGCCTCGGCCGCGGGCACGACGGCGTAGACATCGGGCGCCGCGGTCGTGCCCTGGCGCCCCAGGGCTTCGAGCAGCAGCAGCATGCGCTCGATGCCCATGCCCCAGCCCACCGCCGGCGCCGGCTTGCCGCCGAGCTGCTCGATCAGGCCGTCGTAGCGCCCGCCGCCGCAGACCGTGCCCTGCGCGCCGAGATGGTCGGTAATCCACTCGAACACGGTCAGGTTGTAGTAATCCATGCCGCGCACGAGGCGCGGGTTGATGCGGTAGGGCAGCCCGGCGCCATCGAGCGCGGCGCGCACCCCGGCGAGGTGGGCCAGCGAAGCGGCGCCGAGAAAGTCCATCAGCTTGGGCGCCGCCTCGACGACGGCCTGCATCGCCGGGTTCTTGCTGTCGAGGATGCGCAGCGGGTTGCTGTGCAGGCGCCGGCGCGCGTCTTCGTCCAGCACCTCGGCATGGCGCTCGAAATGAGCAACGAGCGCGGCGCGGTGCTGGGCCCGCTCTTCGGGCTGGCCCAGGCTGTTGATCTCCAGGCGCACGTCCCGGCCTTCGACGAGGCCGAGCTCGCGCAGCAGCGTGCGGCACATCAGGATCAGCTCGGCGTCGACGTCCGGGCCCGGGTGCCCGAGCGCCTCGGCGTCGATCTGGTGGAACTGGCGGTAGCGTCCCTTCTGCGGCCGCTCATGGCGAAACAGGGCGACGTTGGACCAGACCCGCAGCGGCCCGTTGTAGAGCGCGTTGTGCTCGATCACGGCGCGCACGATACCGGCCGTGGCCTCGGGGCGCAGCGTCAGGCGGTCGCCGTTCATCGAGTCCTCGAAGGAGTACATCTCCTTCTCGACGATGTCGGTCACCTCGCCCAGACCGCGCACGAATAGCGCCGTCGGCTCGACGATGGGCGTGCGGATGTTGGCGTAGCCGTAGCGCGCCATGAGCGAGCGCACCTTGTCCTCGAACCATTCCCAGCGCGCCGATTCGGGCGGCAGGATGTCGTTCATGCCCTTGACCGCGACGAGCGGCGCAGCCCGGGCGGGCGTCTTGGTATCCGTCATGTTGTGGGTCGGGCTCTGCGGCCCGACGTTCAATGCGTCGCGCCGGCGCCGAAGCGGCGCTCGACATAGTCTTCGACGATGCGGTGGAATTCGTCGACGATGCCGCTGCCGCGCAGCGTCGTCGCCTTCTGGCCGTCGATGAAGACGGGGGCGGCCGGCGCCTCGCCGGTGCCGGGCAGGCTGATGCCGATGTCGGCATGCTTGCTCTCGCCCGGGCCGTTGACGATGCAGCCCATGACCGCGACCTTGAGCGTCTCGACCCCGGGATAGCGCGCCTTCCAGACCGGCATCTGGGCGCGCAGGAAGGCGTCGATCTGCTGCGCCAGTTCCTGGAACGTGGTGCTGGTCGTGCGGCCGCAGCCCGGGCAGGCGGTGACGCTGGGGTTGAAGCTGCGAAAGCCCAGCGACTGCAGGATCTCGAGCGCGACCACCACCTCCTGGGTGCGCGCCTCGCCCGGCGCCGGGGTCAGGCTGACGCGGATCGTGTCGCCGATGCCTTCCTGCAGCAGCACCGAAAGCGCCGCCGCCGAGGCCACCGTGCCCTTGGTGCCCATGCCGGCTTCCGTGAGGCCCAGGTGCAGGGCGTAGTCGCAGCGCTTGCTGAGTGCGCGGTAGACCGCGATCAGGTCGCGCACCCCGCTCACCTTGCAGCTGATGAGGATCTGGTCGGCCGCCAGGCCGATCTCGCGCGCGAACGCGGCCGATCCCAGCGCCGACTGCACCAGCGCCTGGTACATCACCTGCTGCGCCGCCCAGGGCTGGGCGCGCGCGGCGTTCTCGTCCATCAGCGCCGCGAGCAGTTCCTGGTCCAGGCTGCCCCAGTTGACGCCGATGCGCACGCACTTGTCCCAGCGCACCGCGGCCTCGACCATCTGGGCGAACTGGCGGTCGCGCTTGTCGCCCTTGCCGACGTTGCCGGGGTTGATGCGGTACTTGGACAAGGCCTGGGCGCAGGCCGGGTGCTCGCTGAGCAGGCGGTGGCCGTTGTAGTGGAAGTCGCCGATCAGCGGCACGTCGATGCCCATGCGGTCGAGCTGGTCGCGGATGTGCGGCACCGCGTCCGCCGCCTCGGGGGTGTTGACCGTGATCCGCACGAGCTCGGACCCGGCCTGGGCGAGTTCCTTGACCTGAATCGCGGTGCCGATCACGTCGACCGTGTCGGTGTTGGTCATCGACTGCACGCGCACCGGGGCGTCGCCGCCGATGGTCACGACGCGCGAACCCCAGACCGCGCGCGCCTGGCGCGAGCGCCGCGGTGCCGGCAGGGCTTCGGCGATCGGCTCGAGGGCGGCCGCAGTCGGCTCGGGTGCGTTCATGGCCGGATCCTCACTTCAGTTCGAGGCGCGCGACGCTGTTGCGCGTCGAGGGCGCCAGATCGACCGGTTGGCCGCGGAACACGACTTCGGTGACCTTGGCATTGCCGATCGTCAGCTTGATCGGGGTGTCGCCGTCGAAGGCCGCGGTCTCGCCGGCCTGGAGCAGATGCGAGTACAGCAGCTGTCCCTTCGGGCCGATCGCCTGGACCCAGCTGTCGCCGCTGGCGCGCAGTTGCACCAGGCCTTGCAGCGGGCCTTGCGGCACCGAGGCTGCTGCGGTCGGCACCGAAGCCGAAGCCGCAACGGCCGCGGCCATCGCCCCGGCCGCCGAAGGGGCCGCCGCAACCGCCGGCGCCTCCGCCGGCATGGACGCGGCCTGCGGCTCGGAAGCCGGCACGCTCGCCGAGGCCGCCGGCTGAATCGCCGCCGAAGCCGGATGCACCGCCGGGCGCTGCGTCGCCGCGAAGTTCCAGAAGCCGTCGGGCAGGTAGTGGATCGCGAGCGCCGCCAGGATCAGCACGATCGCGGCCCCCACCATCGGCTTGATGGCGGCGCCGAGCAGCCAGGACGGGTCGGCGCGGATGGGGCGGTCGCGAAAAGGCTGGTTGAGCGTGCCCGCGACATGGTCGAGCGCCGCCGGGTCGGCCTGGGGCAGCAGCGCCAGCACCGGCCCGGGCTCGATCTTGAGCGAGCGGCAGACCGTCTGCGCCAGCGCCCGCGTGAAGGCCGGACCGGGCAGGTCGTCGTAGCGGTCGTTCTCGAGCGCGTCGAGCTTGCGCGGCGTGACCTTGATCGCCGCGGCGAGCGCCGCGATGTGCAGGCCCTGCTTTTCCCGCGCCGCGCGCAGCATCGCGCCCGCGCTGTGATACCCCGCGGCACGGTCATTCATTGAAGCGGCCCTGGTCGAAACTGGCGGTCTGGGGCGATTGAGGGTAACGGTCGCTCAACTGGCGTCCGAGCTCGCTCACGGCAGCGTCGTTGCCGAGGCGGCGCTGGATGCGCGCGGCCAGCCACAGGCTTTGCGCATTCACCTGGGCGGCAACGGCGTTGACGCGCTGGATGTAGAACAGGGCGCGCTGGTTCTCGCCGCGCTTGTAAAGCACGTCGGCCAGGTTGAACGCGACCACCGGGTTCGTGGGTTCGAGTTCGAAGGCGTGCATCAGCGTCTTCTCGGCCTCGGCCCAGTGCCCGGCGTTGGCCTCGCAGACGCCCTGGGCGAGCCGGGTGCGGCCGACCTCGCGGTACTGCGGCTGCACCAGCGCCAGGCGGAACTGGGCTTCGGCCTCGTCGAAGCGGCGGCGCTGGCACAGATACCAGCCGTAGTTGTGCAGGGTGCCGGCGTTGTCGGGCGCGAGTTGGAGCGAACGCCGGAACGCCTGCTCGGCGAGCAGGTTGTCGCCGAGAGCGGCGCGCACCAGGCCCAGCACGTTGTAGGCGCCGGCCGAATTGGGCGCGTCCTTGATGACCTGGTTGACCTCGTCGAGCGCCGCCTGGGCCTGGCTGTTGCCCAGGTAGGCCACAGCCAGCTGAAGATGGGCGTCGGCGCGGCGCGTCGGGTCGGCCTTCTCGGGCATCGTGCGCGATGCCGGCTCCTCGACCGGCGGCAGGACCCGGGTCGAGCAGGCGGCCAGCGCCAGAAAGGCCGCGGCGCAGACGGCAGCGCGCAGCCTCATGGCCGAACCTCCGACGCCCCGCGCCGGGCCTGCAGCCGGATGCGCGCGTTGGTGCGGTCCTGGACCTCGCCGGCGAGCTGTCCGCAGGCGGCGGCGATGTCGTCGCCTCGGGTCTTGCGAATCGTCGTCACGATGCCGGCCTCCTGCAGAACCCGCGCGAACGCGAGCACGGCGTCGTGCGGTGAGCGCTTCAACCCGGATGCCGGGAACGGGTTGAAGGGGATCAGGTTCAGCTTGCAGGGCACGCGACCGCGCAGCAGGTGCACGAGTTCGGCCGCCTGCTCGACGCGGTCGTTGACGCCGTCGAGCATGCAGTCTTCGAAGGTGATGAAGTCGCGCGGCGCGAATTCCAGGTAGCGCTTGCAGGCGGCCAGCAGCTCCTTCAACGGGTATTTTTTGTTCAGCGGCACCAGGCCGTCGCGCAGCGCGTCGTTCGACGCGTGCAGCGACACGGCCAGCGCCACCGGCACCTCCTGCGACAGCTTGTCCATCATCGGCACCACGCCGGAGGTCGACAAGGTGACGCGGCGGCGCGACAGGCCGTAGGCGTTATCGTCCAGCATCAGCTTGAGGGCCGTGACGGTCGGTTCGAAGTTCAGCAACGGCTCGCCCATGCCCATCATCACCACGTTGGTGATCTGGCGTTCGCCCTTGGGGCCGGGCTCGATGCCCTTGGTGCGGCGCAGTTCGAATTCGGCCATCCACAGCTGGCCGATGATCTCGCCCACGGTCAGGTTGCGGTTGAAGCCCTGCTTGCCCGTGGAGCAGAAACGGCAGTTGACGGCGCAGCCGGCCTGGGTCGAGATGCACAGCGTGCCGCGGTTGTCTTCCGGGATGTACACGGTTTCCACGGCGTTGCCGTTGCCCACGTCGACCAGCCACTTGCGGGTGCCGTCGGACGAGGTGTGGTCGCTGATGACGGCCGGCGCGCGCACTTCGGCGCGCGTCTTGAGCTTGTCGCGCAGCGACTTGGCCAGGTCCGTCATCGAGTCGAAATCGGCGGCGCCGAACTGGTGGATCCAGCGCTGCAGTTGTTTGGCGCGGAACGGCTTCTCTCCCAACTCGGCGCAATAGGCGATGAGCTGCGCGGGATCCAGGTCCAGCAAGTTGGTGAGGGTCGTATCCATAATCTTGTTCAATGTAATTCCAAGCTATCCGTCCCCGCCGGAGCGGGAACGGGGTACATCAGCGGCGGCGCCGGACGCGGCGCCAGCCAGACAACAATTAACGCGAGTAGACGTTCAGTGCTGGGA
>JAGWTS010000069.1 GCA_028868875.1 Burkholderiales bacterium | reverse complement strand
CGGGCACTGCTGGCCTACATCTGCCAACGAATCGTCGGTCAGATTGGCCTGCCGCCAGCGCCAGCTGCGCTCGCGGCGACCGGGTAACTGCTGTTTTTAGGTTGATCCGAATCAATCCCGATGCAGCCCGGAAGGTCGACAATAGATGCATTGAAAATGCGTCTTTTGGCGAGGGCCATGCCGTCCGGGGAGGTTCTCGCCCGCCGCGCCAAGGATGTCCGCCATGAAGCTCACTTCGTTCACCGACTACAGCCTGCGGATCCTGATGTACCTCGCGGTCGACGCGGCGCGCCGGGTGACGGTGGCGGACATCGCCGCCGCCTACGGCATTTCCGAGAACCACCTCGTCAAGATCGCGCACTTCATGGGCAAGCAGGGCTGGCTCGAAACCGTCCGCGGCAAGGGCGGAGGCATCCGCCTCGCGATGGCGCCGGCCGAACTGAACATCGGGCGCGTGGTTCGCGCAACCGAGGGGGTGGCCATTGCGGCGGAGTGCTTCGCGCCGGACGGGGGCCATTGCCTCATCGTCGACTGCTGCGACCTCAAGGCCGTGCTCGGCGAGGCCGTGAGCGCTTTCTACGCCGTGCTCGACCGCCACACGCTGGCCGACCTCGTGCGCGACCGGCGCGGCCTGGCCGACGCCCTGATGCGGCGCGCCGCCTGATCGCCATGGACGAACGAGCGATGTCGAACGAAGCGCCCGAGGCCTATGCGTATTCGGGCCCGGAAGAGTTGCGCGCGGCCGTCTTCGGCGCCTTGAGCCAGGTCGTCGACCCCGAGGTGGCGATGAACATCGTCGACGTCGGCCTGGTCTACGGCGTCAGCGTCGCCGACGAGGTGCTGCGCGTCGTGATGACGATGACCTCGGCGGCTTGCCCGGTGGCCGACGTGATCGTCGAGGACGTCGAGGCCGAACTGGAGCGGATCGCGCCCCCGGCGACGAGGGTGGAGGTCGAAATCGTCTGGGAGCCGCCCTGGTCGACCGAGCGCATGAGCCCGCGCGCCAAGCAGTTCATGGGCTGGTAGCGCGAGGACGATCCTGATGCGCACGAATGCGGCCCGGCCGGCGCCTGTGCTTGTCGCGGCCCTGCGCCTCGGGTTCCTGCTCGCGGTCGCGGCCTTGCTCGTCACGGGTGTCATCGGCGGCTTGCTGCGTGCCGGCGTCGCGATCCCGGTTCCGCGCGCCAGCGCCTGGCCCGGCCGGGCCGTCCTCGGCCATGCGTTCCTGATGATCTGCGGTTTCCTGGGCACCGTCATCGGCATCGAGCGCGCCGTCGCCGTCAGGCGCCGGGTCGCCTTCGCGGCGCCGCTGCTCTCGGCCCTGGCGGGCCTGGCCATGCTGGCCGGAGACGGCACGGCCGCGGGCTGGCTTGCCGTTGCCGCGGCCATCGTCTTCATCGCCGTCAACGGCGTCGTCGTGGAACGCCAGTTCGCGGCCCATACCTTGCTGCTGCTGGCCGGCGCGACGGTCTGGCTCGTCGGCAACGTCCTGAACGCGCTGGGTTCGCAGACGGCCGCGGTCGTTCCCTGGTGGCTCGCGTTCCTGGTGCTGACCATCGCAGCCGAGCGCCTGGAGATGACCCGGCTCATGCGGCGCCGGCGCGGCGCGGCGGCGGCGCTGTATGTCTTGCTGGCTTTCCTGGTGCTGGGGTCGGTGCTGTTCACGCTGGCGCCGGCCGCCGGAGGCGTCGTCTACGGGCTCGCGCTCGTCGGCCTCGCGGCCTGGCTCGCGCGCTACGACATCGCGCGGCGCACGCTCGCTGCGCGGGGCTTGAGCCGCTACATGGCGGTGTGCCTGCTGTCGGGCTACTGCTGGCTCGCCGTTTCCGGCCTGGCCTGGATCGGCGCTGCACGCGGCTATGCCGTGCGCGACGTGGCGCTGCATGCGCTGGCGCTCGGCTTCGTCTTCAGCATGATGCTGGCCCACGCGCCGGTGATCCTGCCGGCGCTCACGCGCGTCAAGCTGCGCTTCGGCGCCTTCTTCTACGTGCCGCTTGCATTGCTGCATGCGTCGCTCGTCGTGCGCCTGTTGTTCGGCTCGTTCGACTTCGCGCTGCTCGGCGCCGGCGCCGCCGGCAATGCAATCGCCATCGCCTTGTTCGCGGCGACGCTGGCGGGCTCGGCCCTGGCCTGGCGCCTCGGCGGCGCGACCCGCGCTTGACCGACGGGAACGATCGCCCCATCGGAGCCGATCGACCAGGAACCCGAAATGGCAAAGAAATTTCCCATCCACCCCGAACATCCGGAAAGAATCTGCTGGGGCTGCGACCAATACTGTCCGGCCGACTCGATGAAATGCGGCAACGGCTCCGACCGCACGCAACACCCGATGGAATTGTTCGGGGACGATTGGCGCGCATGGGGCTGCGATTTCGGGGCTGAAGAGGCGGATGCGGAACCCGGTGCCGGCGCGGGCTGAGGGTGGGGCTCGAAAGCCGCCGCCAGGGCGCCGATCCCCCGCGTTCCGAGGGGGATCGGCGATTGATAAACCGGGCGCTCTCGGGCATCTTCCGTGGATGCCCCGGCGCGCAGCCGCCGCCTGGGGCCGTCCGGGAGACCCTGCAGTCATGATTCAAGATCGCCACGAATTTCCGCCCACCCGCCCCGATGCGCTCGAGTTCGAGATCACCGATCTGGGCGAGGCGCGCGCGGCGCTCGACGAATTGCCGGCCGGTATCGGTGCCATGCCCATGGCCGACCCCGCCTACTGGGCGAGCCGCCGGCGGCGTCCCGAACCCAGCGACCGGGCCTTGACCGGCCCCGCAATCGACTGGCTGCTCTCGCTGCCGCCCGAGGTTCGGCCGTTGCAGACGGGGGAGCGCTTTCCGCGCATCGTCAACGCCCTGGCGCAAGCCTGGGGCACGCCGCCGCGCCGCGAAGCCGTGCTGCGCGAGTTGCTCCACGACACCCGGCCGCGGCGCATCGGATTTCCGCTGCGGGTGCGCCGGGAACTCGAAGCCCTGCGCGTCGCGCATCGCCTCGACAGCCGCTGAAGCCGCGGCCGATGGCCGGCGTAGTCCCGAACCGACGCGGCGCTGCCGGTCTCGAGGCCGCGCCGCGAAGCGGGTAGGGCGCAGCCCGGCGCCGGGGGGGCGCTCAGGCGCTGGCGGCCGCCACCGGGGCGAGCGAATCGACCCATTGGCGCAGCGGCTGCGGGCGCGCGAGGTAGTAGCCCTGCAGGCTGTTGCAGCCCAGGCTCGTCAGGAACGCGGCCTGCTGTGCCGTTTCGACGCCTTCGGCGACGACATCGAGTTTGAATTCGCGCGCCATCGAGACGATCATGCGCACGATGGCGGTGTCGTTGGGATCCTGCGGCAGATCCTGGACGAAGCTGCGGTCGATCTTCAACTCGTGCAGCGGCAGGCGCTTGAGGTAGTTCAGGCTCGAGTAGCCGGTACCGAAGTCGTCGATCGAGAAACGCACGCCGAGCGCCACCAGTTCGCGCATGCGGTCGATCGTGCCGCGCTGGTCGTCGACCATCAGGCCCTCTGTGACCTCGAACATGAGGTCGCTGCCGCACACGCCGTGCTGCTCGAGCAGATGCGCCACGCGCTCGACGAATCCGGCGCCGCGGAACTGCGACGGGCTGATGTTTACCGAGAGCGCGAAGCGGTGTCCCATGCGGCGCAGCAGGGCCACCTGTTCGCAGGCCTGCTGCAGCACCCAGTCGCCGATCGCGCCGATGAGCCCGGTCTGCTCGGCGATCGGGATGAAGCGCGAAGGCGGCACCTCGCCGCGCGTCGGGTGGCGCCAGCGCAGCAGGAGTTCGACGCCGCAGACTTCGCCGCAGGACGAATATTGCGGCTGGGCCGCGAGCCAGAGCTCGCCGCGCGGCAGGGCCTGGGCCAGGTCGTTCTCGGTCTCGAGGCGCTTCTGCAGTTCGACCTGCATCGAGGCCTCGTAGAAGCCGACGGCGTTGCGCCCACTGTCCTTGGCGTGGTACATCGCGGTGTCGGCCTCGTCGAGCAGCTGGTTGGCGTCCACGGCCTGGCTCGGGAACAGGGCCACGCCGATGCTGGCGCTGAAGCTTTGCGCCTCGCCGCGCAGCACGAAGGGCTGCGCCATCGCCGCGCGCAGGCGTTCGGCCACCTGCCTGGCGGCGCGCGCGGCTTCCTCGGCCGTGGGCGCGAGGTCGGCGAGAAGGGCCACGAACTCGTCGCCGCCGAGCCGGGCCAGGGTGTCGGTCTGGCGCGCGAGTTGCGTCTTCAGGCGCTGCGCCACCAGTTGCAGGAACAGGTCGCCGCCGGCATGGCCCTGGCTGTCGTTGATCTTCTTGAAGTGGTCCAGGTCGATGAACAGCACCGCGCCGTGCTGCCCGGTGCGCCGCGCCAGCCCCATGCTGGCCTCGAGCCGGTCCATCAGCAGGCGCCGGTTGGGCAGGCCGGTGAGGCTGTCGGAGAGCGCGATCTTCTCGAGCCCGATCTGGGCCTGCACCGCGCGCCGGACAGCTTCGTTGAGGTTGCGCATCAGCACCGTGATCGAGGTCATGATCAGGGCGTTCATGAGGGCGAAGTTCACCGCCATCAGCAGGTGCTGGTCGAGCTTGTTCGCGGGCAGGCCCAGGGGGCCCCAGTCGAGGTCGAGGCTCCAGCCCACCGCGACGATGAGCAGGGTGGCTCCGCCCAGGCAGGCCGCGGCGGCCCTCATGCCCAGGAACAACGCCGCCATCAAGGGCAGCAGCGAGAGGTAGATCAGCCCCAGCGGCGGCGTCTGCACCAGGAAGAAGGCGCCCACCGCGAGGGTGAGCAGCAGGATGCCCCAGCTGCGCTGGTTGAAGCTCAGGCGTTCGCGAAAGTGCACCAGCGCCGCGAGCCAGGCGACGACGCCGACATCGAAGGCGGCGATGTGAAGCCGGCCCGCGTAGAGGGCGAAACCCACCCCGATGGCCGAGCCGACGCTGCCGACGGCGAGCAGGATGCGCGTGATGTCGTCGAGCAGCCGCACGTGCCAGAGGGTCGTGCCCTCCGGTCCTGCCGGCTCTTCGACTTCGCGAGCCTTCAATGGTCCATCCCTGTGCTTCGGCTTCACTGCACCTACAGCATCGGCAATTCGGCGCCAGAGCACAATTTTTTTTCGTGCAAGACGCCACCCATCGTTCAGCCGGGGGTTTCGGCCCGGACCCGCTGCGCGGGCGCGCCGGCTTCAGGCTCCGGCGCGGGTGTCGAGCCGGCGCAGGCTGATGACGCCGGCGATCGTGGCACACAAGGCCGCAATGCCCAGCCCCCAGCGCGGCGCGGCCTGGGCCGTGGGCAGCGCGAGGCTGAACAATACCGCCATGCCGACGGCCCCGGCGGATTGTCCGGCCAGGCGCGCCGTCGCGAGCATGCCGCCGGCGGCGCCGCTGCGGTGGGTTGGTGCGGAAGTAACGATGCTGTGGTTGTTCGGTGACTGGAAGAAGCCGAACCCGGCGCCGCACAAGGCCAGGCGCCAGCCGATCTGCGCCAGGCTCGGCTGTACCGGCATGGTCGCCGCGAGGCCGAGGCCGAGGGCAAGCACGAAGAGCCCGATGCCCGCGAGCAACGCATCGGGAACGCGTCCGATCAGGCGTCCGGCCAGCGGCGCGGCGCACACGGTGGCGATCGGCCAGGCGCTGAGGACGAGGCCGGCGTCGGCCGGGCTGCGGCCGAAGGCCTGCAGCAGCAGGAACGGCAGCGCGATCGCCGCCAGCATCTGGGCCGAGAACGCGGTGATCGAGGTGCCCATCGAGAGCCTGAACACGGGGATGCGCAGCAGGTCGATCGGCAGCAGCGGCAGCTCGAGCCGGCGCTGGCGCCGAACGTGCACCAGCGCCAGCGCGCTGCCGGCACCGAGCAGCGCGAAGGCCGCCCACGGCAGGGCGCCGCCGGCGCTGCCCGGGCGCGGCACGAGGCGGTCCACGCCCAGGAAGACGAGCACGAACATGGCGATGTTGAGCGCGATGTCGGCCGGCCGCAGCCGGGTGTCGCCGCGGATGCCGGCGTCGTGGCGCGGCAGGCTGCGCAGCCCGAGGCTGAACACCGCGATGCCGAGCGGCAGGTTGATCGCGAACAGCCAGGGCCAGGAGGCGACCGAGAGCACGACCGCGGCGACCGAGGGCCCGGCGACCGAGGCCAGTGCCACGACGACCGAGTTGATGGCGATGCCGCGGCCGAGCAGCCGCCGCGGATAGATGGCGCGCAGCAGCGCGGCGTTGATGGCGAACATGCCGGCGGCCCCGGCGCCCTGCAGCGCGCGCGCCGCGCACAGCGCGGCCAGGCTGCGCGAGGCCATGCAGCCGAGCGAGGCGAGCGTGAACACGGCGAGGCCCGACAGGTAGACCTTGCGGTAGCCGCGCAGGTCGCCCAGGCGCGCCAGCGGCAGCAGCAGCGCCAGGATCGCCACCTGGTAGGCGTTGACGACCCAGATCACTTCGGCCGAGTTCGCCTTCATGTCGGCCGCGATGCCCGGCAGCGCCAGGTTCATCACCGTGCCGTCGAGCACGCTCAGCCCGATCCCGGCGATGACGGTGACCATGGCGCTGTAGCGCTGCGGGGTCGGCAGGCCGTCGGTGGCGGGGGCCGCACCGGGGCTCGAGGGGTCGATATCGGGCAGGGCGGCTGACGACAAGGGCAGGGGCCGGGGCGGTTGGAGGGGGGGCGTGCCGGGAACGCGGGCGCCAAGTCGCATTGTCGGCGCTGTTTCGCGCGCCCGCCGGCGCCGGGTTGAATGGGCTGGCTGCGGAATGCGGAGTGCGGGGTCGGCTTCGGCGCAGGGACTCTCGGACTCCCGGTCTCAGGAGTCGGCCGGGTCCGCGCCGCCCGCGCGCGCCGGCGTCGGCTGCGGAGCCGCGTCGAAGCACTCGGTCGGCGCCGTGCGCAGCAGGGCCCGCGCCTGGGCGGGCGGGGCGAACAGCCATTCGTCCACGTCCGCGGCCTCGATCGGGATGACCGAGCGCTTGTCCTGCAGCTCGGGCGCTCGCTTCGGGTCGGGGCGGTGCATGCGCCTCATCAGCGGGTGCGCGTCGGCGTTGATCGTGAGCATCGTGTAGCTCTCGACGATCTCGCCGCTGCTCGGGTCGGCCCAGGTGTTCCAGAGTCCGGCCAGGCCCCAGGGCAGGCCGTCGGCGCGACGGAAGATCCAGGGCACGTGGCGCCCGCTCTCCCAGTTCGGTTCGAAGAAGGCCCAGGCCGGAATCACGCAGCGCTGGCCGCGCGCCCAGGGTTGCTTGTAAGAGGCCTTGGCGGCCAGTTCCTCGGACCTGGCATTGGCGGTGGGGAACCGGAGCTTGCGTTCCTTGGCGAACCAGGGGATGAGCGACCACTGGCCGAGCACGAACTCGCGTTCCGGCGCCAGGCGGTCGCGCGCGGCGCGGACGAAGGCGCCGGGGTAGTTGGGGAAGACCTCGCCGCCGCGCCAGGCCGAGCCGCGGCCGACCTGCCAATGGCGCTCGATGGCGGCTGCATCGGGGGAGACGTAGCGCGTGCACATGGGGCTCCACTGTAGGGGCTCGGGGCGGCGCCTTGTCGGCGCTGTCCGACAAGCCGACGCGCCTGCGGCTGACAAGCTCGGCCCACTGCGGCACCTAGGATGCCTCCATTGCATTCCTTCGCGCCGGCCACCCGGGCCGCGACGCCCTCGACCCAGATGTCCCGATCCCCGAAAGCCGATGTCGTCGAAATGCTCAACGCGGCGCTGGCCTGCGAGTTGGTGAGCATGCGGCGCTTCCTGCACCACCACCTGACGGCGCGCTGCGCCGACGCCCTGGCCGCTGCCAACGCCTTCCTCCTCTGCTTCGGCGAGCAGGCGGCGCTGGCGCGGCGCCTGGTGGCGCGCATCGGCCAGCTCAGCGGGCGGGCCGAATACGGCGCCGCGGGCCTGGTGGCCGGCAAGCCGATGGACGAGACCGTGCTGCTGCCGCTGCCCGAGATGCTGCGCCAGGACCTCGCCGAAGCGCGCGCTGCCGGCCTGCGCTACGGCCGCTGGATCGCCGGTGCGCTCGAACTGGACGCGACGACGCGGCAATTGCTCGAATCGGTGCGCGAGGTCAGGCGGCGCCAGGAGGCGCGTCTGCACGGTCTGCACGGTCTGCTGGCGGCGCGGCGCGGCCCGCTGCCGGCAGCCGGTTGAAGACGGAGGACTGGCCATGACGACCCCATTGTCCGCAGCGATGACTTTTCAGTTGTCGGCGCCGCCGCCGGCACTCGTGGCGGACGCCCCGACGCGCCAGGCGCTCGTCGTCGACGCCGATGGCGAACTCGCCGCGCGCCTGGCCGTTTGCCTGGGTGCCGGGGGATGGAGCGTCGGGCTCGCTGATTCGATCGACGCGGCGCGCGAACGGATCCGGTCGACACCCTGCGACGCCCTCGTCCTCGAACAGAAGTTGCCGGACGGCAGCGGGCTGGACCTGCTGCGCGAACTGCGCTCGCGCTCGGCCACGCGGCGCATGCCCTTGCTGATGCTGGGCCAGCGCGCCGATTCGTGCGACCGCGTGCTCGGGCTCGAACTCGGCGCCGACGACTACCTGGCCAAGCCGGTCGTGGCGCAGGAAGTCGTGGCCCGCGTCAACGCCCTGTGGCGGCGCGCGCGCGCCGATCTCGGGCTCGAATCGGTGCTGCGCTTCGGCCGCCTCGAGGTCGACCTGGGGGCGCGCCAGGTGCGGCTCGACGGCATCCTGCGCGCGCTCACCGGGCGCCAGTTCGAGCTCCTCTCGCTGCTCGCGCAATGCGCCGGGCGCGTGCTCTCGCGCGACCAGATCATGGCCTCGCTCAACGGCTGCGCGGCACAGCGCCTGGACCGCCGCATCGACGTCCACGTCTCGCGCATCCGCGCCGAGATCGAGGACGACCCGCGCCGCCCGGCGCGCCTGCTCACGGTGCGCGGCGGCGGCTACACCCTGGCGCGCGCTTGAGTCGACGCCCCAGATCGCCGCGCCCCGGGCTCAGGAAGCGGCGCACCGCCTCCCAGGTCTGGGGCGAATCGACGATTCCCAGGTGCGAAGTACCGAGCACGAGGTCGTATGGCCCTGGCCGACGAGATCGATCGACGGCGCACCCGCAAGCAGGACGCTGTTCGAGAAATCGTGCGGATGGCCGCCGCGGTCCTGTGCCGGCACCGGTGGCTGGGCGTGCATTCGCGGCTCGAACTGCTGCGCCTCCTCGAAGGCCCGGGCTGAACGCGCACCGGGTGGCGGGCGCCTGGAACAGGACGGTCATCACCCGGCAATTTCCTTGGTTGTCGAGGTGATTCGAGCGGCACACTGATTTCTGTGAATCCAATTCAGATGAGCGGTGTTCTGGGCGCGATGAAGCGGACCCGATCGCGCGCACGGACCTGCAGAGGAGTTGAGCGATGAATGCTGCCCCCACCCTTCTTCGAAGTGCCCCGCGGCTTCCCGGCGCACCGGCGGCGGCGCTGATCGCGGGATGGACGCATCGGCTGCGCGAGCGCCTGTTCGGCAAGGGCGCGCCCGAGCCCCGCCACGACACCGCTCCCACCCCGATCGAGCCGACGCCAAGCATCGAACCGGTTCGCGTCGGGCGTGCCGGTCCGGCCTCGGGCCGCGAGCCCGCGCAGGCTGTTTCAGGGCGCCTCCAGGGTCGCGTGCTGCTGGTCGAAGACGATTTCACCAATCAGGCCGTGGCGCTCGCGATCCTCGACGACCTCGGGCTCGACGGCAGCCTGGCGGTCAATGGCGTCGAGGCCGTGCAACGCGTGGCGCATTCCGAATTCGATCTCGTGCTGATGGACTGCCGGATGCCGGTGATGAACGGCCTGCAGGCCACCGCGGCGATCCGGCGCCTGCCCGAAGGACGCGGCTCGGCGCTGCCGATCGTCGCGCTCACCGCCAATGCCATGCGCGGCGACGAGCAGGCCTGCCTCGAAGCCGGCATGAACGGCTTCGTCGCCAAGCCCTATTCGCGCGCCGCGCTCGCGGCCCAGCTGGGGCAATGGCTCGAAGCCGACGGCGCCGCCTTCGTGGACTCCTGGTTGCACGCGCAACCCTGAATCGCGCATCGCGGCCCGATCCGAGGCTGACGGCCCTTGCCGTCGTGCATGGCGCGACGAGGCCGCGCCGGATTTCGACCGTCGACGCCATCCGGCGCGGCGCGCCCGAAGGCCGGCGCCGCCGGCTCGCGTCGGCCCATGAATCCCCCTGGTTCCGACGCGCATCGACCTGGGTTCGAAGGTCGGTACGAAAATCGACCCGAAGGGGCCTCCACCATGCGAATTCTCGTCACCGGTGCGTCCGGCTGGATCGGCGCGGCCAGCATCGCCGAACTCATTGCGGCCGGACATCAGGTTCTCGGCCTCGCTCGATCCGACGCGGCCGCCGCCAAGGTGGCGAAGCTGGGCGCCGAGGTGGTGCGCGGCAGCATCGACGATGCCGCAGGCCTGGCTGCCGCAGCTGCGCGCGCCCAGGGGGTGCTGCACCTCGGCTACAACCACGACTTCACGCAGATGGCGGCGGCGGCCCAGGCCGATCGCGCCGCCATCGATGCATTTGCCCGGGTGCTCGAAGGCTCGGGCGGCCCCTTGCTCATCGCCTCGGGCACGCTCGGGCTGGCACCCGGCCAGGTCGGCACCGAACGCGACATGCCCGCGGCCGGGGGGCATCCCCGAATGGCCAATGCGGCCTACGCGCTGGGTTTGGCCGAGCGCGGCATTCGAGCCATCGTCGTGCGCTTCGCGCCCACGGTGCATGGTTCCGGCGGCGACCACGGATTCGTCGCCACCCTGGCGCGCATGGCCCGGGCAAAGGGTGTGTCGGGCTACCTCGGCGACGGGTTGAATCGCTGGCCGGCGGTCCATCGCCTGGATGCGGCAAAGCTCGTCCAGCTCGCGCTGGACAAGGCCCCGGCGGGCGCCGTGCTCCACGCGGCGGCCGAAGAAGGCGTCGCGACGCGCGACATTGCCGCGGCGATCGGCCAGGCGCTCGGCCTGCCGCTTGCGAGCGTTCCCGCCGAGCGCGCCCGCGAGCATTTCGACTGGCTCGGCATGTTCTATGGCGCGGACGTTCCAGTATCGAGCGCATTGACGCGCGAGCTCCTGGGCTGGGCGCCGACGCAGCCGACGCTGCTCGAAGACATCGCTGCGGGGCACTATCCGGGAAGATGAATCGAGCGGCCGCGCCGGCATCCGGGCGTCCGTCCCCCGGGCGTGTTCGACGGGGTCGATAATGCCGGCATCGTGGCGTCGGCGAATGCGCCGCAGCGGGGATCTTGGGACGAACGGGAAATCGAGGAATGAGCGTTCGATGGCTGCAGGAGCTTCGGGCCCCGGCGGGCGCACCGTTCCGACGATGGCCGGCCCGCCGGCGTGAGCCCGCCGCGCTGCGCGCCAGGGTCTGCGCGTGGTGACCGGAATCCGGCCCGATGCCGGCGCCTCCGGGCGCGAAGCCGAATTGCTGACGCGGCTCGAGGGCTTGCACGAGCGTCTGGTCGCGCTCGAACAGGCAGTGGGCCTGGGCATGATGGAGTTCAACCCCGAGACCGAATCGGTGCGGCTCGACCGCGCCGCGCGCGTGCTCCACGGCTTGCGCGCCAGCGGCCCGGCAGAGCTGCCCCTGAATGCCTGGGCCGCCCTGCTGGCACCCGAAGACCAGCTCTCGGCCTGCAGCTTCCTGGGGAGCGAGATCCCGGACGATCTGCCCGAGCGTCTGACGGTCCGTGTGCCGGGCCATGACCCGAAGAAGCCGCGCCTGCTCGAGCTGTCCATGATCCGGGCGCCGCGCGACCGCCGCCTGCTGGGTGCCTGCCGCGACGTGACGCAGGAACGTACGCTCGAAGAGTTGCGGCGCCAGAAGGCCGCTGCCGAACGCGCCAGCCGGGCCAAGAGCGAGTTCATGTCCCACATCAGCCACGAGCTGCGCACGCCCTTGAACGCCATCCTGGGCTTCGGCCAGATCATGGCGATGGACGAGGCCCATGCCCTGCACGGCGAGCAGCTCGAGCGCCTGGACGTCGTGCGCCGTTCGAGCCAGCAACTGCTGAGCCTCATCGACCAGCTCCTGCAGGTCAACCGCATCGAGCAGGGGCGCAAGGCCTTGCAGTCGCGCTCGGTCGACGTGCAGGAGGCGGTGCGCCGAAGCGTCGACGCCTTGAAGCCGCTGGCGGCGAGCCGGGGCGTCGAGGTCTCGGTCGACATCGACCGCCCGGGCGCGACCGCGGTGCGGGGCGACCCCCAGGCGCTCGAGCAGGTGCTCGCCAATCTGCTTTCCAACGCCATCAAGTACAACCGCTCCCAAGGCAAGGTCCGGCTGCGCTTTCGCGGCGGCGAGGCGGGAGAGTTCACGGTCGAGGACACCGGCCTCGGGCTCAACCCGGCGCAACTGGGCCAGCTGTTCGAGCCCTTCAACCGCCTCGACGCCGAGTCGTCGGGCGTTCAGGGCACGGGGCTGGGCCTCGTGATTTCGAAGCAGCTCATCGAGGCCATGGGCGGCAGCATCGAGGTGGCCTCGCAGCCCGGCATCGGCAGCCGCTTCGTCTTTCGCCTGCCGCTGGCGCGCAGGGCCAGGTCGCTCGACACGAACACCGTGCCGCTGGACATGCCGTCGCAGTGGGACACGGGCCGCAAGTACAGCGTGCTCTACGTCGAAGACGACGACGTGAACCAGCTCCTCATGGAACAGGTGTTCAAGATGCAGCCCGAGTGGCGGCTGCAATGCGTGCGCACCGGCACCGAGGGCATCGTCTGGGCGGTGCAGAACGATCCGGACGCGGTGCTGCTGGACATGAACCTGCCCGACATGTCGGGCCTCGAGGTGTTCGAAAGACTGCAGCGCAATCCGCGCACGCGCGGAATTCCTTGCGTCGCCGTCAGCGCCGATGCCATGCCGGCCCAGATCCAGCGCGCCCATGCGCGCGGCTTTGCCGACTACTGGATCAAGCCGCTGGACCTTCCGGCGACGATCGGCAAGCTCAAGCAGATCCTGCGCTGAGGCCCGGCTCGACCTGCGCGCCGGCCGCCTTCCGGTCGACGCCCCGGCCCGCCGTGGGGGCGGCCTGCGTCGCCGCCGCGGCGCGTCTCAATCCAGGCCGAGCGCCTTGTGCGCGAGCGCCAGGAAAGTGCGGCGCTCCGCGCTCGACAGCGGCGCGAGGATGTCGGCCTGCAAGTCTTCCACCACCGGGCGGCAGGCAGCGAGCAGCTTGACGCCCGCGCGTTCGAGGTGAAGTTGCCGCGCCCGGCGATCCTGCGCGCCGACCTCGCGCCGGACGAGGCCCTTGTGTTCCAGGCGGTCGATCACGCCGCCGATGGTGGCGCGGTCGAAGCCGATGGTCGCGGCCAGGCCGGCCTGGTCGGTGCCGGGCTGCTGGGCAATGGCGTCCAGCGCCGCGAATTGCACCGAGGTCAGGTCGAAGCCCGCAGCCTGCATCCGGGCCTGGAAAGTCTGCGTCGATTGCTGATGCAGCCGACGGATCAGGTGCCCGGCCATCTCGATCCTGTCCATGCGTTCCTCCTCGTGCTTGACGAATGTAATATGTATGCATATGATATGCAAGCATTCTGTTAACGGCCGGACAGCCGCCTGAAGGAGACTCTATGCAATACCACGTCGACGGCTTCCATCCCGGCGATCCGGACGTTCATCCGGCAGTTGGAGCTCACCGCCGCGCAGGCGACCCGATGCCGCAGACGGTGGACGTGCTGATCGCCGGCGCCGGGCCGGCGGGCCTGTGCCTGGCGGCCCAGCTCGCCCGGGTTCCGCAGATCCGCAGCCTGCTGGTCGAGCCCAAGCTGGGGCCGATGGAAAAGGGCCAGGCCGACGGTATCAGCGTGCGCTCGATGGAGATGTTCCAGGCCTTCGGCTTTGCCGAGAAGGTGAAGCGGGAAGCGGTGTGGATCAACGAGACCACCTTCTGGGCGCCCGCCCCGGACGCGGCCCTGGCCCGCGTGGCCCGCGTGCAGGACGTGCCCGACGGCACCTCCGAGATGCCGCATGTGCTGATCAACCAGGCGCGGGTGCACGACATGTTCCTGGACCTCATGCGCCACGCGCCGACCCGCCTGGAGCCCGATTACGGCCTCAAGCTGGTCGACCTGCGCGTGGACCCCGGCGCCGCCGAATACCCCGTCAGCGTCACGCTCGAACACACCGCCCCCGGCCGCGAAGGCCGGACCGAGACGCTGCGCGCCAACTACGTCATCGGCTGCGACGGGGCGCGCTCGAACGTGCGCAGCGCCATCGGCGGGGCCTTGCACGGCGACGCGGCGCACCAGGCCTGGGGCGTGATCGACCTGCTCGCCGTCACCGATTTCCCCGACTGGCGCATGAAGTCCTTCGTGCGCTCGCAGGACGAAGGCATCCTGATGGTGCTGCCGCGCGAAGGCGGGCACCTGGTGCGGCTGTACGTCGAACTCGACAGCCTGGGCGAGGACGAGCGCGTGGCCGATCGCGGCATGGGCGCCGCGGACATCATCGCCAAGGCGCGGCGCATCTTCAGCCCCTTCGAACTCGACGTGAAGGAGGTCGTCTGGTGGTCGATCTACGAGATCGGCCACCGCCTCACGGACAAGTTCGACGACGTGCCCGCCGACCAGGTGGCCCTTCGTGCGCCGCGCGTGCTGCTCGCCGGCGACGCCTGCCACACCCACAGCCCGAAGGCGGGGCAGGGCATGAACGTGTCGATGGGCGACACCTTCAACCTGGGCTGGAAGCTGGTCTCGGTGCTCACCGGCCGCGCCGACCCGGCGCTGCTGCACAGCTATTCGGGCGAGAGGCGCGCCGCGGCCAAGGGCCTGGTGGAGTTCGACCACAAGTGGGCCCGCGTCGTCGGCGCCCGCGCCGAGCAGGATCCGGACGAAGGCCTGCCCCGCGTGGCGCGCGAGTTCGTCGCCAACCTGCCCTTCACCTGCGGCCTGACCATCCAGTACGAACCCAGCGTCCTCACGGGCGCGGCCACGCACCAGCATCTGGCGCGCGGCTTCGAGATCGGACGGCGCCTGCACTCCGCACCCGTGGTGCGGCTGGCCGACGCCAAGCCCATGCAACTGGGCCATTGCATCGAGGCCGACGCGCGCTTTCGCCTCTTCGTCTTCGCCCCGAAAGGCGACGCGGGCGGCCGCGGCGGCGCCGTTGCCGCCTTGTGCGATTGGCTCGAACACGACCCGGCCTCGCCGCTGCGCCGCCACACCGCGGCGGGCGAAGACGTGGATGCCGTCATCGACACCCGGGCGGTCTTTCAGCAGGGCTTTCGCGAGCTCGACTTCGGCGCCATGCCCACGCTGCTGCGCCCGCGCGTGGGCCGCTTCGGCTTGTGCGATTACGAAAAGGTCTTCTGCGCCGACTCGGGGCAGGGCGAGGATCTCTTCGCGGCGCGCGGGATCGACCGCGCCGCAGGCTGCCTGGTCGTCGTGCGTCCGGATCAATACGTGGGCCACGTCCTGCCCTTGCAGGGCCGGGACGAGCTGGCGGCGTATTTCGCCGCCATCCTGCGCCTGCGCGGCTGATCCGGCAGGCCTCGCCGCAGAGCTGCGTCGCCGATGCGCAGGTCCCGGTCGGGGCGGCGCTAGGCTTTCGACGCCTGCGCATGCAACCACGTCAGGAATGCTTCCACGGGTGGGCGCTTTTCATGGCGAGGCGGGTAGACGGCGAAGTGCACCTTGCACTTGACCGCCTTGTCCAGGCCGAACACGGGCCGGAGCTTGCGCTCGGCGATGTGGCGGCCGGCGATCGTCGCGCTCTCCAACGCGACGCCGAGGCCCTGGGTCGCGGCATCGAGCGACATCTGTGCCCGGTCGAAGCGAACCGAGAAACGATCCGGAGCACGCTTGTCGGTGAACGCCGCGAACCAGTCCGGCCACTGAACGACGCTGACATTGCTCTGGATCAGCTTGACCCCGAGCAGCTGCTCGGGCCGCTTCAGGCGGTGCTCCTGGATGAATGCCGGGCTCGCCAACGGAAGAATGCGTTCCTCGAACAGCGGTTCGACGACCAGGCCGGGCCAGTTCGGCACCCCGTAGCGAATATCGATGTCGGCTTGGCCGAGTTCGAAATCGCTGGGGGTATGCGCCGCCGAGAGGTTCAACGCAATATCGGGGTACTGCTGCGCAAACCCGCGTAGGCGCGCCATCAGCCACAAGCTCGCGATGCTCGGGGCCGAGTGGACGTACAGGCTGTTGCTGACGCCTTGCCGCAGGTCTTCCGTCGCCGACCCGATCGCCGACAGCGCCCCCCCGATGCGCGACAGGTACGACTCCCCGGCCGTGCTCAGACGCACCCCGTGCGCACTTCGTTCGAACAGGCGCACGCCCACATGCGCTTCGAGCCGCGCCACCTGGTGGCTGATCGCCGAGGCCGTGAGGTGAAGCTCGGCCGCCGCCAGGGCGAAGCTGCGGCGCCGCGCCACGGCTTCGAAGGCCTGCAGATTGACGACTGGGGGAAGAGCGGACATCGGGTCAACCCTGGTCTTGAATGATGAAGCGTCATCTTAGTGTGAAAACACTTCGCTTGCCGTCATGAAGCCCCGCGCCGAATATTCGTCTCGACAACACCAGGAGACGGACCCCGGCAACCCCGCCAGGGTGCCTGGAGAGGGCCTGCGGCCCCTGAAGCCAGGCACTGCTCGCATCGTCTCCGGGGGGTCGCACCGAATCCTCATCCACTCTCGGAGATGCCTGAAATGCTGCTCAAAGACAAAGTTGCCGTCATCACCGGCGGCGCCGGCCTCAACGGCCTGGGCTTCGCCACCGCACGCCTGATGGCGGCGCACGGCGCCCGCGTCGTCGTGCTCGATCTGGAGCGCGCGGAGCCTGCCGCGGCGGCCGCGCAGATCGGCAGCGCCCACCTCGGCATCGTCGCCGACGTGACCGACAAGGCCTCTTGCGAGGCCGCCGCCGCCGCCGTGCTGAAGGCCTTCGGCCGCATCGACATCCTGATCAACAACGCCGGCATCACGCAGCCGGTAAAGACGCTCGAGATCACCGGCGCCGACTACGACCGCATCCTCGACGTGAGCCTGCGCGGCACGCTGTACATGTCGCAGGCGGTGCTGCCCGCCATGCAGCAGCAGCACGGCGGATCGATCGTCTGCATCTCGTCGGTCTCGGCGCAGCGCGGCGGCGGCATCCTGGGCGGGCCGCACTACTCGGCGGCCAAGGCCGGCGTGCTCGGCCTGGCGCGGGCGATGGCGCGCGAATTCGCGCCGGAAGGCATCCGCGTCAACTGCATCACGCCCGGCCTCATCGGCACCGACATCATCAAGGGCAAGCTCAGCGAAGAGAAGAAGGCCGAGATCGCCCAGACGATCCCGCTCGCCCGCCTGGGCCGCGCCGAGGACATCGGCGGCGCCTGCGTCTTCCTCGCCAGCGACCTCTCTGCCTATTGCACCGGCATCACGCTCGACGTGAATGGTGGCATGTTGATCCACTGACCCGACACCGCTTCATTCGACCCCAAGGAGACAAGCATGACTGCACTGAAGACCCGCCTGACCCGCCGCCAGATCCTGGCGGGCGCCACCGCACTGCCCCTGTTCTCGATCGCGTCGCGCCCGGCGAATGCGGCCGAATTCAC
>JAGWTS010000462.1 GCA_028868875.1 Burkholderiales bacterium | reverse complement strand
ACCATCACGCCTTCCTGCAGCGCCTCCTCGACCTCGAAGTCGTGCGCCGGCATCTTCTCGCGCGTGCGGCGGTAGACGATGATGGCCTCGGTCGCGCCCAGGCGGCGCGCGGTTCGGGCGACGTCGATGGCGGTGTTGCCGCCGCCGTAGACGACGACGCGGCGCCCGAGCAGCGGCCGCTCCTCGCCTTCCATCGAGCGCAGCACCGAGACCGCGTCGAGGATGCGCGAGCTGTCCTTGGCCGGGATGTAGGTTCGCTTGGCGATGTGGGCGCCGACGGCGAGAAACGCGGCGTCGAAGCCGCCTTCGCTCATTGCGGTGGCGATGTTCTGCACCTTGGCGCCGAGTTCGACCGCCACGCCCATCGCGACGATGCGCTGCATCTCGGCTTCGAGCACCTCGCGCGGCAGCCGGTATTGCGGAATGCCGAAGCGCATCATCCCGCCCATCAGCGGCCCGGCCTCCTTGACCGTCACGCGGTGACCGAGGCGGCGCAGGTGGTAGGCCGCCGACATGCCCGATGGCCCGGCGCCGACGACGAGCACGTGGCGCCCGGTCTCGGCCGCCGGCGGCTCGAAGCGCCAGCCTTTGTCCAGCGCCAGGTCGCCCAGGAAGCGCTCGACCGAGTTGATGCCGACCGCCGTGTCGAGGCGGCCGCGGTTGCAGGCGCCTTCGCAGCTGTGGTAGCAGACGCGGCCCATGATGGCCGGGAACGGGTTGTCGCGAACGAGGTGGCGCCAGGCGGCTTCGTAGTCGCCTCCCTCGGCATCGAAGAGCCAGCCCTGGATGTCCTCGCCCGCGGGGCATTGGGCGTTGCACGGCGGCAGGCGGTCGACGTAGACCGGGCGCTCGGTGCGCCAGCTTCCGGTCTTGTTGGCGAGCGAGGAACCGGGGTCGAGGGTGATGGCAAAGGGCTTTTGCATGTCAGGCCTGCGTCGGTTCGGGGTCGAGAAGGCCGAAGCGGCGGATGTTGCGGTCGGCACCGGCCTGGATGCGTTCGAGCACCCCGGGGTCGGCGCCGGCTGCGAAGAGGTGGGCGAAGCGCTTCTGCGGCCGCAGGTACTCCTCCACCGGCAGGCGGCGGCGGATCTTCGTCACCGCGGTGACCTCGCCGCGCTCGGCTTCGAACACCGGGAACAGCCCCGTCTCGCGCGCGAGCCGCGCCAGGCGGATCGTGTCGTGGCTCGCCGAGCCCCAGCCCAGCGGGCAGGGCACGAGCACGTGCAGGTAGCGCGCGCCGTGCAGGCTCATCGCGCGCTCGACCTTGGCTTCGAGGTCGCGCAGGTCGGCGACGGTGGCGCTGGCGACGTAGGGAATCTCGTGCGCCATCGCGATCAGCGGCAGGTTCTTGCCCTGGCCGAACTCGGCCCCCGGATGCGGGCCCACGGCCATCGTCGTCGCGGTGCGCGCCGCCGGCGGGGTCGCCGAGCTGCGCTGCACGCCCGTGTTCATGTAGGCCTCGTTGTCGTAGCAGAGGTAGAGCACGTCGTCGTTGCGCTCGAACATGCCGCTCAAGCAGCCGAAGCCGATGTCGGTGGTGCCGCCGTCGCCGCCCTGGGCGATGACGCGCACCTTGTCGCGGCCCTTCACCTTGAGCGCCGCGGCGATGCCCGTGCCCACCGCCGCGGCGTTGCCGAAGAGCGAGTGGATCCAGGGCAGCTGCCACGAGGTCTCGGGGTAAGGCGTGGAGAACACCTCGAGGCAGCCGGTGGCGTTGGCGGCGATGAGCTGGCGGCCGGTGGCCCGCATCGCGGCGTCGACCGAGTAGCGCGCGCCCAGCGCCTCGCCGCAGCCCTGGCAGGCGCGGTGCCCCGAGTTCAGCGAATTGCTGCGCTCGGCCGAGGCCTGGACGCTGCGCTGCTCGGGCGCGAGCAGGCGGTTGCCGACGGTGAAGGTGCCGGTCTGGTAGAACTTGACGGGGGCGTTCATGCCAGTACCGCCCGGCCGTTCCGAAGGTACTGGGCGCCCCATGGGCCACAAAGGGGCCCCGAGTGGCCCTTGGGGGCAGCGAGCAAAGCGAGCGTGGGGGTCTTCATTCAGCGGACTTTCGAGGCAACGCTGCCGAGATCGCGCAGCAGGCTTTCGGCGACGGGGCCGCTGCGGCGTTGCGCGGCTTCGCGCGCGAGGTGGCGCTCGACGATGCCGTGGTCGAGGTCGAGGAAGCTCAAGGGGGGCAGGCGGTCGGCCATGGCCTCGGTGAGCATGCGTGCGAGCGAGGCCTTGGTGATGGCGCGCCCGCCCAGGCCCGCGATCACGGTGCAGCCGTGCAGCTGCAACCCCGACAAGGCGAGCCGCACGTCGGTCGAGACGACACCGCCCAGACCGACCGAGAAACTCTTCTCGAGCACGACGACGCGCTGGGCACCTTGCAGTGCCTCGCGCACCGCGCCGAGCGGGAAGGGCCGGAACGACTGGATGCCGAGCACGCCGATCCTGGCGCCGGCCGCGCGCAATTCGTCGACCGTGTCCTTCAAGGTGCCGAGCACCGAACCCAAGGCGACGACGATGGTCTCCGCGCCTTCGCAGCGGTAGGCGCGCACGAGCCCGCCCGAGGCGCGGCCGAAGCGGGCCTCGAACTCGGCCGCGATCTGCGGGATGCGCTCCAGCGCCATCGTCTGCTTGGCGTGGGCGATGTAGCGCACCTCCATGAAGGCCTCGGGCCCGACCATCGCGCCGATCGAGACCGGGTCCGCCGGATCCAGCACCTGACGCGGCTCGTAAGGCGGCAGGAAGGCGTCGACCTCGGCCTGCGCGGGCAGGTCCACGCCTTCGTAGGCATGGGTGAGAATGAAGCCGTCCATGCACACCATCACCGGCATCGACAGCTCTTCGGCGAGCTTGAAGGCCTGCACGTGCAGGTCCGCCGCTTCCTGGTTGCTCTCGGCGAAGAGCTGCAACCAGCCGCTGTCGCGCTGGCTCATCGAATCGCTGTGGTCGTTCCAGATGTTGATGGGCGCGCCGATGGCGCGGTTCGCCACCGTCATGACGATCGGCAGGCCGAGACCGGACGCGTTGTAGACCGCCTCGGCCATGAAGAGCAGGCCCTGGCTCGCCGTCGCGGTGTAGGCGCGCGCGCCTGCGGCCGAAGCGCCGATGGCCACGCTCATCGCGGCGAATTCGCTCTCGACGTTGATGAACTCGCAGGGCGCCAGGCGCCCGTTCTTCACCAGTTCGCCCAGGCCTTCGACGATGTGGGTCTGGGGCGAGATGGGATACGCGCAGATCACCTCGGGGCGGCAGGCCGCCACCGCCTCGGCGACGGCGCGCGAGCCTTCAATCTGTTGGCGCATGGGCCAGCTCCTGCATTTCACGCCGCACGAATTCATAGGCCTCGGCCGCGGCGGCGACGTTGGCCGCGGCCACCTTGCCGCTGAACTTCTCGCCGATCGCGTGTTCCACCGCGGCCAGCGCGATCAGTCCGGATAGCGCCGCAAAGCCCCCCAGCAGCACCGCATTGGGCAGCGGCCGGCCGAGGTGGCTGCGGGCGATCTCGGTCGCCGGCACGGTGGTCAGGCGCTCGCGCCGAAAGCGCCGCGCCATCTCGCCCAGGCCCAGTTCGTCGAAGCTGCGCCGGCTGTTGATGAGCACGTAGCCGTCGGCCTTCAGGCCCTGGAAGACATCGACCTGGTGCAGCAGGGTCG
>JAGWTS010000068.1 GCA_028868875.1 Burkholderiales bacterium | reverse complement strand
TCGCCGAACTTGCGCAGATAGGGCGCGAGCAGCAGCGCCACCAGGCAGTAGCCGCCGGTCCAGCCGAGCACGAAGGCCAGGCCGTTGTAGCCGCCCAGATACAGCGTTCCGGCCAGGCCGATGAACGAGGCCGCGCTCATCCAGTCGGCCGCCGTCGCCATGCCGTTGTAGAGCGCCGGCACGCGGCGTCCGGCGACGTAGTACTCGCTCGCGTCCGACGTGCGGCAACCCAGTCCGATCGCGGCGTAGAGCACGACCGTGGCCAGCAGCATCGTCAGGCCGATGAGGTTGCGCCCCATGCCCCAATGCTCGAGCAGGGCCAGGAACAGGATGAAGCCGACGAGCCCG
Organism: Burkholderiales bacterium; assembly: GCA_028868875.1. Classification (GTDB taxonomy): domain Bacteria; phylum Pseudomonadota; class Gammaproteobacteria; order Burkholderiales; family Burkholderiaceae_C; genus Rubrivivax. Next base: position 17,252 of record JAGWTS010000068.1, on the reverse strand, counting down.
AGGGTGAACAGCAGGTAGGCGCGGTCGAGCCGGCGCCTGAACGAGCGCCCCGCCGGGTCAGTCTTCACGCGCTTCGAGCTCGGCGTCGAGCGCGTCCATGCGCCAGTTGTAGACGACCACGATCACCAGGTAGACGACGAGCGCGCCCTGCGACGCGACCCAGAAGCTGAACGGCGCGCCGAAGAAATCGAAGCTCAGTTCGCGCGCGAAGAAGGCGACGCCAAAGGTCACGACGGACCAGAGCGCCAGCAGCGCACCGATCAGCCTGCCGTTGCGCCGCCAGTAGCCCACCTCGCGCGCGCTTTCGGGATCAGTTCGCGGCCAGCCGCTGCCAGGTGTCGACCACGGTATCGGGGTTGAGCGAGATCGAGACGATGCCTTCGGCGGCGAGCCAGTCGGCGAAGTCGGGATGGTCGCTCGGCCCCTGGCCGCAGATGCCGATGTACTTGCCGGTGGCACGGCAAGCGGCGATGGCGCGCGAGATCATCGCCTTGACCGCCGGGTCGCGCTCGTCGAAGTCGCCGGCGAGCTGCTCGAGGCCGGAATCGCGGTCGAGTCCGAGCGTGAGCTGGGTCAGGTCGTTCGAGCCGATCGACATGCCGTCGAAATGCTGCAGGAACTGGTCGGCCAGGATCGCGTTGCTCGGCACCTCGCACATCATGATCAGGCGCAGGCCGTTCTTGCCGCGCTCGAGGCCGCGCTCGGCAAGCATCTGCGCCACGCGCTCGGCCTGGCGCACGGTGCGAACAAAAGGCACCATGATCTCGATGTTGGTGAGGCCCATCTCGGTGCGGGCGCGCTTCAAGGCCTCGCATTCCATCGCGAAGGCGTCGCTGAAGTCGCCGCTGATGTAGCGGCTGGCACCGCGGAAACCCAGCATCGGGTTCTCTTCGTCGGGCTCGTAGCGGGCGCCGCCGATGAGCTTTCGATACTCGTTGCTCTTGAAGTCCGAGAGGCGAACGATCACCGGCTTCGGGAAGAACGCCGCGGCGATCGTCGCGATGCCCTCGGTGAGCTTGTCGACGTAGAAGGCGCGCGGCGAGGCATGGCCGCGCGCCACCGACTCCACCGCCTTCTTCAGCTCGGGATCGACGTTCGGGTAGTCGAGGATGGCCTTGGGGTGGACGCCAATGTTGTTGTTGATGATGAATTCGAGCCGCGCCAGCCCGACGCCGGCGTTCGGGATCTGGGCAAAGTCGAAGGCCAGGGTCGGGTTGCCGACGTTCATCATGATCTTCACCGGGCAGTACGGCATCTCGCCGCGCCGCACCTCGACGACCTCGGTTTCGAGCAGGCCGTCGAACACGTAGCCGGTGTCGCCCTCGGAGCAGGCCACGGTGACGAGCGCGCCTTCGTGCACGCGCTCGGTCGCGTCGCCGCAGCCCACCACCGCCGGGATGCCGAGCTCGCGCGCGATGATCGCGGCATGGCAGGTGCGCCCGCCGCGGTTCGTGACGATGGCGCTGGCGCGCTTCATCACCGGCTCCCAGTTCGGGTCGGTCATGTCGGTGACGAGCACGTCACCGGGCTGGACACGCTCGATCTCGGCCACCGAGCGCACCAGCCGCACCGGGCCGGTGCCGATCTTCTGGCCGATGGCGCGGCCTTCCGCGAGCACGGTGCCGCTGCCCTTGAGCTTGTAGCGGTGCTCGACCTTGCCCGCCGACTGGCTCTTCACGGTCTCGGGCCGGGCCTGCAGGATGTAGATGCGGCCGTCGCCGCCGTCCTTGCCCCATTCGATGTCCATCGGCCGGCCGTAATGGCGCTCGATGATCAGCGCGTACTTGGCGAGCTCGATCGCGTCGGCATCGCTGATCGAATAGCGGTTGCGCATCTCGGGCGGCGTGTCGACCACCTTGACGAGCTGGCCCGAGGCCGCCTTTTCCTCGGCGCTCGAGAACTCCATGCGCAGGAGCTTGGAGCCCAGGGCGCGCCGGATGATCGGGAACTGGCCCGCCACGAGCGTGGGCTTGAAGACGTAGAACTCGTCCGGGTTCACCGCACCCTGGACCACGGTCTCGCCCAGGCCGTAGCTCGAGGTGATGAAGACCACGTTCTCGAAACCCGATTCGGTGTCGATCGTGAACATCACGCCGGCGGCGCCGAGGTCGGAGCGCACCATGCGCTGCACGCCCGCCGACAAGGCGACCTCGGCATGGGTGAAGCCCTTGTGCACGCGGTAGCTGATGGCGCGATCGTTGTAGAGCGAGGCAAAGACCTCCTTCATGCGGAACAGGATGTCGTCGATGCCGCTGACGTTGAGAAAGGTCTCCTGCTGGCCGGCAAACGAGGCGTCGGGCAGGTCTTCGGCGGTGGCCGAAGAGCGCACGGCAAAGCTCGCCCCCGGGTTGTCGGCCGCGAGCAGGCGGTACTGGGCGCGGATCGCCGCGTCGAGTTCGGGCGGGAACGGGGTCTGGACGATCCAGTCGCGGATCTCGGCGCCGGCCGCGGCGAGCGAGCGCACGTCGTCGACATTGAGCCCGGCCAGCCGCGCCGCGATGCGGTCGGCCAGCGCGCCCGACTTCAGGAACTGGCGAAAGGCATGGGCCGTGGTCGCAAAACCGCCGGGCACGCGCACGCCGCTGGCCGCGAGCTGGGAAATCATTTCGCCGAGGGAGGCGTTCTTGCCGCCGACCGACTCGACGTCGGTCATCCTCAGTTGTTCGAACGGGACGACCAGGGCGGTCGCCAGGGTGGCCTGAGACATGGGAAAGCTCCGTGATGTGAGAAAACCGGTGCTGTCGCATGCGCGAACGGGTTCCAAGCTCCAGCGCTTGTGGATTCTGGTTGTCGGCTGGAGGAACTCACGTCGAGGGGGGCGCGGGACATAGTTGAGGGCATTCTAAGGACTTTATGATCCGCCGACGGCGGTCCCCTGCGGCGCCGGTGCGAAAGACTCCATGACCGAAAGAAGCGTGTTCTACATCTCGGACGGCACCGGCATCACGGCCGAAACCTTCGGCAATTCGATCCTGGCGCAGTTTCCGATCAAGCCGCGCCATGTGCGCCGGCCTTTCATCGACAGCATCGACAAGGCCTTGAAGGTGGTGGCGGAGATCAACGAAGTGGCGGCGCGCGAAGCCAGTCCGCCTATCGTCTTCATGACGCTGGTGGCCGACCCGATCCGCGAGATCGTCACCGGAGCCGACTGCCGGGGTTTCGTGCTCGACATGTTCCGCGCCTTCGTCGAGCCGCTGGAAGCCGAACTCGGCATGAAGTCGAATCACCGCATCGGCCGCTTCTCGGATGCCAGCAAGAGCGCCGAGTACCAGGACCGGATCGAAGCCATCAACTTCAGCCTCGCCCACGACGACGGCCAGAGTGCGCGCAATCTCGACATCGCCGACGTGATCCTGGTAGGCGTGAGCCGCTGCGGCAAGACCCCGACCTCGTTGTACCTGGCAATGCAGCACGGCATCAAGGCGGCGAACTATCCGCTCATCCCCGAGGACTTCGAGCGCGGGCGCCTGCCGACGCCGCTGGCGCCGTACCGACGCAAGTGCTTCGGCCTGACGATCGACCCAGACCGGCTCTCGCAGATCCGCCACGAGCGTCGCCCCGGCAGCCGCTACGCGGCGCCCGAGAACTGCCGCCAGGAGGTCAACGAGGCCGAGGCCATGATGCGGCGCGAAGGCATCGAGTGGCTGTCGTCGACGCACAAGTCGATCGAGGAGATCGCGACGACGATCCTGCGCGACCTGCGCCCCGATCGCTTGATTTACTGAGCTGCGCGCGCCGATTCGTACAGGCAGATTGCCGCCGCCGCGGCGACGTTGAGGGACTCTTCGCCGCCCGGCTGCGGGATGCGCAGTTGCAGCGCGCAGCGCGCCAGCAACGCCGGCGAGACGCCCTGCCCTTCATGGCCGAAGACCCAGGCGCAAGGCCGCGGCAAGGGGCTCGCGCCCAGCGCCGCGCCGCCATGCGAGCTGGTCGCGACGAGCGGAATGTGCAAGGCCTCGAGCGCGTTATCGTCGAGCGATTCGGCCAGCGCCAACGCGAAATGCGCGCCCATGCCGGCACGCAAGACCTTGGGCGACCAGAGCGCCGCCGTGCCCTTCAAGGCCAGCACCTGGCGCACCCCGAGCGCGGCCGCGCTGCGCAGGATGCTGCCGACGTTGCCGGTATCCTGCAGCCGGTCGAGCACGACCGTGGCCGCGCCGGGGTCGATCGCCGCCGGTTCCGGGGCCTGGATCAGGAAGCCGATGCGGGCCGGCGATTCGAGCGTCGAGACCCCCGCGAACAAGGCGTCGTCGACGCGCGCCACCTCGCTCGCCCATTGCGCGAGTTCGCGCAATGCGGCGTCGGCGGCCCAGGCGCTCTCGGCGATCAAGGCCAGCGCGGCCGGTCTTTGGCGCGCGCGCAAGGCGGCGCAAAGGTGGTCGCCTTCGAGCCAGACCTCGCCGCCGCGGCGGTAGGCCGAGCCGTCGCGGCCGAGCCGTCGTAGCCGCGCGAGCACCGGGTTCTCGCGCGAGCGGATCAGGCGCGGCTCGCTCAATTGCGCTCCAGCACCTCGCGCACCGGCGCGAAGCTGCGACGGTGCTCGGGGCAGGCGCCGTGGCGGCGCAGGGCTTCGAGGTGGGCCGCGGTCGGGTAGCCCTTGTGGCCGTCGAAGCCGTAGGCGGGCCAGCGCTCGTGGAGCTCGGCGCAGAGGCGGTCGCGCTGCACCTTGGCGATGATCGAGGCGGCCGAGATTGCATTCACCCGCGAGTCGCCGCGCACGACGGCCTGGGCCGCGACCTGCAGATCGGGCAGACGGTTGCCATCGACGAGCACCAGTTTGGGCAGCAGGCGCAGGCCGACGACCGCGCGCCGCATCGCCAGCATCGTCGCGTGCAGGATGTTCAGGCGGTCGATCTCCTCGACGCTGGCCTGGCCGACGGAGACGCACAAGGCCTTCGCGCGGATCTCGTCGAAGAGCTGCTCGCGCCGGCGCGGCGAAAGGACCTTCGAATCGGCGAGGCCGGCGATCGGTGCGAGGTCGTTCAGGATCACCGCGGCCGCGACGACCGGGCCGGCCAGCGGTCCGCGCCCGGCCTCGTCGACGCCGGCGACGAGGCCGCTGGCGTCGAAACGGAAAGGCTCAGGCCTTTTCGACGATTTGCGCGATGGCATGGGTGGCAAGGCGCGCGGTGTCGCGCTGCAAGAGGTGGTGCAGTTCGTCGAAGCGCGCGCGCAGGCGGCGCGTTCCGGCCTCGTCGCCGAGCCAGGCCAGCGTGGCGCGCGCCAGTGCCTCGGGCTCGCAGCGCTCCTGGATCAGCTCGGGCACGACGAACTCGCGGCACAGGATGTTGGGCAGGCCGAACCAGGGCTGGTAGGCCAGGCGCTTCATGATCTGCCAGCTCAAGGCCGCCATGCGGTAGCCGATGACCATCGGCCGCTTGAACAGCGCCGCCTCGAGGGTGGCGGTGCCGCTCGCGATCAGGGTCACGTCGCAGGCGGCCAGGGCTTCGTGCGAGCGGCCGTCGAGGAGTTGCAGATCGACACCCGGCGCATCGCGTGCGGCGAGGGGCTCGACCAGCCCGCGCAAGCCCGGCGCGATCGGCAGCACGAAGCGCAAGCCGGGACGCTCGCGCCGCATCCGTGCCGCGGCGCGGAGGAAGGCGGGTGCGATGGCCTCGATCTCCGAGCGCCGGCTGCCGGGCAGGATCGCGACCACCTCGTCGCGCTCCCCAAGTCCGAGGGCGGCCCGCGCCGCGGCGCGCGGGGGATCGAAAGGAATCAGGTCGGCGAGCGGATGGCCGACGTAGGTCGCGGCCACGCCATGGCGCTGCAGCAGTTCGGGCTCGAACGGGAACAGGCACAGCACGTGGTCGCAGCTCGCCGCCATTTTCTGCGCCCGGCTGCCGCGCCAGGCCCAGATCGAGGGGCAGACGAAATGGATGGCCTTGACCCCGGCGCGCTTCAGGCGCGCTTCGAGGCCGAGGTTGAAGTCGGGGGCGTCGACGCCGATGAAGGCCGCGGGCCGATCGGCGAGCAGGCGCTCGGCGAGTTCGTCGCGCACCTTCGAGATCGCCCGGTAATGGCGCAGCACCTCGACGTAGCCGCGCACCGCGAGCCGATCGCTCGGCCACCAGGCCTCAAAGCCCGCGGCCTGCATGCGCGGCCCGCCGATTCCGGCCGTCGTCAGATCGGGCCAGCGCTCGTGCAAGGCACCGAGCAACGACGCCGCGAGCAGATCGCCCGAGGCCTCTCCCGCGACCATCGCCAGGCGCATGCCGTGCCCGAATCAGACTGAAGAGGCAGCCGCCCGCACGGCAATGCCCAAACCGCGGCGTTCAAGCGGACGCCGCGGAACCGGCTTCGCCGGGCCGCTGGCGTCGCCCCCCCGGGGGGGCTGCGACCGGACACAGGGGCGCGGCAGCGGCGCTGTGCCTGTCGCAGGCCCGGCCGCCTGCAAGCGGCCGGGCGCAGCGAAGCCGCTACGGGGGGGAGCCACTACCTTACGATCCCGCGCGTCGAAGCGGCGAGAAAGTCGAGCAAGGCGCGGATGTCGGCATCGCCGCCTTCGACGCTGCCCAGCAGCGCCGCGATGCGCTCGCGCGCCGCGTCCAGCGTCAGCCCTTCGCGGTAGAGCAGGCGGTGCATCTGCCTGGCCAGCGCGATACGCTCGCGCGAGAAGCCGCGCCGGCGCAGGCCCTCGGCGTTGATGCCGTGGACCGCGAGCGGGTTGCCGGCGACGGTCATGTACGGCGGCACGTCCTGCGCGACATGGCTCTGGAAGCCGGTGATCACGTGGGCCCCGACCTTGCAGAACTGGTGCACGCCGGTGAGCCCGCCGATGATCGCCCAGTCCCCGACGTGAACATGGCCGGCCAGGGTCGCGTTGTTCGCCAGCACCGTGCGGCTGCCGACCTGGGCATCGTGGGCGATGTGCACATAGGCCATGACCCAGTTGTCGTCGCCGACGCGCGTGATGCCCACATCCTGCGCCGTGCCGCGATTGAAGGTGCAGAACTCGCGGATCGTGTTGCGGTCGCCGATATGCAGTTCGGTCGGCTCGCCGCCGTACTTCATGTCCTGCGGCGCGGCGCCGAGCGCGGCGTGCGGATAGATGCGGTTGTCGCGGCCGATGCGGGTCGGGCCGTCGATCACGCAATGCGCGCCGATGCTCGTGCCCTCTCCGACGACGACGCCCGCGCCGATCACCGCATACGGGCCGATGCGCACGCCGGCCGCGAGTTCGGCCGCGGGGTCGACGATCGCCGTGGCGTGAACGTCCGCCATGCCCTCAGGTCACCTTGCGCATCGTGCACATCAGCTCGGCCTCGCAGGCGGTCTCGCCGTCCACCGTGGCCCGCGTCTTGTACTTGTAGATGCCGCCCTTGGCGCGGTCGAGCGAGGCTTCGAGCACGAGCTGGTCGCCGGGCTCGACCGGGCGCTTGAAGCGCGCGCCGTCGATGCCGACGAAGTACACCACCGTGTCCTCGCCCGGCTCGACCCCCGAGGACTCGAACGACAGCAGCGCCGCGGTCTGCGCCAGCGCCTCGAGCATCAGCACCCCGGGCATCACCGGACGCGCCGGAAAATGGCCGCCGAAGAAGGGCTCGTTGATGGTCACGTTCTTCAGCGCCTTGATGCGCACGTTCTTCTCGAATTCGATCACGCGGTCGACGAGCAGGAACGGATAGCGGTGCGGCAGCTTCTTGAGGATCTTGTGGATGTCCAGAACCGGGGTCGTCATGATGCTTTCTTCTCCAGCGCCCGCAGCCGCTCGCGCAACGAATGCAGCTGTTTCAGGGTCGCGGCGTTCTTTTCCCAGGACGCATTGTCATCGATCGGAAACAGCCCGCTGTACTGGCCCGGGCGCCGGATCGAATGCGTGACGACGGTGGCCGCGGTGATGTGGACGTGGTCCGCCAGTTCGAGGTGGCCGAGGATGATGGCGCCGCCGCCCGCCGTGCAATGGCGCCCGATCTTCGCGCTGCCGGCCACGCCGACGCAGCCGGCAAAGGCCGAATGCGCGCCGACATGGACGTTGTGGCCGATCTGCACGAGGTTGTCGAGCTTGACGCCGTCCTCGATCACGGTGTCGTCGAGGGCACCGCGGTCGATGCAGGTGTTGGCGCCGATCTCGACGTCGTCGCCGATGCGCACCGCGCCGAGTTGCTCGATCTTGACCCACTCGCCCTGGTTGTCGGCGAAGCCGAAGCCGTCGGCACCGATCACGGCGCCGCTGTGGACGATGCCGCGTGCGCCGATGCGGCAGCCTTCGCCGAGCACGGCGCGCGGCTCGAGCCGGGTGCGTTCGCCGACGTAGGCGCCGGCGCCGACATGGGCCTGGGCGCCGATCACGGCGCCAGCCTCGATGCGCGCGCCGCGGCCGACGAAGGCGAGCGCGCCGACTGCGGCCGCGGGGTCGACCAGGGCCCCGGCCTCGACCACTGCGCTCGGGTGGATGCCGCCGGCAGCGCGCGCGCCGCGCTCGCGCGCGACCCACCATTGGGTGAGCCGGGCGTGGGCGAGATAGGGATCGGCGCAGACGATGGCCGCACCGCGCGCCGCGGCCGCTTCACGCATCGCCGGGCCGACGATGACGCAGCCGGCGCGCGAGGCCGCGAGCTGCGACTGGTAGCGCGGATTGGCGAGAAAGGCGATCGTGTCGGGGGCGGCGGATTCGAGCGTACCGATGCGGCTGACCTCGACGCCTGAGTCGCCGATCAGCTCGCCGCCGAGCAGGAGCGCGAGCTCGCCGATTCGCGCCTGCACCCGGGCCGTCTCACTTGGCGCCGGAGGCCGCGCCGCTGGCCGCGCTCGAACTGTTGAGCGCCTTGATGACCTTGTCGGTGATGTCAACGCGCGGGCTCGCGAACACGACTTCCTGCAGGATCACGTCGTAGTGCTCCTGGTCGAAGATCTGCTTGATGACGCGGTTGGCACGCTCGACCACGCCGGCCAGCTCCTCGTTGCGGCGCTGGTTCAGGTCTTCCTGGAATTCGCGGCGCTTGCGCTGCAGGTCGCGGTCGCCTTCGACGAGCTCGCGCTGGCGCCGGTTGCGCTCGGCCTCGGAGAGCGCCGGCGAATCCTTGTCGAGCTTGTCGGCCGCCGCCTTCAGGCGCGCACCTTCGTCGGTCAGTTCGCGCTCGCGCTTGCTGAACTCGGCCTCGAGCTTGGCCTGCGCCGCCTTGGCCGGCGCCGCCTCGCGCAGCACGCGCTCGCTGTTCACGTATCCGATCTTCAGTTCCTGCGCGCTCACGGCCGGCACCAGCACGAGCAGGGCCGAAACGAAAGCGAGCGACTTCAAGAGCTTCTTCATCAGAACGCGGTCCCGATCTGGAATTGGAAACGTTGGATTCTATCGTTCGGCTCCGCCTTGATCGGCACGCCGTAGCTGATCTGCAGCGGCCCCACCGGCGAGATCCAGGACAGCCCCAGACCGGCCGAAACCCGCAAAGACGCCAGGTCGATCTGCTGGCCTTCGCGCCAGACGTTGCCGGTGTCGGCGAAGGCGAAGATGCGCAGCGAGCGGTCGTTGCCCGTGCCCGGCACCGGGAAGTACAGCGAGGTGTTGAGGTTGAACTTCCTCGAGCCACCGATGTAGGCCCCGGTGGGGTCGACCGCGCCGAGCGAGCCCTGGTCGAAGACGCGCACCGAGCCCAGGCCGCCGCCGTAGAAGTTCTTGAACACCGGGAAGGGCTGGCCGCCGAGCCCGGTACCGATGCCGACCTCGGAATTCACGCCCAGCGTCATGCGCAGCGGCAGCGGCCAGAACTCCTGGTACTGCAGGTTGCTGCGCAGGTAGCGCACGTCGCCGGCCGCGCCCCATTCGAGGTTCACGCGCTCGTAGCGCCCGGTGGTCGGCGCGATGGCGCTGTCGCGGCCGTCGCGCTGCCAGCCCAGGGTCACCGGCACGACGAAGCTGGTGGAGCCGTAGAGCACGCGGTAGTTCTGGTAGGCCAGCGGAATGCCCGACGAGTTGCCGATCCGCGTCTGCTCGACGCCGGCGCCGACGAACACCGTGTCGAGTTCGGAGAACGGCACGCCGAAGCGCACGGCGAAGCCCGGTGTCGTCAGGTCGAAGGAGGTCCCAGAGCTGTTGAGCGGCCGGCTCGTGCGGTAGTAGACGTCGATGGCGCGCGAGACGCCGTCGACCGTGAAGTACGGGTCGACCGTGCTCACCGACAGCGTGCGGTAGGTGCGCGCGGTGTTGAGCTCGACCCCCAGGTAGTTGCCCGAGCCGAAGATGTTCTCCTGCTTGATCGAACCGCTCAGCGAGAGCTTCTCGGAGTTCGAGTAGCCGGCGCCGACCTGCAGGTTGCCGGTGGGCTTCTCCTCCACCTTGAACGACAGGTCGACCTGGTCGGGCGAGCCTGCGACTTCGTTCGTGTCGACCGTCACGTCCCTGAAATAGCCCAGGCGGTCGACGCGGTCGCGCGAGAGCTTGATCTTGTCGCCGTCGTACCAGGACGCTTCGAGCTGGCGCAATTCACGCCGGATGACCTCGTCACGGGTGCGCGTGTTGCCGCTGATCTCGATGCGCCGCACATAGACCCGGCGCTGCGGCTCGGCCGTGAGGACGACCACGACGCGCCCGTTCTGGCGGTCGATCTCGGGCCGCTGCTCGACCCGGGCGAAGGCGTAACCGTAGAGCGCGAACTGGTCGGCGAAGCGCTTGACCGTCTTCGTCACGGCCTCGCCGTTGTAGGCGCTGCCGGGCTTGATCTGGACCAATGAGGCGAACTCGTCCTCTTTTCCGAGGTAGTTGCCTTCGAGGCGCACACCGGTCACGGTGTAGGGCTGGCCCTCGGTGATCGAGATCGTGATCGTGATGCTTTGCTTGTCGGGCGAGATCGTGACCTGGGTCGAATCGATCGCGAACTCGAGGTAGCCGCGGTCGAGGTAGTACGCGCGCAGGGTCGCGAGGTCGGCGTTGAGCTTGCTGCGCGAGTAGCGGTCGGACTTGCTGTACCAGGTGAACCAGCCCCCGGTCGTCAGGTCGAAGAGGTCCAGCAGCTTGCGCTCGCCGAAGGCCTTGGCGCCCACGATGTGGATCTGCTTGATGCGCGCGGCCTGGCCTTCGTTCATCGTGAACGTGATGTTCACGCGGTTGCGCTCGATCGGCGTCACCGTGGTCGTGACCTCGGCGCCGTACAGGCTGCGCGAAAGGTACTGGCGCTTGATCTCCTGCTCGGCGCGGTCGATCAGCGCCTTGTCGAAAGGCAGGCCCTCGCCGATGCCGGCGTCCTTCAGCGACTTGAGCAGCGGCTCCTTGTCGAACTCCTTGAGGCCGACGAAGTTCACCGTGGCCACGGTCGGCCGCTCCTCGACGACGACGGTGGCGATGCCGCCGCCGACCTCGATGCGCACGTCCTTGAACAGCCCGGTCGCGAACAGCGAACGCAGCGCCGCGGCCGCCTTCTCGTCGTTGTAGGTGTCGCCGACGCGGAACGGCAGCGCCGCGAACACGGTGCCGGGGTCGGTGCGCTGCAGGCCTTCGATGCGGATGTCCTGGAGCACGAAGGGCGTCACCGCGTAGGCCGCGGGCAGCGCAAGCGCCGCCGCGACCGCGACGAGGGCTGCTGACGGGCGCAGCGGAGCGGTCGGAAACACAGAGGTCATCGATGGGTTCAGTGCAGGCCCAGCAATCGGACCACGTCGTTGAAGAGAGCGACCGACATCATCGCCAGCAGCAGTGCGATGCCTCCGCGCTGGAGCCGGGCGAGCCAGAGATCGGAGACCGGCCGGCCGGTGAAGGCCTCGAAAATGTAATACATCAGGTGGCCCCCATCGAGCATCGGCAGGGGCAGCAGGTTGAGCACGCCCAGGCTGACGCTGACCAGCCCGAGAAAGCCCAGATAGTAGGCCAGGCCCTGGTGCACCGACTGGCCGGCGTAGTCGGCGATGGTGAGCGGCCCGCTCAGGTTCTTCAGCGAGGCCTGGCCGATGACCATGCGGCCGATCATCTCGACGGTGAGCGAGGACAGCTCCCAGGTGCGCCGGGCACCGCGCTCGAGGCCCTCGACCAGGCCCGATCGCACCAGCACCATCGCCGGCGCCTGGCCGACGACGGCGTCGATCTTGCCCACGGCCTGACCGGCCTCGGTCACGACGCGCGGCTGTACGTCGAGCGCCAGCGCCTTGCCCGCGCGTTCGATCGACCAGTGCTGGAGTTGGCCGGCGCCCTGTGCGACGCCGGCGCGCACGAGTCCGACGAGTTGGCGCGCATCGCCGACCTCCTTGCCGTCGACCGCGAGGACGCGGTCTCCGTTCATCAGGCCGGCCGCTGCCGCCGGCCCGCCGGGCTTGACCTCGCCCACCCGGGGCTCGCTGTAGACGCCGCTGATGCCGATGGCCTGCATCGACGGTGCGTCCGCAGCCGCGGCGCCCAGACGCGAGAGATCGAGCCCGAGGCTGCGCAGTCCGTGGCCGGAGCGGTCGGTGACCTGGAGTTGCAGGTCCTGGCCGTGCAAGGCGGCCTGGGCGAGCTGCCAGCGCAGGTCGGACATCGAACGCAGTTCGTGCCAGCGGTCGCCGTCGTTCGAGACCGCTTGCACCCAGTCGCCGGCGCGCAGCCCGGCGCGTTCGGCCAGGCTGCCCGCCACGGGCTGGGCCAGGATCGGGCGCGGCTCGTCGATGCCGATCCAGCTCGCCGCGGCCAGCAGCAGCACCGCCAGCAGCAGGTTGGCGATCGGCCCGGCGGCGACGATGGCGGCGCGCCGCCACAGCGGCTGGCGGTTGAAGGCGCGGTCGAGTTCGTGCGCCTCGACCGGTGCCTCGCGCTCGTCGAGCATCTTCACGTAGCCGCCCAAAGGCAGCGCAGCGACGACGAATTCGGTGCCGTCCGGGCCGGCCGGTTGCCGGCGCCAGAGCACGCGCCCGAAGCCGACCGAGAAGCGCAGCACCTTGACCCCGCAGGCCACGGCGACGCGGTAATGCCCGTATTCGTGGACAACGATGAGCACGCCCAGCGTGAAGACGAAGGCGAGAATCGTGACGATCATGCGGCCAGCCTCCGGATGTGTGCGCGCGCATCGGCGCGCGCGCGCTCATCGAGCGCGACGAGGTCGTCGATCGAGGCCACCGGCCCGAGGCGCGGCGCCAGCGCCTCGACCGTCGCCGCGTTGACCGCGTGGATCGCGGTGAAGCCGATGCGGCGCTCGAGAAAGGCCGCCACGGCTTCCTCGTTGGCGGCATTGAGCACGGCAGTCGATCCCGGCGGCGCGCGCAAGGCGTCCCAGGCGAGTTGCAGGCCCGGGAACAGCACCGGGTCGGGCGGTTCGAAGCTCAGTGCCGAGAGCTGCAGGAAGTCCAGCCGCGCCGCGCCCGATTCGATGCGCTCGGGGAACGACAGGCCGTAGGCGATCGGCACCCGCATGTCGGGCGTGCCGAGCTGGGCCAGCACCGAATGGTCGCGGCACACGACCATGGAGTGGACGATGCTCTGCGGGTGGATGACAACGCGGATGCGTTCGGGCTCGAGGCCGAACAGCCAATGCGCCTCGATGACCTCGAGCGCCTTGTTCATCATCGTCGCCGAATCGACCGAGATCTTGCGCCCCATGACCCAGTTCGGATGCGCCACCGCCTGCTCGGGCGTGACCGCGGCCAGCGTCGCCGGATCGCGGCCGCGGAACGGCCCGCCGCTGGCAGTGAGCACGATGTGGTCGATGCGCTGCGCCCAGGCCGACCGGTCCTCGGGCAGGCACTGGAAGATCGCCGAGTGCTCGCTGTCGATCGGCAACAGGCTCGCCCCGCCCTCTTGCACGGCCTGCATGAACAGGCCGCCGCCGACGACCAGGGCTTCCTTGTTGGCCAGCAGCAGGCGCTTGCCGGCGCGTGCTGCGGCCATGCAGGGCGGCAGGCCGGCGGCGCCGACGATCGCGGCCATCACCGTGTCGACCTCGCCGGCCGCGGCGATCTCGCACAAGGCGCCGGCCCCGACCCGCACCTCGGTCGGGACGCCGGCCAGCGCGGCGCGCAACGCGGTTGCGCCGGCCTGGCTCGGCACCACGGCCCAGCGCGGGCGCCATTGCCGGCATTGCGCCGCGAGTTCGTCGATGCGCTGGAAGGCGCTCAAGCCGACGATCTCGAAACGCCCGGGATGGCGGGCGACGACGTCGAGCGTGCTCGTGCCGACCGACCCAGTCGAGCCGAGGATCACGATGCGCTGGCGCCGCGTCATCGCTGCCACCCTGCCAGGGCGAGTGCGACCGGAAACACGGGCAGCAGCGCATCCAGGCGATCGAGCACGCCACCGTGTCCCGGCAGCAGGCGGCTGCTGTCCTTGGCGCCGGCGGCGCGCTTGACCAGCGATTCGACGAGGTCGCCGACGACGCTCATCGCCGCCAGGAAGAGCAGCGCCGGCAGTGCCAGCGCCCAGCCGAGCTGGCGCACGAGCACGCTGTAGAGGCTGGGGCCGTCGACCCCGAACGCGGCATCGATGCGGGTCCAGACGAAGGCCAGCAGGAGCACGCCGGCCATGCCGCTGGCGACGCCTTCCCAGCTCTTGCCGGGGCTGATCGAGGGCGCGAGCTTGCGCCGGCCGAAGGTCCGGCCGCCGAAGTAGGCCGCGATGTCGGCCATCCACACGAGGCAGAAGATCGAGAGCATGAAGTTGATGCCGATGGCGCGCGCCCGGCTCATCGCGAGCCAGGCCGCGGCCAGGGCGAAGAGGCCGATGATCCAGCGTGCGGCGCGCGGCAGATGCGGCCAGGCCGCAGGCCCGCTGCGCAGCGCGAGCGCGCCGCCGGCGACCCACAGCAGGGCCACCGCCCACCAGGCCGCATCGGGCGCGGCCCAGCCGGCGGCCAGCGCGGCGGCGCAGACGAGCGCAACGGCGAGCGCGAAGACATAGGGCAGCGCCGCGCCGGCCTGGTTCAGGCGAGCCCATTCCCAGCCCGCCGCGGCGATGAACAGCAGGGTCAGCAAGGCGAACGGAACCGGGCTCGCGACCACGAGCGACAAAAGCAGGGGAATCAGCAAGATCACGGCCGTGATGACCCGCAGCCGCAGCATGGTGCTAGCGGCCTTGCGCCACGACCGGATTCGGCCGGATGCCGCCGAAGCGCCGGTCGCGCCCGGCATAGGCGGCGAGCGCGGCGTCGATCTCGGCTTCGCCGAAATCGGGCCAGAGGCATTCGGTGAAGAAGAACTCGGCGTAGGCCGCCTGCCAGAGCACGAAATTGCTGACCCGCATCTCGCCGCCGGTGCGGATGAACAAGTCAGGGTCGGGTGCGAAGGCGAGCGCCATGCGGCTGGACAGGCTGTCTTCGTCGAGGTCCTCGGCGCGCACACCGTCGGCGATGGCGCGCCGGCAGGCCTGGACGATGTCCCAGCGCCCGCCGTAGTTGAAGGCCACCGACAGCGTGATGCGATGGTTGTTCTCGGTCAGGCGCTCGGCCTGCTCCCAGGCCTGGCGCAGCTTGTCGGAAACGGCGGAACGGTCGCCGACGATGCGGATGCGCACGCCGTCGCCGGCGAGCTTGGTGAGGTACTTCGAGACCGCGACGAGGACCAGCCCCATCAGTCCCGAGACCTCGTCCGACGGCCGCTTCCAGTTCTCCGACGAGAACGCGAACACGGTGAGGTATTCGACGCCGCGATCGGCAAACGCATTGACCGCGCGCACCAGCACGTCCACGCCCTGCTTGTGGCCGAAGAAGCGGGGCATGAAGCGCTTGCGCGCCCAGCGCCCGTTGCCGTCCATCACCAGCGCCACATGGCGCGGCACCGCAGCGGATTCGGCGTTCGGATCGTGTTCGGTCATAGGGGAAGGCGACTCAAGCAGACGCCGCGGATCCGGCTCCGCCGGTCCGCCAGCGTCGCCCCCCCGGGGGGGAGCGCCGAAGGCGCTTCGGGGGGGAGCCCATCAAACCGCAAGGACTTCCGCTTCCTTGCCGTGCACCAGCTTGTCGATCTCGGCGATCGTGCGGTCGGTCATGCGCTGCACCTCGTCCTGGGCGCGGCGCTCCTCGTCCTCGGTCGCGAGCTTGTCCTTGAGCAGCTTCTTCAGATGGTCGTTGGCATCGCGGCGGATGCTGCGCACGGCAATCTTCGCTTCCTCGCCGGTGTGGCGCACGACCTTGGTCAGGTCGCGCCGCCGCTCTTCGGTGAGCGCCGGCATCGGCACGCGCAGCAGGTCGCCCTGCGACGAGGGATTCAGCCCGAGGTCGGACTCGCGGATCGCGCGCTCGATCTTCGCCCCCATGCCCTTTTCCCAGGGCTGGACGCTGATCGTGCGGGCGTCGAGCAGGCTCACGTTGGCGACCTGGCTGATCGGCACCATCGAGCCGTAGTAGTCGACATGCACCTGGTCCAGGATGCCCGGGTGCGCGCGCCCGGTGCGGATCTTGTGCAACTCGTTCTTGAGCGCCTCGACGGACTTGCCCATCTTCTCGCTCGCGGTCTTGCGGATGTCTTCGATGCTCATCGCTTGCATCTCTCCAGTCAAACGTGGACCAGCGTGCCTTCGTCCTCGCCCAGCACGACCCGGCGCAGGGAACCCGGCTTGACGATGCTGAAGACGCGGATCGGCAGCTTCTGGTCGCGGCACAGCGCGAACGCCGTCGCATCCATCACCTGCAGGTTCTTGGCGATCGCCTCGTCGAACGTGATGTTCGAGTAGCGCACCGCTTTCGGATCCTTGTTGGGGTCGGCGCTGTAGACGCCGTCGACCTTGGTCGCCTTCAACACCACCTCGGCGCCGATCTCGGCGCCGCGCAAGGCGGCGGCGGTGTCGGTCGTGAAGAAGGGGTTGCCGGTGCCGGCCGCGAACACGACGAGCTTGCCTTCCTCGAGGTACTGCAGCGCCTTGGGCCGGACATAGGGCTCGACCACCTGCTCGATGCCGATGGCCGACATCACGCGCGCCGTCATGCCTTCCTGGCGCATCGTGTCGGCGAGCGCGAGCGCGTTCATCACGGTCGCGAGCATGCCCATGTAGTCGGCGGTGGCCCGGTCCATTCCGACCGAGCCGCCAGCGACGCCGCGGAAGATGTTGCCGCCGCCGATCACGACCGCCACCTCGCAGCCGAGTTGGGTGATCTCCTGGACCTCGCGCACCATGCGCACGATGGTGGCGCGGTTGATGCCATAGGCGTCATCGCCCATCAGCGCTTCGCCCGACAACTTGAGCAGGATGCGCTTGTAAGCCGGCATTCGAGAGATCTCCCTGTCGTGATTCGAGCCTGCGAGTGTAAGCGGCAGAGGTTACTGGGCCTTTGCCGCAGCGACCTGGGCCGCCACCTCGGCCGCGAAGTCGTCGCTCTTCTTCTCGATGCCTTCGCCGACGACGTAGAGCGTGAAGCCCTTGACCG
>JAGWTS010000461.1 GCA_028868875.1 Burkholderiales bacterium | reverse complement strand
GTCGTGGCTGATGCCGGCGAGCATCACCGCGCGGTCCTCCTCGACGCGGGCGAGCTCGCGCGCCATGCGGTTGAAGCCCATATTGACCTCGCGTATCTCGCTCGTGAGCGTGTTCTCGTCGAGCCGTGAATCGAGATCGCCCTCGCGGATGCGGCTGGCCGCGAACGAGAGCTCCTTGAGCGGGCGGTTGATCAGCCGCGCGACCGCCACCGACCCGAGCAGCGTCGCCAGCAGCACCATGCCCATCCACACCATCCAGGTGCGGCTGGCGACCGGCGCCGCGCCGTCGATGTCGACCTGCATCCAGTACCGGTCGCGGTCGATCGAGAAGCCGACCCACATGCCGGGCGTGCCGTTGACGCTGCGCGCGACGACGGCGTCGGGGCCGAGCGAGGTGCGCAGCTGCTGCGCGACGAGGCGCGTGAAATGGTCGGCCTCGTAGGGCTCCCACTGGTCGCTCGGCTCGCGCGGCACGACATGCGTCGCCTCGGGCGAGCGCAGGCTCTTGAGCAGCGTGACGCGGTTGATGCCATCGGCCTGCTTGAGCGCCGCGCGCGCGAGGTTCACGAGCGCGGCCGTCTGCTGCGCCTGCTCGATCGCGCGCGGCTCGAGCTCGAGCAGGCGCAGCGTCTGCAGCCACGCGAACACACCGCCCACCAGCAGGATCGCCAGCAGGAAGAAAGTGCGCCAGAACAGGCTCAGGCCGAGCGTGGAACGGCGTGCCAACGGAATCTGTCTTGTGTAGCCGTCATCGGCGGCTATCGTAAGTCAGGATCAGCTCGTGCCATCCGGGACGAACACGTAGCCGACGCCCCAGACGGTCTGGATGTAGCGCGGCTGCGCCGGGTCGGGCTCGAGCATCTTGCGCAGGCGCGAGATCTGCACGTCCAGGCTGCGGTCGAAGGGCTCGAACTCGCGCCCCCGCGCCAGCTGCGCCAGCTTGTCGCGCGACAGCGGCTGGCGCGGGTGCCGCACCAGCGCCTTGAGCATGCTGAACTCGCCCGTGGTCAGCGCGATCTGCTCGCCGTTCTTGGACAGGCGGCGCAGCGAGAGGTCGAACTCGAAGGGGCCGAAGCTGACCACCTCGGCGTCCTTGGACGGCGCGCCGGGCGCCTCGGGCGCGGGCCGGCGGCGCAGCACGGCGTGGATGCGCGCCAGCAGCTCGCGCGGGTTGAAGGGCTTGGGCAGGTAGTCGTCGGCGCCGACTTCGAGGCCGACGATGCGGTCCACGTCCTCGACCTTGGCCGTCAGCATGATGATCGGCGTCGTGTCGTTGGCCGCGCGCAGGCGGCGGCAGATCGACAGGCCGTCCTCGCCGGGCAGCATCAGGTCGAGCACGATCAAGTCGATCGTCTCGCGCGTCAGCAGCCGGTTCAGCGCCTTGGCGTCTTCGGCGAGCAGGACTTCGAAGCCCTCCTGGGTCAGGTAGCGGCGCAGCAGGTCGCGGATGCGCGCGTCGTCGTCGACGACCACGACGCGGTCCGGACGGGCTTGGGCAGGTGCATTCATCGAGGGGGACTCCCAACATGTAACAACCGCCATGTTACAAGTCGGATGGGGTCGAAATCGGCGACCTGACCCGCTGTTACAAGTCTTGCGCCTCGGCCCTTGTGGTCAACGGCAAGACTTCACGGCGCGCTTGCAATGCATCCCAACGGCCTTCAAAGGAACCCCATGCTCCGCCATCTCGTTCTTGCGGGCGCCGCGCTGGTCGCTTTCTCGAGCGCTGCCGCCCAGGTGTCGCTGGCGCCGCCGCCGGCCGGTGTGTTGAGCCTGACGATGACGGCGACCATCGAGGTCACGAAGGACGTGCTGAATGTCGTCTTCACGACCACGCGCGAGGGCACCGACGCGCAGGCGGTGCAGTCGGGCCTGAAGCAGGCGCTCGACGCCGCGCTGGCCGAGGCGCGCAAGATCGCCAAACCGGGGCAGGTCGAGGTGCAGACCGGCAACTTTGCGCTCTACCCGCGCTACGGCAACCCGACGCCCAAGAGCAACGGCCAGCCGCAGATCACCGGCTGGCAGGGCAGCGCCGAGTTGATCGTGCAGGGCAAGGACGCGGCCGCGATTGCGGCGCTCACCGGCCGCGTGCAGACGATGACGATCGCGCGCGTGGGCTACACGCTTTCCCGCGAAGCACGCGAGAAGGTCGAGGCCGACGCCACCGCCCAGGCGATCGCGCGCTGGCGCGCCAAGGCGGCACAGATGAGCCAGCAGTTCGGCTACACCGGCTTCACGGTGCGCGAGGTCAGCGTGGTGACCAACGAGCCCGGCGGGGGTCCGGTGCCGATGGTGATGATGGCGCGCGCGAAGGCGATGGCCGCCGACGAGTCGCTGCCGACCGAAGCGGGGAAGGGCGAAGTGACGGCGACGGTCAGCGGCTCGGCCCAAATGACGCGGTAGCCGCCCACATCCGTTCGCCCTGCGCCTGTCGAAGGGTTTGCGCCGGGCTTCGACAAGCTCAGCCCGAACGGGTCATTGCGCGGCCCAGCCGCCATCGACGTTGAACGCCGCGCCGCGGATGTTGTCGGCCGCCGGGGTGCACAGGAACACCGCCAGCTCGCCCAACTGTTCGGGCGTCGTGAACTGCAGCGAGGGCTGCTTCTCCGCCAGCAGGCGCCGCTTGGCTTCTGCGATGTCCACGCCGTCGGCGGCCGCGCGCGCGTCGACCTGCTTTTGCACCAGCGGCGTCAGCACCCAGCCGGGGCAGATCGCGTTGACGGTGACGCCGGCGGTCGCTGTCTCGAGCGCGACCGACTTGGTGAAGCCGACGAGGCCGTGCTTGGACGCGACGTAGGCGCTCTTCTGCGCTGACGCCACGAGTCCATGCGTCGAGGCGATGTTGAGAATCCGCCCCCAGCCGCGCGCACGCATGCCCGGCAGCGCCAGGCGCGTGGTGTGGAAGGCCGAGGTCAGGTTGATGGCGATGATCGCATCCCACTTCTCGGGCGGAAAGTCCTCCACCGGCGCGACATGCTGGATGCCGGCGTTGTTGACGAGGATGTCGATGTGCCCGATCGTGCGTTCGGCATAGGCGATCATGTCGGCGATCTGCGCCGGCACGCTCATGTCGGCCGGGTGATAGCCGATCTCGGCGTCGATGTCGCGGAACTCGCGCTTGGCGGCATCGACGTCGCCGAAGCCGTTGAGCACCACATTGGCACCGTGCGTGGCCAGGGCCTTGGCGATCCCGAGGCCGATGCCGCTCGTCGATCCCGTCACCAGTGCAGTCTTGCCGGTCAGCATGTCCTCTTGCTCCTGCGCCTTTGCGCATCGTTGTTAGCATCGATTATCAATTTGGAGCTTGACCTTGGCTGATACCCCGCGCCTCGACCACGTGCAGTGCCTGGACAATCGCGGCCTGCACCGCATGGCCTACTGGACCTGGGGCCGCCCCGACCATCCGCACGCCGTCGTCTGCGCGCATGGCCTGACGCGCCAGGGCCTGGACTTCGACACGCTGGCGCGCTCGCTGATCGACGGCGACCGCTGCCGCGTCGTCGGCGTCGATGTCGTCGGCCGCGGCCGCTCCGACTGGCTCGCCGACCCGATGGGCTACCAGGTGCCGCAGTACGTGGCCGACATGGTCACGCTGCTGGCGCGTCTGAATGCACCGACGGTCGATTGGGTCGGCACCTCGATGGGCGGACTGATCGGCCTCGGTGT
>JAGWTS010000460.1 GCA_028868875.1 Burkholderiales bacterium | reverse complement strand
CGCGCGGTAGTGCACCACGGCCTTGCGTT
Organism: Burkholderiales bacterium; assembly: GCA_028868875.1. Classification (GTDB taxonomy): domain Bacteria; phylum Pseudomonadota; class Gammaproteobacteria; order Burkholderiales; family Burkholderiaceae_C; genus Rubrivivax. The sequence goes on along the minus strand of JAGWTS010000460.1, from coordinate 3,638 downwards.
GCTCCTCGGTGTCGGCTTCGCCGCGCTGATCGCGAACCGCGACTGCCTGGGCGGCGCGATAGTTCTCGACGACCGCCGGGTGATCGACTGAAATGTCGGCCGCACGGCGCTCGAAGTCGGCGACGGGGTAACCTCTCGCGAGCATCAATTCGCGAACCAACTGGTCCGCCTGTACAACAACGCCCTTCGGGTTGTCTACGAAGCGGCCTTGCAGGGCACTCCACGCCAGGTTGAACCTTGCGGCCTCCGCGGCGGTAAGGGCAACGAGATTGAGTTGCTCGACGCGACTTTTGCGTGCCTTGAGCTCCGTTTCGGCCTTGGTTCGGCTGCCGAGGTCCAGGACAGTGCGCTGGTATTCCGGGCCGAAGCGTTGCTCCAACATGCCCGACTGCCTCTTGCGAAAGGCGGCCCAGACGACGAGCGCCACCAGCAACAGCACTGCGACGGCGCCAGCAATGATCCAAGTTTGTGTACTCATCGAGTTCATGGAGTGCTCATGTTTCGAGATCGTGGCTGAAGGGAGCACTTCATCACCGGTGGCCCCCGCAGTCCGTGCGCTGGCGCACGTGCCTGCAGCCCGCGAACACTGAGCTGCCCGCCGTTTTTCGTCTTCCAAGGGTCGACCGATCGCATCGAGACCAGAAGGACGAGAAGTGAAGCAGAGACCGAAGCAGGAGGACACGGCCGAGCTCGAGGGCCGGGCCGTCAAGCACGCTCAGGCGGTGGGCAGCGGCGTGGCTGCCAGGGAGCCGCTTCGCTGCCGACGCGGGCCCGGCGCTTGCGCAACGGCGACACGCTCATCAGCCATCGATTCAACAGCCGCGTGATCGGAGTCGATGCGAGCGGGAACATCGTCTTCCAGCAAGGCAGCGTGAATGTCACGGGAAACGGATTCGACCCGCTGAACGGTCCGCATGATGCGAAGGAGAGCGGCGACTTCACGGGCTCGAGCGCACCGCCCTCTCCCGGCAGTCTTGCACGCCCATAGGGCTGCGCCCGGGGTGCGGCCGCGCGCGCCGTTCCCGCAACTGGTGCGGTTCGGGGCGAGTCGCTCGGCAGCTTGGCGAGGTCACAAGTAGGCCCCGCTCACCGACGGATGTTGCGTTCGCTCACCGATACCTGTGTTGTCTATCGACGTAGTCCTGAACCATCAGTGACGCAGAGTTGCGCATTTCAGGGGTTGACGCGCGTCGGCGAGGAGAAACGTCATTGTTGACAATGGGTTGAAGCCGATTGGCCTGTCGTGCGCTCAAGCGCGCACGATGAGCACGACGCCCGACGCGATCGAGAACAGCATGACGAAGGTCCGCAGCACGCCGGCGTTCATGCGGTGATGGACGAGCTGGCTGAGGGCGGCGCCGACGAGCAGGGCCGGCAGGAGCTGGGCCGCGTGGGCGAGCTGGAGGGCGTCGACCCGCCCCGCCTGCCAAAGGAACGCGAGCGAGATGAGTTCGCCGACGACAAAGCACAGCGCGATGGTCGAGCGCATGACGGCCACGGGATGGTGCTGGTAGACCAGGGCCAGCGGCGGCCCGCCGATGCCGGTGGCCGTCTCCGTCACGCCGGTGATCAAGCCTGCCGCTACGAAGACGCCGCGGCCGGGACGAAACACCGGCATCGCGAGCGTGACGAGCGCAGCGGCGATCGTGGAAATGCCGATCAGCAGGTTCAGGTGGCTGGCCGAGAGGACCACGAGCACGGCCAGGCCGCCGAAGGTGCCGACGAAGCGGCCCACGGTGATCCAGGCGCCGCTGTGCCAGTCCAGGGCCACGCGCTCGCGCCAGACCACGTAGAGGTTGAGCGGGAGCATCAGCACGAGCACCGAAACCGGCAGCCATTGCGGCGCCAGCAGCCCCAGGATGGGGGCCACGATGAGGGCGAAGCCAACGCCCGTGCTGCCTTGCACGAAGCCCGCGAACGCCACGGCCATCGAGACCGCGGCCAGGGTCGCGCCGTTCATCGGCTGCCCGCGCGCGCGGCCGATGCGGTGCGTCGGGCGAGCCGCGCGCGACGATCCTCGCCCGAGGGAGCATGAATGCGCTGGATCGGCGCCAGCGCGACGGCACGGGTCGCCCGTTCGCGGACCTCGGCGACGAGGGCGGGTCCGTCCCAGGCCAGCGGCCAGCCCTGCCACAGCCGCAGCACGCCGTCGACGAAGACGGCGTCGATCTGGTCGCGATTGCCCAGGCGCACCAGGTCCCAGGCGAGGTCGAAGGAAGGGCACAGCTCCGGGCCGCCGATGTCGACGAGAAGGAAGTCGGCGCGCCGCCCCGGCGCGATCTCGCCGGTGAGGGCGCCGAGCCCGGCAGCCGCGGCGCCGTCGCGCGTCGCGTGATCCAGCCAGGTCCAGCCGCCGCCGCAGGAGAAGTCGCCGGCATGCAGCCCGAACGCCAGGCGCTGCGAGGTCTCGGCGGCGTCGACGAGGCGGAACGCATCGCTGCGTGTCGCATCGGTGCCGAGGCCGAAGCGGATGCCCATCTCGGCCATCTGCAAGGCCGGTGCCACGGCGTTGCCCTTCCAGGCGCTGGCGACCGGGTTGAAGCTCACCGCGGTGTCGGTGTCCTGGAGAAGGGCGAGTTCGTGCGGCGTCACCAGCGTCGCGTGCGCGATCAGCACCTGGGGCCCGAGGGCCCCCAGCGAATCGAGCAGTTCGAGCGGGCGCTTGCCGCGCTGCACCAGCGAGCGCTCGACCGACGCGAGGTGCTCGTTGACGTGGCTCTGGAACACCGCACCGGCTTCGGCGCAACGCCTGGAGACCGCCACCAGCATCGCGTCCGAAGCCGCTTCGGGCACCGAGATCGCGAGCGAGGGGTGCACCAGGGCATGCCCCTGCCACTGCGCCAGAAAGCGCTCGGCCTGGGCCAGCAGGTCGCGCCGCGTCGAGGCGTCGCTGTCGTTGCCGCCGTCGTTGCAGATCAGGCCCAGGACGCAGCGCAGGCCGGCTTCCTGGACCGCGCTTGCCACCGCGCCGATGTCGCCCTTGGCGCGCGTGCCGGCATCGCACACCGTCGTGAACCCCCCGCGCAGCGACTCGAGCGCCGCCAGCTTGCTCGCCTTGTAGACCAGTTCGTCGTCGAGGCTGGCTTCCAGCGGCACCCAGATGCGGCGGAAGATTTCGGAAGGCTCGCCCGCTGCGAGCGAGCGCCCGAAGGACTGCGTCAGGTGGTGGTGCGTATCGACGAAGCCGGGCATCAGCAAGGTGTTGGGCAATGCGGCGTGCGGCACCTGCGGGTGGCGCTGGCGCAAGGCGGGGGCCGGGCCGATGTCGGCAAAGCAGCCGTCGCGCACGAGCACGGCCTGGCCGGGCACGGGCCCTTGCGCGAGCAACACCTGCTCGGGTTCGAGCAGCATTTCCGGCGCGCGCAGGCATTCGGGGGGCAGGGTGCGGTTCATGGACGGGTTCTCTTCTGGCGATGGCAGGGGGTCAGTGCGCGGCCGGGGCGGTGCCCGCCGGTGCCGGGGCCTGGACCTTGCGGGCGCCGAGGTGGTTGAAGACGAGGTTGAGCGCGACCGCGGTCAGCGATCCCATCGCCAGGCCGTTGCCGAGCACGAGCTGCAGGCTCGACGGGAAGCGGTTGTAGACACCGGGCACGAGGATCGGCAGCAGCCCCATCACCAGCGCGCCCGCCAGGATGAAC
>JAGWTS010000459.1 GCA_028868875.1 Burkholderiales bacterium | reverse complement strand
GCGCTGGCCGAACAATGGTTCGGCCGCTCGGCCCACGTGGCCGACATGGCGGTGGTGACGATCGAGCACGGCCTGGGCCTGGGCCTGATCGTCAACGGCGAACTCCACCGCGGCCATCGCGGCATCGCCACCGAACTCGCCCACCTGCAGGTGGCGCCCGACGGCCCGATGTGCCGCTGCGGCAAGCGCGGCTGCCTGGAAACCTACGTCTCGCATGCCGCGGTGGTGCGCCAGGCGCGCCACTACGGCATCGTGCCCGGCAGCGACGACCTGCCGCCGGCCGAGGTCATGCAGGCCTATTCCGAACTCGCGGCCCTCGCCCGCGGCGGCGACACGCGCGCCCTGGGCGTGCTCGTGCGCCAGGGCCAGCTGCTGGGCCAGTGGATCGGCAACGTCGTCAACCTGCTCGCGCCCGAGCTCGTGCTCTTCGACGGCGGCGCGACGATCGCCTCCGACCTGTACGAGCCGGCGCTGCGCGACTCGATGGAGCAGGCCCTGCTGCTGCCCCAGCGCGGGCTCATCGAACTCGTCGTGCGCCACCAGGGCGACGAGGCCTGGGCCCGCGGCGCCTCGTCGCTGGTGCTGCAGCGCCTGGACGAATCGTCCGATTTCCTCGAATCGATCTCACGCCACGGCTTCGAGAACGACAACGTCGCGAGACGCCCCGCCCCCCCCGACCCGCCGGCCGCAACGGCCGAGCAGCGGGCCAAACGCTTCCTCACCCAGATGGAGACTTCATGAAATTCAAAAGCAAAATCATTGCCGGTGCCCTGCTCGCCACCTTCGGCACCCTGGCCAGTGCCGGCACCCTGATCGGCGTGAGCTGGTCCAACTTCCAGGAAGAGCGCTGGAAGACCGACGAAGGCGCGATCAAGGCCGAGCTCGCCAAGCACGGCGGCGAATACGTCAGCGCCGACGCCGGCGGCTCGGCCGACAAGCAGCTCGCCGACGTCGACGGCCTCATCGCCAAGGGCGCCAAGGCGCTGATCATCCTGGCGATGGACAAGGACGCGATCGTCCCGGCGCTGGCCAAGGCCAAGGCCAAGCACATCCCCGTGATCGCCTACGACCGCCTGATCGAGCAGCCCGGCGTCTTCTACATCACCTTCAACAACAAGGAAGTGGGCTCGATGGAAGCGCGCGCCGTGCTCGCCGCCAAGCCCAAGGGCAACTTCGTGATCATCAAGGGCTCGCCCGCCGACCCGAACTCCGACTTCCTGCGCGAAGGCATCCAGGAAGTGCTGGCCCCGGCGCTCAAGAGCGGCGCCATCAAGATCGTCGGCGAGGAATACACCGACGGCTGGAAGCCCGAGGTCGCCCAGACCAACATGGACCAGATCCTCACGCGCAACAACAACAAGGTCGATGCGGTGGTCTGCGAGAACGACGGCATGGCCGGCGGCGTCGTCGCCGCCTTGTCGGCGCGCGGCCTCAAGGGCGTCCCGGTCTCGGGCCAGGACGGCGACCACGCGGCGCTGAACCGCGTCGCCCGCGGCGAGCAGACGGTCTCGGTGTGGAAGGACTCGCGCGTCCTCGGCCGCGAAGCCGCCGCCGCCGCGCTCGACCTCGCTGCCGGCAAGAAGGTGCCGGGCGCTGAGATGTGGGCCAAGGGCGAGAAGAAGGTGCCGATGGAAGCCAAGTTCCTGAAGCCGATCGCGATCACCAAGGCCAACCTCGGCGACGTCATCTCCGCCGGCTGGATCACGAAGGCCGAGGTCTGCAAGGACGTCGACGCCGCGACCGCGCCGGCCGCCTGCAAGTAAACCGGGCCGACTCGGCCTCCAACGTCGGCCACCCCGCCAAGGGGGTGGCCGACGCGAGTTCGGCCTGACGCCGCAGCGCCGGGCCGGGCCCTCAACCCGGGATCCAAACCATGCTCAACCAACTGCAAATCAGCTCGCTCGACCTGCGCCTGTCGATCATGGCGGCGGTGCTGGTCGTGATGGCGCTGGTGTTTCATGCGCTGACCGGCAACTTCCTGACGCCGGAGAACCTCTACAACATCTTTCAGCAATCGGCGGTCGTCGGCATCATCGCCGGGGCCATCGCCCTCGTCATCGTCGCGCGCGAGATCGACCTTTCCGTGGGTTCGGTGCTCGGCGTCGTCGGCGTGCTCATCGCCTTCCTGATGTACACCAAGGGCTGGTCCTGGTGGACCGCCTCGCTCGTCGGCCTCGTCGTCGCCCTGCTTATCGCCATGTACCAGGGCTGGCTCATCGCCGCGCTGCGCGTGCCCTCGTTCGTCGTCACGCTGGGCGGGCTGATGACCTTCCGCGGCGCCGCCTTCCTGGTGGCCAACGGCAAGACCCAGCCCGTCAGCGACCCCGTTTTCCTGCTCTTCGGCGGCGGCCTCAACGGCTCGCTCGGGCCGACCCTGAGCTGGGTGCTGGGCATCGTGCTGTCGCTGCTGCTGGCCTGGAACGCCTTGTCGCGAAGGCGCAAGGCGCGGGCCAACGGCTTCCCGCTGCGCCCGCTGTGGTTCGAAGTCGCCCTCACGCTGTTCTTCATCGTCCTGCTGCTGGGATTCGTCGCGACGATGAACGCCTACGTCCTCGGCGACGGCGGCGTCGGCCAGGGCATCCCGATCCCGGTCGTGATCTGGGCCGTGGTCGTGATGATCCTCGCCTTCATCGTCAACCGCACGCGTTTCGGCCGCTACGTCTACGCCATCGGCGGCAACCCGGAGGCGGCGCTGCTCGTCGGCATCCCGGTGAAGCGGGTCATGATGAAGCTCTTCCTGCTGCTCGCGGTGGCGGTCACGGTGGCAGCCATCGTCCAGGTCTCGCGCCTGAACGCCGGCACCAATTCGCTGGGCACCAGCCTCGAGCTGTACGTGATCTCGGCCGCCGTGATCGGCGGCGTGGCCCTCACCGGCGGCAGCGGCACCGTGCTCGGCTCGGTGCTCGGTGCGATGATCGTGCAGTTCCTCGAAAGCGGACTGCTGCTTCTGGGCGTGGACATCGGCTACCGCATGGTCATCATCGGCCAGGTGCTGATCGTCGCCGTCGTCTTCGACGTCCTTTACCGCCGTGCGACCGGGGAGCGCATGACATGAGCACGAACAACACCAGCAAGTCGCCGCTGATCGAGCTGCGCGGCATCCACAAGGCCTTCGGCGGCGTGCGCGCGGTCGAGGACGTGAGCCTGACGGTCTACCCCGGCGAGGTCGTGGCCCTGCTCGGCCACAACGGCGCTGGCAAGTCGACGCTGATGAAGATGCTCGCCGGGGCCTACCCGATCGACAGCGGCGAGGTCCGGGTCGCCGGCCAGCCGGCGCACATCACGAACCCCGCGGCCTCGCAGGCGCTGGGCATCGAGACCATCTACCAGACCCTGGCGCTGGCAGACAACCTCGACAGCGTGGCCAACCTGTTCCTCGGGCGCGAGCTGCTCACGCGCTGGGGCACGCTGGACGACTACGCGATGGAGAAGGCGGCGCGCGAGGTCTTCCACAAGCTGAACCCGAACTTCAAGAACATCCGGGTTCCGGTGCGCTCGCTCTCGGGCGGGCAGCGCCAGGTGGTGGCGATCTCGCGCGCGCTGTACTTCAACGCCCGCGCCCTGATCATGGACGAGCCCTGCGCCGCCCTCGGCCCCGAGGAGACGCGCATGGTCCACGACCTCGTGCGCAAGCTGAAGGCCAGCGGCGTGGGCATCTTCCTGATCTCGCACGACATGCCCGACGT
>JAGWTS010000067.1 GCA_028868875.1 Burkholderiales bacterium | reverse complement strand
CGAGGTAGTTCAGCGTGTTGGCGACGCGGTGGAACAGCACCCGGTTGTCGGTGATGATCTTCTCGGCGCGGTCGTACTGGCCGCTGCCGCGCTGCGGATAGCCGCAGCACAGGTAGCCCGGCGGCAGCACGGTCTGGACGCCGGCGTGCCAGAGCATGGCCTGGGTCGCCAGGCCCACCTGGCTGAACAGGCGCTCGCTGCCGCAGCCGGGGAAATAGAACACGGCTTCGGTCTCGGCGCTGGTGGCGCGCGGGTCGCGGATGATCGGGACGTAGGCGTTGTCTTCGATGTCCAACAAGGCGCGCGCGGTCTTCTTGGGCAGGCCGCCGGGCATCTTCTTGTTGATGAAGTGGATCACCTGCTCTTTGATCGGCGCGCTGCCCACCGTCGCCGGCGGCGCCGCGGTCTGCTTCCTCGCGGCCGGGCGCAGCAGGTCGTTCATCAGGCGCTGCGCCTTGAAGCCGACGCCCACCATCGCCGTGCGCATGAGCTTGATCGTCTGCGGGTTCGTCGCGTTCAGGAAGAACATCGCCGCGGCGTTGCCCGGGCGCCAGCTCTTCTGCCCCATCTTGCGCAGCAGGTTGCGCATGTTCATGGTGACGTCGCCGAAGTCGATCTTCACCGGACACGGCGCTTCGCACTTGTGGCAGACCGTGCAATGGTCGGCCACGTCCTCGAACTCCTCCCAATGCGCCAGGCTCACGCCACGGCGCGTCTGCTCTTCGTAGAGGAAGGCCTCGATCAGGAGCGAGGTCGCGAGGATCTTGTTGCGCGGGCTGTAGAGCAGGTTGGCGCGCGGCACATGGGTGGAGCAGACCGGCTTGCACTTGCCGCAGCGCAGGCAGTCCTTGATGCTGTCGCTGATGGCGCCGATGTCGCTCTGCTGCATGATCAGCGACTCGTGGCCCATCAGGCCGAAGCTCGGCGTGTAGGCGGCGCTCAGGTCGGCGGCAAAGGCCCCCGCCATGCCGGCGCGCAGCAGCTTGCCCTTGTTGAAGCGGCCTTCGGGGTCGATGCGGGCCTTGTAGTCGGCAAACGGCTGGAGTTCGGCGTCGGAGAGGAATTCGAGCTTGGTGATGCCGATGCCGTGCTCGCCGCTGATCACGCCGTCCAGGCGCCGCGCCAGCGCCATGATGCGCGCCACGGCTTCGTGCGCCGTCTGCAGCATCTCGTAGTTGTCGCTGTTGACGGGGATGTTGGTGTGCACGTTGCCGTCGCCGGCGTGCATGTGCAGGGCCACCCAGACCCTGCCGTGCAGCACTTCCTGGTGGATCGCCCGGCAGCGCTCGACCACGGGCGCGAAGGCAGCGCCCGAGAACACCGCGCGCAACGGCTCGAGCAGCTGGGTCTTCCACGAGGCACGCAGGCTGTGGTCCTGCAGCCGCGCGAACAGGCCCGGGCTGCCGTCCGCGGGCAGGCTGTCGATGTCGGCGAGCCAGCCCGCCCATTGCGCGCGCACCTCGCGCAGCAGCGCCAGGGCCTGGGCGACGCGGTCTTCGAGCAACTCGGCGCCCGGAATCTCGCCGCTGTCGTCGGCGCGGCCGAGCGGGATGCGCTCTTGCGTGAAGAAGGCTTCGAGCCGGTCGCAGAGCTGGAGCTTGTTGCGCAGCGAGAGCTCGATGTTGATGCGCTCGATGCCTTCGGTGTACTCGCCCATGCGCGGCAGCGGGATCACCACGTCTTCGTTGATCTTGAAGGCGTTGGTGTGGCGTGCGATCGCCGCGGTGCGCTTGCGGTCGAGCCAGAACTTCTTGCGCGCCTCGGCGCTCACCGCGACGAAGCCTTCGCCGCTGCGGCCGTTGGCCAGGCGGATGACCTCGCTCGTCGCGCGCGCCACCGCGTCTTCGTCGTCGCCGACGATGTCGCCGATCAGCACCATCTTCGGCAAGCCGTTGCCACCGACCGCGCGCCGGCTCTTCGTCGCGTAGCCCACCGCCTTCAGGTAGCGGTCGTCCATGTGCTCGAGACCGGCGAGGATCGCCCCGCCGGGCTTCCTGGCCTCGGCGAACAGGTAGTCCTTGATCTCGACGATCGACGGCACGCCGTCCTTCGGGTTGCCGAAGAATTCGAGGCAGACCGTGCGCACATGGGCCGGCATGCGGTGCACGACCCAGCGCGCGCTCGTGATGAGGCCGTCGCAGCCTTCCTTCTGCACTCCGGGCAGTCCGGCGAGGAACTTGTCGGTGACGTCCTTGCCCAGCCCGTGCTTGCGGAACACCGGGCCGGGGATGTCCAGGCGCTCGGTGCGCGCCACCTTGCGCCCCGATTCGTCGAAGTAGCGCAGCTCGAAGCTCGCGACCTCGGCGTCGTGGATCTTGCCCAGGTTGTGGCCGATGCGCACGACCTCGAGCCAGCGCGCGTCCGGCGTCACCATGCGCCAGGAGGCCAGGTTGTCGAGCGCCGTGCCCCAGAGCACGGCCTTCTTGCCGCCCGCGTTCATCGCGATGTTGCCGCCGACACAGGACGCGTCGGCCGAGGTCGGGTCGACCGCGAAGACATGGCCGGCGCGCTCGGCCGCGTCGGCCACGCGCTGGGTCACGACGCCGGCTTCGGTGCGGATCGTCGGCACCGGCTTGTCCAGGCCGGGCAGCTCGACCCATTCCACCTCGCTCATCGCCTCGAGCTTCTCGGTGTTGATGACCGCGCTCTGCCAGGCGAGCGGCAAGGCGCCGCCGGTGTAGCCGGTGCCGCCGCCACGCGGCACGATGGTCAGGCCGAGCTCGATGCAGCCCTTGACCAGGGCCGCCATCTCGGCCTCGGTGTCGGGGGTGAGGACGACGAAGGGGTACTCGACGCGCCAGTCGGTGGCGTCGGTGACGTGCGAGACGCGCGACAAGCCGTCGAACTTGATGTTGTCCTTGGCCGTGGTGCGGCCGAGGACGCGGCGTGCACGCTGGCGCAACGAGCGCAGCTCGTCGAAGCGGCGCGCGAAGCGCTCGACCGCGGCGCGCGCGGCCACCAGCAGTTCGCCGACGAGGGCGTCGCGCTCGCGTAGCGCCGGCTCGTCCGACGAGCCCTGGCGCCTGCGGTCGACCTCCTGCAGGCGGTGCTGCAAGGCGTCGATCAGCAGGCCGCGGCGCTTCGGATTGGCGAGCAGGTCGTCTTCGAGGTACGGGTTGCGCTGCACGACCCAGATGTCGCCCAGCACCTCGTACAACATGCGCGCCGAACGGCCGGTGCGGCGCTCCTGGCGCAGCAGGTTCAGCAGCTCCCAGGCGCGCGCGCCGAGCAGGCGCAGCACGATCTCGCGATCCGAGAACGAGGTGTAGTTGTAGGGAATCTCGCGCAGCCGCGGCTGGCCGGAGTCTTCGCCGCCATCGTTGGCGACGGCCGGGCCCAGGGCGCTGGCGATGGGAAGCGGGTCATTCATGGGGAACCGCGGATGCTACCGCAGTGCAGCATCCGGCGCCGGGGTCGGGCTGTGCGGCGGGTATCCACCGATTCCGGGCGGGCGCCTGCCGTGACAGAAAGCGCGCTGTCACAGAACTGCTGCAGACTTGTCTGTTTGTCCCTCACCGCATCCCCGGAGCCCGCATGAAATTGAAAGCCTTGAGTTCGGTCGTCATGGCCGCCGCCTTGTTCGCCCAGCCGGTGCACGCCGCCGTCGAGATCCAGTGGTGGCATTCGATGGAAGGCGCGCTCGGCGACCGCGTCAACGAGATGGCGCGCCAGTTCAACGCCAGCCAGACCGAATTCAAGGTCGTTCCGGTCTACAAGGGCAATTACGCCGAGTCGATGGCGGCCGGGATCGCCGCGTTCCGCGGCGGCAATGCACCCGACATCCTGCAGGTCTTCGAGGTCGGCACCGCGACGATGATGGCAGCCAAGGGCGTCATCAAGCCGGTGGAGGAACTGATGAAGCAGAACGGCGAGAAATTCGACCGCAACTCGTTCCTGCCCGCGGTGGCCGGCTATTACGCGGCCAACAACGGCGAGTTGCTGTCGTTCCCGTTCAACAGCTCGACCACGGTGATGTTCTACAACAAGGACGCCTTCGCCAAGGCCGGGCTCGACGCGAACAAGCCGCCGGCGACCTGGCAGGACATGGTCGGCGCGATGGCCAAGCTCAAGGCCAGCGGCAGCAAGTGCCCCTACACCACGGCCTGGCAGGCCTGGGTCCAGCTCGAGAGCTTCTCGACCCTGCACAACGTGCCCTACGCCACCGAGAACAACGGCTTCGGGGGCACCGGGGCCCGCCTGGTGTTCAACGACGCGCTGCGCACGCGCCACATCGACAACATGGCGAAATGGGCGCAGCAGGGCTACTACAGCTATTCGGGGCGCAAGGACGAAGGCAACGCCCGCTTTTTCAGCGGCGAATGCGCGATGATCACCGGCTCGTCGGCGGCCTACGGCAACATCAAGAAGAACGCCACCTTCCACTGGGGCGTGGCCGCCCTGCCCTATTACAGCGACGTGCCCGGCGCGCCCAAGAACACCATCATCGGCGGCGCCAGCCTGTGGGTGATGAGCGGCAAGTCCAAGGAAGAATACAAGGGCGTGGCGAAATTCCTGAGCTTCCTGTCGCAGCCGGCGCTGCAGGCCGACTGGCACCAGGGCACGGGCTACCTGCCGATCACGACCGCGGCCTACGAGCTGACCAAGAAGTCCGGCTTCTACGACAAGAACCCGGGCACCGACATCGCCGTCAAGCAGATGCTGGTCAAGACCACCGTCAAGTCGCGTGGCGTGCGCCTGGGCAACATGCTGCAGATCCGCGACGTCGTCGACCAGGAACTCGAGAACGTCTGGAGCGGCAAGAAGAGCGCCAAGCAGGCGCTCGACGACGCGGCTTCGCGCGGCAACGAACTGCTGGAACGGTTCCAGAAGGCGAACAAGTCCTGAACGCGGTGTTCGCGGGCTGAGGCGGGAGCGATGGAAAAGCGCGCCCGCTTCCGCTCGGCCTGGCTGCCCTATGCCTTGGTGGCGCCGCAGATCGCCGTCACCCTGGTGTTCTTCTTCTGGCCCGCGGCCCAGGCCTTGTGGCAGAGCCTGCTCGTGCAGGACGCGTTCGGCACCCGGACCCAGTTCGTCTGGTTCGACAACTTCAAGTCGCTGTTCCACGACCCGCTGTACCTCGCGGCCTTCGGCACCACGGCCGAGTTCTCGCTCCTGGTGGCGGCCTGCGCGATGGCGATTGCGCTGGTGCTGGCGATCTTTGCCGACCGCGTCGTGCGCGGCGCGCGCTGGTACCGCACGCTGCTGATCTGGCCCTACGCGGTCTCGGCGGTGGTCTCGGGGGTGCTGTGGATGTTTCTCTTCAGCCCCTCGATCGGCCTCGTCTCGATCGCCCTGGGCCACCTCGGCGTGCACTGGAACCATTTCGCCAACAGCGGCCAGGCGATGGCGCTGATCGTCATCGCGTCGGTCTGGAAGCAGGTGAGCTACAACTTCCTGTTCTTCCTCGCCGGGATGCAGTCGATCCCGAAATCGCTGATCGAAGCCGCGGCGATCGACGGCGCCGGACCGCTGCGGCGGCTGCGCGACATCGTGCTGCCGCTGCTGTCGCCGACGAGCTTCTTCCTGCTCGTCGTCAACATCGTCTACGCCTTCTTCGACACCTTCGCGATCATCGACGTGACGACCCAGGGCGGCCCCGGCAACGACACCGTGATCCTCGTCTACAAGGTCTACATGGACGGCTTCAAGGGCCAGGACCTGGGCGGCTCGGCAGCGCAGTCGGTGGTGCTGATGGCGCTCGTCATCGGCCTCACGGTGCTGCAGTTCCGCTACGTCGAAAAGCGGGTCTCCTACTGATGGTCGAGCGCCGCCCGCTGCTGACCTTCGTCTCGCACGCCGTGCTGCTGCTCGGCGTGCTGGTGACGCTGTTCCCGATCTACGTCACGCTCGTGGCTTCGAGCCAGAGCGCCGAGCAGATGAAGCGGGTGCCGATGTCGCTCGTGCCGGGAACGAGCGCGCTGCACAACTTCTCGGTCGTCCTGTTCGGCGACGGCAGCGCCCCGGGCGCAACGGCGATGGCGCACATGCTCCAGGTCTCGCTCGCGATGGCGCTGGGCATCGCCGTCGGCAAGATCGTGATCTCGATGCTCTCGGCCTTCGCGATCGTCTATTTCGAGTTCCCCGGGCGCAAGACCTTCTTCTGGATGATCTTCGTGACCCTGATGCTGCCGGTGGAGGTGCGCATCTCTCCCACCTACCAGGTCGTCGCCAACCTCGGCCTGCTCAACACCTATGCCGGGCTGACGCTGCCGCTCATCGCCTCGGCCACCGCGACCTTCCTGTTCCGCCAGTTCTTCCTCACCGTGCCGGATGAGCTCGCCGAGGCCGCGCGCATCGACGGCGCCGGGCCGCTGCGCTTCCTGCGCGACGTGCTGCTGCCGCTGTCGGCCACCAACATCGCGGCGCTCTTCGTGATCCAGTTCATCTACGGCTGGAACCAGTACCTGTGGCCGCTGCTCGCGACGACGAACGAGAACATGTACCCGATCGTGCTCGGCCTGAAGCGCGTCATCGGCGCCAGCGGCGACGTCGCGGTGCAGTGGGAGCTGGCGATGGCGACCGCGGTGCTGGCGATGGCGCCGCCCGCGCTCGTCGTGATGCTGATGCAGAAGTGGTTCGTCAAGGGCCTGGTCGACAGCGAGAAATAAATCAACATGGCATCCCTCTCGATCCGCCAGGTCGTCAAGCGCTACGGCAAGGGGCCGAAGGCGAACGCGGTGATCCACGGCGTCAGCGCCGAGATCGGCGACGGCGAATTCATCGTCATCGTCGGCCCCAGCGGCTGCGGCAAGAGCACGCTGCTGCGCATGGTCGCGGGGCTCGAGGAGATCAGCGAAGGCGAGATCGCGATCGGCGCGCGCGTCGTCAACGAGGTCGAGCCGGCCGAGCGCGACATCGCGATGGTGTTCCAGAACTACGCGCTGTACCCGCACATGAGCGTGTACCAGAACATGGCCTACGGCCTGAAGATCGCGCGCGTGGCCAAGGCCGAGATCGACGCGCGCGTGCGCAAGGCGGCGGCCATCCTGCAGCTCGAGGCCTTGCTCGAGCGGCGGCCGCAGCAGCTCTCGGGCGGCCAGCGCCAGCGCGTCGCGATGGGGCGCGCCATCGTGCGCCAGCCGCAAGTCTTCTTGTTCGACGAGCCGCTGTCCAACCTCGACGCCAAGCTGCGCGCCCAGACCCGGCTCGAAATCAGCAAGCTGCACGCCGAACTCGGCGTGACCTCGCTCTTCGTCACCCACGACCAGGTCGAGGCGATGACGCTGGCCCAGCGCATGATCGTGATGAACGCGGGCCGGGTCGAGCAGATCGGCACGCCCGAAGCGGTCTACGCGCGCCCGGCCAGTGCCTTCGTCGCCGGCTTCATCGGCTCGCCGCCGATGAACCTGGTCGAAGGCGAGGCCGCGGCCGGCGGCTTCGCGGTCGGCGGCCAGACCCTGGCGTTGCCGGCGGCCGCGCCGCGCCCGGGCCGGCTGCTGCTCGGCGCCCGGCCCGAGCATTGCGTGGTCGGCGCAGGCGCGGGCTGGCCACTGCGGGTCGAGCTGGTCGAGATGCTGGGCGCCGAGCGCCTCGTCCACGGCCGCCTGGGCGATGCCGCCTTCACGGCGCGCATCGACTCGGGCCTCGCCGCGCCGCACCCCGGCACCACCGTGGCGCTGCAGGTGGCAGCGCAGAACCTGCACTGGTTCGACCCCGCCGACGGCCGTAGAGTCGAGCCATGAACGATTGGCCCTACCCCTTGTGGATCGCCCACCGCGGCGCCGGCCGGCTCGCGCCCGAGAACACGCTCGCGGCGTTCCGCGTCGGCGCCGGGTACGGCTACCGCGCCTTCGAATGCGACGTGAAGCTCAGCGCCGACGGCGTGCCCTTCCTGCTCCACGACGACACGCTCGACCGCACCACGCCGGAACGCGGCATCGCGGGCGAACGCAGCTGGCACGAGCTCTCGCGCCTCGACGCCGGCGGCTGGCAAGGGCGCCCGTTCGCGGGCGAACCGCTGCCCAGCCTGGATGCGATCGCGGCCTACGTCCGGCGCAACGGCTTTGCGCTCAACATCGAGATCAAGCCGACCACGGGGCTCGAGCGGGCCACCGGCGAAGCCGTCGGCCAGGCCTGCCTGCGCCTGTGGCAAGGCGAGGCGCCGCCGCCGCTGCTGAGCTCGTTCCAGCCCGAGGCGCTCGCCGGCGCCAAAGCCACGGCGCCCGGCCTGCGCCGCGCCCTGCTGCTCGAAACCCTGTGGCCGGGCTGGTTCGAGCGCGCGCAAGCGCTCGGCTGCGTCGCCGTCGTGACCGACTACGCGCTGATGGACGCGGCGCTGATCGCGCAATTGCACGGCGCCGGCCTGCGCGCGCTGTGCTACACGGTGAACGACCCGCCCGAGGCGCGGCGCCTGCTGGCGCTGGGCATCGACGGCCTCATCACCGACGCGGTGAACCGCTTCGCGCCGGCGCCGGGCGCCTTGTTCGACTGAGAGGCTGGCTCAGGACCGGTAGTCGGCGTTGATGCTGACGTAGTCGTGCGAGAGGTCGCAGGTCCAGACCAGGGCCTGGGCCTCGCCGCGGTGCAGGTCGACGCGGATCGTGATCTCGCTCTGCTTCATCACGCGCTGGCCGTCTTCCTCGCGGTAGGCGGCGCGGCGCCCGCCCCGCTCGACGACGTGGACGTCGTCGAGGTAGAGGTCGATCAGCCCCTGGTCGAGGTCGCCGATGCCGGCATAGCCCACGGCCGCGAGGATGCGCCCGAGGTTGGGGTCGCTCGCGAAGAACGCGGTCTTGACGAGCGGCGAGTGCGCCACCGCGTAGGCCGCGAGCCGGCATTCCTCGACCGTGCGCCCGCCCTGCACCTGCACCGTGATGAACTTGGTCGCGCCTTCGCCGTCGCGCACGATGGCCTGGGCGAGTTCCTCGGCGACCGCGATCACGGCTTCGCGCAGCGCCCGGCCTTCGGCGCTGTCGAGCGCCTTGATCGGCGCATGGCCGGCGCGCTGCGTCGCAATGAGCACGAAGGAATCGTTGGTCGAGGTGTCGCCGTCGATCGTGATGCGGTTGAAGCTGCGCCCGGCCGCCTCGTCCAGCAGCGGCTGCAGCAGCGCCGGGTCGATCACGGCATCGGTGGCGACGAAGCCGAGCATCGTCGCCATGTTCGGGCGGATCATCCCGGCGCCCTTGGCGATGCCGGTGACGCTGACGCTGCGCCCTCCGATCTCGATGCGGCGCGAGGCCGCCTTCGGCACGGTGTCGGTGGTCATGATGCCGGCCGCGGCATCGGCCCAGGCATCGGCCCGGGTGTCGGCCTTCAGCGCTCCCCAGGCCGCGGGCAGGCCGGCTTCGATGCGCTCGAGGGGCAGCGTCTCCATGATCACGCCGGTCGAGAACGGCAGCACCTGCTGCGGCTTGCAGCCGGCGATGGCGGCCAGCGCTTCGCAACTGCGGCGCGCGCGCGCCAGGCCATCGGCCCCGGTGCCGGCGTTGGCGTTGCCGGTGTTGACGACGAGGGCGCGGATCGCGCTGCTGGCGGCCAGGTTCTCGCGGCAGACCTGCACCGGCGCCGCGCAGAAGCGGTTCTGGGTGAAGACCCCGGCCACGGCCGCGCCTTCGTCCAGCGCAAAGACGACGAGGTCGCGCCGGTTCGCCTTGCGGATGCCGGCCATCGCGACGCCGATGCGCAGGCCCGGCACCGGGTGCAGGGAGGAGGGATCCAGGGGCTTCAGGTTGACGGGCATGATGGGCAGGCTCGCGGTCTCGGGTGCTGCGGATTGTAGGAACGCCGGCGTGGCGCGCGGCCCGAATCCTCCCCGGAGGGCCGGCAGCGGTCGGATCAGCCCGGTGGCGCGTCGCCCTTGAGCCGCGCCAGCAGCACCTGGTCGCACAGCGCCCCCTCGGCATCGCGCTCGATGCCGCGCAGCACGCCCTCGTACTGCATGCCCAGGCCCTGGGCGAACTGGATCGAGCGCGTGTTGCGCAGGTCGCACCAGGCCTCGACGCGCTCGACGCCGAGGCCGAACGCGAGGTCGACCAGGGCCAGCGCCGCCTCGCGCATCAGGCCGCGGCGCGCCATGCGCGCATCGCCGACATAGCCGATCTGGCAGCGCGGCACCCTGAAGTCGAAGTGGTGCAGGTCGAGGTTGCCGACGAAGCGGCCGCTTTCGCGCTCGAAGGCGAAATAGATCAGGCAGTCGCCCGCGGCCACGCGCTCGGCATCGGCTTCGCAGAAGCGGCGCGCGGCGTCGTCGTCGAAGCCGGGCTGGGCCCAGGCGACGAAGCGGAGTTCGCCGAGCGAGCTGTTGACGCTTTCGCAGACCGCCGCGGCGTGGGCGGCGCGCGGCCAGACCAGGTCGAGGCGCGCGGTCGCAAGCTGCGGCGGAGCGCCTTTCAGATCGGATACATCCATGAAGTCGCGGCGGGTCTGCCCACTTGCCGGTCGCTACGGCAACCGGGCGGCGTCCACCCATCCCAAGCGTTTGTTATGCGCTCAGACTAACAAACGAATCGACACTGCCTCGACAAGGTTCTTCACAAACACTCCCCCGATCCAGGGGGGCTGCGCACCGATCAGGCGAGCTTGCCGTGGCAGAACTTGTACTTCTTGCCGCTGCCGCAAGGGCAGGGATCGTTGCGGCCGACGCGCGGCAGGGCCGCCGCCGCGGCAGCCGAGGCGGCGGCGGCCACGTCCGCATCGCGCGAAATGCTGCCGTCCTCGTTCGGATGGGTGTAGGTCACGTTGGAGAGCTGGCTCACCTGCTGCTCGATCGCCTCGGCCGCCTCGGTGGCCTGGTCCTGGGTCTGGATGCGCACCGTCATCAGCACCCGCGTGACCTCGATCTTGACGATGTCGAGCAATTGCGAGAACAGCTCGAAGGCCTCGCGCTTGTATTCCTGCTTCGGGTTCTGCTGGGCGTAGCCGCGCAGGTGGATGCCCTGGCGCAGGTAGTCCAGCGCCGCGAGATGCTCGCGCCAATGGCTGTCGATGGCCTGCAGCAGCACCATGCGCATGAAGGGCGTGAACTGCTCGCCGCCCACCGCCGCCACCTTGCCCGCGAACAAGGCGTCGCCGGCGGCGACGACCTTGTCGACGATGTCCTCGTCGGTCGCGCTCTCGCTTTGCTCGACCTCGGCGCGCAGCGGCAGGTCGAGCTGCCATTCTTCCTTGAGCACGCGCTCGAGGCCTTCCAGGTCCCATTGCTCTTCCAGGCTCTCGGCCGGGACGAAGCCGCGTACCACGTCGGTGAGCGCGCTCTTGCGCAGGTTGGCGATCTGGGCGTCGAGTTGGGCGGCCTCGAGGATCTCGTTGCGCTGCTGGTAGATGACCTTGCGCTGGTCGTTGGAGACGTCGTCGTATTCGAGCAGCTGCTTGCGGATGTCGAAGTTGCGCGCCTCGACCTTGCGCTGCGCGCTCTCGATGCTGCGGTTGACGATGCCGGCCTCGATGGCCTCGCCCTCGGGCATCTTGAGCCGGTCCATGATCGCGCGCACGCGGTCGCCGGCGAAGATGCGCATCAGCGAATCGTCCAGGCTCAGGTAGAAGCGGCTCGCGCCGGGATCGCCCTGGCGGCCCGAGCGGCCGCGCAGCTGGTTGTCGATGCGCCGGCTCTCGTGGCGCTCGGTGGCGACGATGCGCAAGCCCCCCAGGGCCTTGACCTGGTCGTGCAGGCCCTGCCATTCGGCGTGCAGCTGCGCGGCGCGCGCCTTCTTCTCTTCGTCGGAGACCGTGGGATCCTCTTCGAGGATCTGGATCTGCTTCTCGACGTTGCCGCCGAGCACGATGTCGGTGCCGCGCCCGGCCATGTTGGTCGCGATCGTCACCATCTTCGGCCGCCCGGCCTGGGCCACGATCTCGGCTTCCTTGGCGTGCTGCTTCGCGTTGAGCACCTGGTGCGGCAGCTTCGCCTTCGTGAGCAGGGCGGAGATGAGCTCGGAGTTCTCGATCGAGGTCGTGCCCACCAGCACCGGCTGGCCGCGCTCGTAGCAGTCGCGGATGTCGGCGGTGACGGCGTCGTACTTCTCCTTCGCCGTCTTGTAGATGAGGTCGTTCTCGTCCTTGCGGATCGTCGGCCTGTTCGGCGGGATGACCACGGTCTCGAGACCGTAGATCTCCTGGAATTCGTAAGCCTCGGTGTCGGCGGTGCCGGTCATGCCGCCGAGCTTCTCGTACATGCGGAAGTAGTTCTGGAACGTGACCGAGGCCAGGGTCTGGTTCTCGCTCTGGATGGGCACGCCTTCCTTGGCTTCCACGGCCTGGTGCAGGCCGTCGCTCCAGCGCCGGCCCGTCATCAGGCGGCCGGTGAACTCGTCGACGATCACGACCTCGCCGTTCTGCACCACGTAGTTCTGGTCGCGGTGGTAGAGCTGGTTCGCCCGCAGCGCCGCGTACACGTGGTGCATGAGCGCGATGTTGGACGGGTCGTAGAGGCTGGCGCCCGGTGCGAGCAGGCCGGCCTCGGTGAGCAGCTGCTCGGCCCGCTCGTGGCCGGCTTCGGTGAGGAAGACCTGGTGCGCCTTCTCGTCGACGGTGAAGTCGCCGGGTTCGATCACGCCTTCACCGGTGCGGATGTCTTCTTCGCCGATCTGCTTCTTCAGCCCCGGCACGACGGCGTTGATGCGCACGTAGAGCTCGGTGTGGTCCTCGGCCTGGCCGCTGATGATGAGCGGGGTGCGGGCCTCGTCGATCAGGATGGAATCGACCTCGTCGACGATGGCGTAGTGCAGGCCGCGGGCGACGCGCTCGCCCACCTCGTAGACCATGTTGTCGCGCAGGTAGTCGAAGCCGAACTCGTTGTTCGTGCCGTAGGTGACGTCGGCCGCGTAGGCCGCCTGCTTCTCCTCGCGCTGCAGGCCGGGCACGTTGACGCCCACCGTGAGGCCGAGGAAGCCGTAGAGCCGGCCCATCCATTCGGCGTCGCGCCGCGCCAGGTAGTCGTTGACGGTGACGACGTGCACGCCCTTGCCAGTCAGGGCGTTCAGGTACACCGGCAACGTGGCTGCCAGGGTCTTGCCCTCGCCGGTGCGCATCTCGGGGATCTTGCCCTGGTGCAGGGCGATGCCGCCGATGAGCTGGACGTCGAAATGGCGCATCTTCAGGGTGCGCTTGCCGGCTTCGCGGCAGACCGCGAAGGCCTCGGGCAGCAGGTCGTCGAGCGCGGTGCCGGCGCCCAGGCGCTGGCGGAACTCGTCGCTCATGGCGCGCAAGGCGGCATCGTCCAGACGCTCGAAGCGAGACTCCAGGGCGTTGATCGCCTCGACCGTGCGGCGATAACCTTTCAGCAGGCGGTCGTTGCGACTGCCGAAAATCTGGGTCAGGATCTTGGGGAACATGCAGCGTCCGCGGGCGGGTTCATTCGAGGCCCCGGACGCGGCCGTCGCGAAGACGGACCTCGCATCGAGGCGTTGTCGGGGCGGCGAGGGGCCTGGATGGCCCGACGCGCACGCGCGCAGGGGGCCGGCCCGGGCGCCGGGCACGAAGCCGACGAGTTTAGCATCGCCCCCTTTCCCGACGCGGGCGGTCTCCAGCAGTGCATTTCGGCGCCGCGCCGCCTGGGCGCGCAGCGCGCGAGTGCTGCCGCAAGCGCACGCCGCCGCACCGGACGCGGCCCCGGCCGGGCCGCGCGTCGTTAGACTCGGCACCCATGTCCACCCGGCCCTTGCAGCCCCCCGGCTCGCTGCCCTTGTCGAGCGCGCTCGACCGCAGCGAACCCCTGGCGCGGCTGCTGCAGCGGCTCGAGCAGTCGCGCGCGCGCTTTGCCGCCGTCGCCGGCATCCTGCCGCCGGCGCTGCGCGAAACCGTGCGCGCGGGGCCGATCGACGAAGAAGGCTGGTCGCTGCTGGCCGCCCACGGCGCCGCCGCCGCCAAGCTGCGCCAGTTGTTGCCGCGACTCGAGATGGTGCTGCGCGCCAAGGGCTGGCCCGACATGCCGATCAAGGTGCGGATCCAACCGCTGCAGTAGCGCGTGCCTGCCCAACCCCACGAGCCCCCCGGCGCCCCGCGCCGGCCCACTGACTCCGCCCCGCGCCGGCCAGAATCCTCCGCCCCGCGCCCGCCCGCCTCCGGCGCCGCCCCGCGCCGGGTCGTCGTCGCCATCGCCTTGCTGTTCGTCGCGGTCTGGCTGTTGGCGCTGGCAGGGCGCTCGCTCGTCAGCGCCGACGAAGGGCGCTACGCCTCGCTTTCGCTGGCGATGCTGCAAAGCGGCGACTGGATCACGCCGCGCCTGAACGGCCTCATCTACTTCGAGAAGCCGCCGCTGCAGTACTGGGGCGGCGCGCTGGCGATGGCCGTCTTCGGCATCAACGAATTCGCGGCCCGGCTCTGGCCCGGGCTCGCCGGGCTGGCCACGGTGGGCCTGCTCGGCTTCACGGCGCGCCGGCTCTGGGGCGCGGCCGCGGGGCTGCAGGCCGCGGTCATCGCCGGCGCGACGAGCTGGATCGTGCTCAACAGCCACTTCCTCACGCTCGACGCCGGGCTCAGCGCGGCGCTGACCCTGGTGCTTTGCGCCGTCCTGCTCGCCGAGCGCAGCGACGCCCTGCACTGGTGGCTGCTGGCCTGGGCCGGGATGGGGCTGGCGGTGCTGAGCAAGGGACCGGTGGGCATCGTCATTCCGGGCGCCGCGCTCGTGCTGCAAAGCCTGTGGCGGCTCGACTTCTCGCTCTGGCGGCGCATGCGCTGGCTGCCCGGCCTGGCGCTGCTGCTCGCGATCACGCTGCCCTGGTTCGTCGCGGTGAGCTGGCGCCACCCCGAGTTCCTGCAATTCTTCTTCGTCCACGAACACCTGCAGCGCTACCTCACCCCGGAGGCGCGGCGCGAAGGCGCGTGGTGGTATTTCGCGCCGATCCTGCTCGTCGGACTCATGCCCTGGACCAGCGCCCTGCCCTGGCTGCTGCGGCCGCGCCGCGGCGACTTCGCGGCCAGCCTGCTGCTGTGCTGGACGGCCTTCGTCTTCCTGTTCTTCAGCGCCTCGGACTCGAAGTTGCCGTCCTACATCCTGCCGATGTTTCCGGCGCTGGTGCTCTTGCTTGTGCCCCACCTCGAACGCGCGAGTTCGCGCGCGCTGGCGCGCCATCTGCTGCTGCCGACCGCGTTCTGGGTCCTGCTGCTGGCGGCCCTGCCCTTCGTCGCGCGCCAGGCGGGCTCGCCCGACACGCCGGCTTCGGCGCTGCGGCCGCTGCTCGTCGGCGTTGCGATCGGCGCCGTGATCTTTCTCGCCGCCGCCGCGGCGGCCTGGGCCCTGCTGCGGCGCGGCCGGCGCCGTACGGCGCTGCTGGCCGTGGGCGCGGGGCAGTTGCTCGCCCTGCTCGTCGTGCTCCAGTCGCACGACGCGTTCGGCCAGTTGAAGAGCAGCGCGGCGATCGCGCGCGCCGTGGCGCCGCTGATCGACGCCCGCACCCCCGTCTACGCGCTGCGCGACTACGACCAGACCCTGCCGTTCTACCTGCGCCGGCCGGTGACGCTGGTGGAAGTGCGGGACGAATTCGAATTCGGCGAAAATCTCGAACCCGGCCGCTGGATTCCGACCCTGGACGAATTCATCGCGCGCTGGAATCGAGAACCCCACGCCGCTGCCTACCTCTCCCGCGCCACGCTCGACGAACTGCGCGCGCGCGGGCTGGCGATGCGGATCGTCTACGAAGATCCCCGCCGCCTGATGGTGGTCAAGCCCTGATGAAGCCTGCCGACTTTCTCATCGTCCTCGCCGGCGTCCTGCTCAACGCCGTCGCCCAGCTGTTGTTGAAGGCGGGCGCGGGCGCGGTCGGGCCGATCGGCGGGATCGGCGCCTTGCGCGGATCGGCCTTCACGCTCGCGACCCAGCCCGCGATCCTCGGCGGGCTGGGCTGCTATGCGGTGAGCGTGGTGGTGTGGATCGTCGCCCTCTCGCGCGTCGAGGTCAGCGTCGCCTACCCGATGCTGTCGATCGGCTACGTCGTCAACGCGCTGCTGGCGATGTGGCTCTTCGGCGAGGCGGTGTCGCCGCTGCGCTGGCTCGGCATCGCCGTGATCCTGGTCGGCGTGACCCTGGTCGCGCGTTCGGGGGCGGCGGCGTGACATTGCCCTTCCTGCCCTTCACCCGGCCCTCGATCGACGAAGCCACGATCGCCGCCGTCGGCGAGGTGCTGCGCTCGGGCTGGATCACGACCGGCCCGCGCTGCCGCGAGTTCGAAGCCGCGCTCTCGGCGCGCTTCGGCGGACGCCCGGTGCGGCTCGCGAGTTCGGCCACGGCCCTGCTCGAGATGGCCTTGCGCGTGGCCGGGGTCGGCCCCGGCGACGAGGTCATCACGACCCCGCTGTCCTGGGTCGCGACGGCGAACGTCGTGCTCGCGGTCGGCGCGACCCCGGTCTTCGTCGATGTCGACCCGGCGACGCGCAACATCGACCTGGATCGGATCGAAGCCGCGATCACGCCGCGCACCCAGGCGATCATCCCGGTCGACCTCGCCGGCCTGCCGGTGGACCGCGACCGGCTCTACGAGATCGCGCGCCGGCAGCGCCTGCGCGTCGTCGAGGACGCGGCACAGGCGATGGGCGCGCGCTGGGGCGGGCGCGAGATCGGCAGCTTCGGCGACCTCGTCTCGTTCAGCTTCCACGCCAACAAGAACCTGACGACGAGTGAAGGCGGCTGCCTCGTCCTCAACGACGAGACCGAAGCCCGCCTGCTCGAAAAGCTGCGGCTGCAAGGCGTGACGCGCTTTGCCGACGGCGGCATGGACGTCGACGTGCTCGGCGGCAAGGCCAACCTCACCGACGTGGCCGCGGCGATCGGCCTCGGCCAGCTGCCGCAGCTGGACGCCTTCAACCGCCGCCGCGCCGAACTCGCCCGGCGCTATTTCGAACGCCTCGACCCGGCCCTGGGCCTGGCCTTGCCGCCGGCCGACTTCGAGCATTCGAACTGGCACATGTTCCAGCCCCTGCTGCCCGCGGCCGGGCCGGCGCGGCCGGCGTTCATCGAGGCGATGCGCGCCCAAGGCATCGGCGTCGGCGTGCACTATCCGGCCCTGCACCTGTTCACGCTGTACCGCGCGCGCGGCCACCACGAAGGCGAGTTCCCGCAGGCCGAGGACATCGGCCGGCGCATCGTCACCCTGCCGCTGTTCCCGGCGATGGCCGACGCCGACGTCGACCGCGTCTGCGCCGCACTCCAGCGCGTGTTGCGCCCCCAGCCATGATCAAGAGTCCTTCCATCGCCCTGCACCGCGCCGCCGACGAAGCCGGGCCCGCGGCCAGCGGCATCGCGCTCAGCGTCGTGATCCCGGTCTACAACGAGGAGCCGACGCTGCCGCTGCTGTTCGCGCGGCTGTATCCGGCGCTCGATGCGCTCGGCCTGCGCTACGAGATCGTCTTCATCAACGACGGCAGCCGCGACCGTTCGGCGGCGCTGCTGGCCGAGCAGTTCGAGCGCCGGCCCGACGTGACGCGGGTGGTGCTCTTCAACGGCAACTTCGGCCAGCACCGCGCCATCCTCGCCGGCTTCGAGCATTGCCGCGGCGAGCGCGTCGTGACGCTGGACGCCGACCTGCAGAACCCGCCCGAAGAGATCGGCCGCCTGCTCGCGGCGATGGACGCAGGCGCCGACTACGTCGGCACGATCCGCAAGATGCGGCGCGACTCGGCCTGGCGGCGCTGGGCCAGCCGCGGCATGAACCACCTGCGCGCGCGCCTGACCCGCATCCGCATGACCGACCAGGGCTGCATGATGCGCGCCTACAGCTGCAACATCGTCCAGCTCATCAACCAGTGCGGCGAGATGAACACCTTCATCCCGGCCCTGGCCTACCAGTTCGC
>JAGWTS010000458.1 GCA_028868875.1 Burkholderiales bacterium | reverse complement strand
CGGCCGGTGCGGCCGATGCGGTGCACATAGTCCTCGGGCACGTTGGGCAGCTCGAAGTTGACGACGTGGGGCAGCTGGTCGATGTCGATGCCGCGCGCCGCGATGTCGGTGGCGACGAGGCAGCGCAGGTCGCCGCTCTTGAAGTCGGCCAGCGCCTTGGTGCGCGCGGTCTGGCTCTTGTTGCCATGGATCGCCATCGCGCTGATGCCGTGTTCGCAGAGGTATTCGGTGAGGCGGTTCGCGCCGTGCTTCATGCGCGTGAACACCAGCACCTGGTGCCAGTCACCGGTCTTGATCAGGTGCGCGAGCAACTCCTTCTTGCGCTCGCGACCGACCGGGTGCACCTTTTGCGCGATGTTCTCCGCGGTCTGGTTGCGCCGCGCCACCTCGATCAGGGCCGGGGCGTTGAGCAACTTGTCGGCCAGGGCCTTGATGTCGTCGCTGAAGGTGGCCGAGAAGAGCAGGCTCTGCTTCTTCGGCGGCAGCACCGCGAGCACCTTCTTGATGTCGTGGATGAAGCCCATGTCGAGCATGCGATCGGCTTCGTCGAGGACGAAGATCTCCACATGCTTGAGGTCCAGCGTGCCCTGCTGATGGTGGTCGAGCAGGCGGCCCGGCGTCGCGACGAGGATGTCGACGCCCTTGCGCAGGCGGTCGATCTGCGGCTGCATGCCGACGCCGCCGAACATCACCATGCTCGTGAGCGGCAGGTACTTGCCGTAGGTGCGAACGCTTTCCTCGACCTGGGCCGCGAGCTCGCGCGTCGGGGTCAGGATGAGGGCGCGGATGGCGATGCGCCCGCGCGCGTCGCGCACTGGCTTGGCTTCGGAGAGGCGCTGCAGCATCGGCAGCGTGAAGCCCGCCGTCTTGCCGGTGCCGGTCTGGGCGCCGGCGAGCAGGTCGCCGCCTTTGAGCACTTGCGGAATCGCCTGCGCCTGGATGGGGGTCGGAATGTCGTAGCCCTGATCGTGCACGGCGCGCAGGAGCGGCTCGGCCAGGCCGAGGTCGTTGAAGTTCATTGTTCTGATGTGTGAGACGGCCCGTCGCCCGCTTGTTCGGGGCGCCAGTCGCAGGCGTCAGGGGGAGGAGAACCGCGTGTCGCGGTGGTCGGGAGACGACGCCGGTGCAGCGACTGGGGCTGCACCGATGGGGCGGATTGTAACTGGCGGGCCGTCCAGCGACGCCCGAACAGGGCCGCGATGGCCGGCCTGTTCGGCGCCGGATGTCTCATTCCTGCAGCAGGCTGACCCGGTCGAGCAGGCGCCGGGTCCGGGTCTGAGCGGCATTTCGCCCCGGCCAACCCCGCGAATCGGGGGTTCGTCCGCGCCGATCGGTGTTCTGCGCGGGTCGGCGACAATAGCCGCCTCGGCGCCCCGCTCGGCGGCGCCACGGCTCAATCCCCCCGAATCGACCTCATGGCCCAATACGTTTTCACGATGAACCGCGTCGGCAAGATCGTGCCGCCGAAGCGGCAGATCCTCAAAGGCGTTTCGCTTTCGTTCTTCCCCGGCGCCAAGATCGGCGTGCTCGGCATCAACGGATCCGGCAAGAGCACCTTGCTCAAGATCATGGCCGGGCTGGACAAGGAGATCGAAGGCGAGGCCACGCCGATGCCGGGGCTGAAGATCGGATACCTGCCGCAGGAGCCGCAGCTCGATCCCGACCAGACGGTGCGCGAGGCGGTCGAGCAAGGCATCGGCGGCGTGCTCGCGGCGAAGAAGCGCCTGGACGAGGTCTACGCCGAATACGCCGAGCCCGACGCCGATTTCGACAAGCTCGCGGCCGAGCAGGCCGAGCTCGAGGCCGTGATCGCCGCCGCAGGCAGCGAGAACACCGACCTGCAGCTCGAACTCGCCGCCGACGCCTTGCGCCTGGCGCCCTGGGACGCGGTGATCGGCAAGCTCTCGGGCGGCGAGAAGCGCCGCGTCGCCTTGTGCCGGCTGCTGCTGTCCAAGCCCGACATGCTGCTCCTCGACGAGCCCACCAACCACCTGGACGCCGAATCGGTCGACTGGCTCGAGCAGTTCCTGCAGCGCTTCCCGGGCACCGTGGTCGCGATCACCCACGATCGCTACTTCCTCGACAACGCGGCCGAGTGGATTCTCGAACTCGACCGCGGCCAGGGCATTCCCTGGAAGGGCAATTACTCCGACTGGCTCGACCAGAAGGAAAAGCGCCTGGAGTCGGAGCAGAAGGCCGAAGACGCCCACATGAAGGCGATGAAGGAAGAGCTGAAGTGGGTGCGCTCCAACTCCAAGGCGCGCCAGACCAAGAGCAAGGCGCGCCTGGCGCGCTTCGAGGAGCTTTCCGACGTCGAATACCAGAAGCGCAACGAGACGAACGAGATCTTCATCCCGGTGGCCGAGCGCCTGGGCAATGAGGTGATCGAGTTCAAGAACGTGAGCAAGAGCTTCGGCGACCGCATGCTGGTCGAGAACCTGAGCTTCAAGATTCCGGCCGGCGCGATCGTCGGCGTCATCGGCCCGAACGGCGCCGGCAAGTCGACCCTGTTCCGCATGATCCAGGGCGTCGAGAAGCCCGATGAAGGCGAAGTGGCGATCGGCAAGACGGCGCAGCTCGCCTTCGTCGACCAGAGCCGCGAAAGCCTGGAGAACGACAAGACGGTGTGGGAAGACGTGTCGGGCGGACTCGACAACATCATCGTCGGCAAGTTCGTGATGCCGTCGCGCGCCTATCTCGGCCGCTTCAACTTCAAGGGCAACGACCAGCAAAAGCGCGTCGGCAGCCTCTCGGGCGGCGAGCGCGGACGCCTGCACCTGGCCAAGACGCTGGCGCGCGGCGGCAACGTGCTGATGCTCGACGAACCGTCGAACGACCTCGACGTGGAAACCCTGCGCGCGCTCGAGGAAGCCCTGCTCGAATTCGCCGGCAGCGTCATGGTGATCAGCCACGACCGCTGGTTCCTCGACCGCATCTGCACCCACATCCTCGCCTGCGAAGGCGATTCACAGTGGTTCTTCTACGCCGGCAACTACCAGGAATACGAGGCCGACAAGAAGAAGCGCCTCGGCGAGGAAGGTGCGCGCCCGAAGCGCGTGCGCTTCAAGCCGATTCACTGAGCCTGACCCCGGCGGCGCGCAGCGCGCGCCGCACGATTCAGGCGCGCTTGATCAGGCGCACGACGAACAGCAGGATGACGGCGCCGATGGTGGCCACGACGATGCTGCCGATCAGGCCGCCGCCGGCCGAGACGCCGAAGCTGCTGAACAGGAAGCCGCCCAGGAAGGCGCCGATGACGCCGACGACGAGGTCGCCCACGAGGCCGAAGCCGCCGCCCTTGACGAGGGTTCCGGCGAGCCAGCCGGCCACCAGGCCCACGATGCAAAACCACAGAAAGCCCATTCGCATCTCCTCGCAGCAAGACAGTTTGCAGCGATCGATGCTATGCGCGAACGGCTCGGCAGATTGCGCCCGGCCTGTCGTCTTTGTAAGCGCATAAGACGCGGGCAGCGGCAAGGCAAGTGTCCGCAGCGGCCTCGCTGGGTCAGCCGTTCACGCCCTCCACCAATCGCCCGGCCTCGATGCGCAGGCGGCGGTCGCAGCGCTCGGCGATGGCCGGGTCGTGCGTCACCAGCACCAGGGTCGTGCCGGCCTCGCGGTTGAGCTCGAACATCAGCGACATCACCGTCTCGCCGGTGGCGAAGTCGAGGCTGCCGGTGGGCTCGTCGGCCAGCAGCACC
>JAGWTS010000457.1 GCA_028868875.1 Burkholderiales bacterium | reverse complement strand
TCCTCTTCCTTGCCGACGCGCGAGATCACCATCGCCGAGGCGACCGAGACCAGCAGCCCCGGGATCTGGGCGACGAGGGCGTCGCCGACCGCAAGCAGCACGTAGTTGTCGGCCGCCTGCGCGAACGACAGGCCGTGCATCGCGACGCCGATGACGAGGCCGCCGACGACGTTGATGAACAGGATCAGGAGCCCCGCCATCGCGTCGCCGCGCACGTATTTGCTCGCGCCGTCCATCGAGCCGAAGAAGTCGGCCTCCTCGCCCACCTCGGCGCGGCGGCGGCGGGCTTCGGTCTCGTCGATGAGGCCGGCGTTGAGCTCGGCGTCGATCGCCATCTGCTTGCCCGGCATCGCGTCCAGCGTGAAGCGCGCGCCGACCTCGGCGATGCGCTCGGCGCCCTTGGTGACGACGACGAAGTTGATGACGACGAGGATCGCGAAGACGATCAGGCCGACGGCGAAGTTGCCGCCGATCAGGAAGTGGCCGAAGCTCTCGATCACGTGCCCGGCGGCGCCCGGGCCGTTGTGGCCTTCGAGCAGCACGACCCGGGTCGAGGCGACGTTGAGCGACAGCCGCATCAGCGTCGTCACCAGCAGCACGCTGGGCAGGGCCGCGAAGTCCAGCGGCTTGACCATCTGCGCCGAGACCATCATCACCATCAGCGCGATCGCGATGTTGAAGGTGAACAGCAGGTCGAGCACGAAGGGCGGCAGCGGCAGCACCATCATCGCCAGCATGAGCACGACGAAGATCGGCAGCGTCAGCACCTTGGCCGCGCCGGCATTCGGGCCGAGCAGCGCATTGAGCCTTTGCATCAAGCCATTCATCGATTACTTCCCCAAGGACGGTTCGGCCGGATCGAGTCCGGGCGGCAGCGCCACCTCGGGCGCGGCGAGGTCGAGCGGGCGGCCGGCGGCGGCCGCGGCGCGCAATTGGTAGACCCAGGCCAGCACCTGGGCCACGGCGCCGAAGAGCACGCCCGGAATCTCCTGGTCGACCTCGGCGTGCTTGAACAGCGCGCGCGCCAGCGGCGGCGCCTGCAGCACCGGCACCTTGTGTTCGCGCGCCTTGTCGCGGATGCGCAGCGCCATCAGGTCGGCGCCCTTGGCGACGACGCGCGGGGCCGCCATCTTGGTCTCGTCGTAGCTCAGCGCCACCGCGTAGTGGCTCGGATTCATGACGACGAGGTCGGCCGCCGGCACCCGCGAAAGCATGCGCCGGCTCGCGAGCGAGCGCATCTTCGCGCGCATCTTGGCCTTGACCTCGGGATTGCCGTCGGACTGCTTGCGCTCGGTCTTCGCTTCCTGGGTCGACATGCGCAGCCGGCGCAGCAGCATGTGGCGCTGCAGCGGCACGTCGACGAGGGCGAAAGCGGCCAGGGCCAGCAGCAGCAGCCCGGCGCCGCTGCGCAGCAGGCGCCCGAGCTCGGCCAGGGCCGACGGCAGCGGCATCGCGATCAGCTCGGCGAAGCGCCCGATCTCGGAGCGCAGGTAGGCCGTGCCGATGGTGCCGATGATGGCGGCAAGCAGCACGGACTTCAGCGTCTCGACGAGCTGCTGGCCCGAGAACAGCCGGCCGATGCCGCTGATCGGGTTGAACTTGCCGAAATTCGGCTCCAGCGGCTTGAGCGTGAAGTTCCAGCCGCCGGAGAGCACGCTCGCGGCCACCGCCACCGCCGCCACCGCGAGCCCCAGCGGCAGCACCGCGGCCAGCATCGCGAGCACGCCGGCCTTCAGGTGGGCGTCCATCGCACCCGGGCGCGCCAGGCTCGCGGCGTCGAAGCGCAGGCCGTCCTGCAGCAGCTGGGTGAGCCAGGTCGTCAGCTCGGGCGCGAAGACCACCAGCAAGGCGCCGCCGGCGCCGAGCGCGGCCAGATGGCCGAGGTCGCGCGAGCGCGCAACCTGGCCTTCGCCCCGCGCCTTCTCGATCTTGCGGGCTGAGGCAGGGAGGTGGCGGTCTTGGGAGTCGTCGGCCATGGCGCAGGCATTGGGTACCTCGCCATGTTGCCGCCACCGCGGCCGGACTTGAGCCGGATAAGAAGGGTGAAACGGGCTCTAGTTGGAGCCCGGCGCCGGGCTAGAAGCCCAGGCTGGCGAGCAGGTCGTCGACCTCGCCCTGGTCGGCGACGACGTCGGTGCGGCCTTCGGGGTTGACCACCGGGCCGTGCAGCACGTTCGGGTCGACCTTCTCGCGCTGGCCGGGCGGCACCACCTGGACCAGCAGCTTGACGAGGCTGTCCTCGAGGTCGTTGGCCAGGGTCACGACCTTGGCCACGACCTGGCCCGTGAGGTCGTGGAAGTCCTGCGCCATCATGATGTCGGTGAGGTGGGCGTCTATGCGCGCGGTCGACTGCTCGACGTCGTTGACGAAGTTCATCACCGCGCCCGAGGCCACGGCCTTGACCGGGTCGGCGACGACCAACTTGCCGATGTTGCGCGTCGCCTCGGAAATCAGCGCGTGCTCGGCCTTGGCCTGGTCGACCGAGTTCAGCACCTTGTTCGCGGCCTCGGCGGTCTTGGTCGCGATGTAGGTGAGGCGGCTGCGCGCGTCGGGCAGGCCGTCGGTGGCGACCTGCAGCTTGGGCATGACGCCGAGCTGCTGCATCGTGTCGTGCAGCAGCCGCGTGATCGAGCCGAGCTGCTGGAACACCTCGGGCGAAACCATCAGGCTTTCGGCAGGCGCCAAGGCAGCGATGTCTTCCATCTTCATGATCGTTGCTCCCGTTCAGGCCGTGGCGGCCAGTTTCTGCAGGATCTTCTGAACCTTTTCCTCGAGCGTCGCCTTCGTGAAAGGCTTGACGATGTAGCCCGCGGCACCGCTCTGCGCCGCGAGCACGATGTCCTCCTTGCGCGCCTCGGCCGTGACCATCAGCACCGGCAGGTGCTTGAGCGCGGCCTCGGCCTTGATCGCCTTGAGCAGCTCGAAGCCGTTCATGTTGGGCATGTTGATGTCGGAGACGACGAAGTCGTAGTGCCCGTTCTTGAGCATCTGCAGCGCGACCGCGCCGTCCTCGGCCTCGTCGGCGTTGTTGCAGCCCATCTCCTTGAGCAGGCCGCGCACGATCCGGCGCATGGTCGAGAAATCGTCGACGATCAAAAACTTCAGGTCGGAGGGGGTGCTCATGGGCTGAACCTCGGCAAGGAGCGGGCTGGATGGTTTATCGGATGGCGGCAGGCGGACTTGAACCGGCATCCGGCGCCGCTGCGGCCCCGGGCTGCGGATCGGCCGCCTCGACGGTGTCGGGCGAGGTGCGCCAGAAGCGGTCCTCGGCCTCGCGGTTCATGACGATGATGCTGATGCGCCGGTTCACCGGCGCGAGCGGGTCCTGGGGGTCGAACGGGGTGCTCGCGGCCAGGCCCTGCACGCGCACGGTGCGGTCCTCGGGCAGGCCGCCGGCGACGAGCTCGCGCCGCGAGGCGTTGGCCCGGTCGGCCGAGAGCTCCCAGTTGCTGTAGCCCTTGTCCCCGCCCTGGAAGGGCTGGGCGTCGGTGTGGCCCTCGAGGGTCAGGCGGTTGGGCACCTCGCCGAGGACGGCGCCGATCTCGTGCAGCAGGTCGCGCATGTAGGGCTCGACCACGGCGCTGCCCGAGGGAAACATCGGCCGGCTCTGGTCGTCGACGATCTGGATGCGCAGGCCGTCGCGCGTTATGTCCAGGCGCAGCTGCGACTTCATGCCGGCGAGCTTGGCGTTGGCGTCGATCTTC
>JAGWTS010000456.1 GCA_028868875.1 Burkholderiales bacterium | reverse complement strand
CGTCGCTGAACACCTTGCCGTGCTCGGCCGTGATCATCGCGGCCAGCGCGTCGCGGTGCTCGTTCATCAGCTGCAGGAACTTGTTGAGCACGCGCGCACGGCGGATCGGCGGCGTGTCGGCCCAGGCCGCAAAGGCCGCCTGCGCCGCGGCCACCGCGGCGCCGACCTCGGCCGCGTCGGCCAGCGCCACCTGGCGCGCCACTGCGCCGGTCGCGGGGTTGTAGACGCCCTGGCGGCGCCCGCCCCGGCCCGCGACCGGGCGGCCGCCGATGTAGTGGCCGATCTCGGCGGACGCGGTATAGGACTCGACGACGCTCATGCGGGGCTCCTGAAGGGGGGGTGTGGGACGGTCGACGGCAAGTCTAGGGCGGGGTCGGCATCGCCAGCCTGCCCGCCTGCGGCGCCGAGAACCAGATCGAGGCCGGCCGCTTCGTCGGCCTCCTGTCCAGCCGGCGTTTGGCCGGGGCCTGCGAAGCCGGCTCGATCCTGCCGCGGCCGGACCGGCGCGACACGGGCCCAGCGCCGCCCATCATGCTGCGGGCTCGCTTCAGAACGCTTGCTGCCCCGTGGCCTTTTCGATGAGCTTGTCGATCGATACCGCAAGCACCAGCAGCAAGCCGGTCACGATCAGTCGGATCTCGTTCTGGACACCCATCAGGTTGAGGCCGTTCTGGACGGTGCCGATGACCAGGGCCCCGAGCAGCGCCGAGTGGATCGATCCGCGGCCGCCGAACAGGCTGACGCCGCCGATGACCGCTGCCGCAATCGATTCGAGGAGCAGGGTTCCGCCGCCGACGCCGCCGCCCGAGAAGACGCCGACGCCCAGGGTGCGCGAGGCGGCCAGGATGCCCGCGATCGCCGCCACCCCCCCGGCAATGGCAAAGGCCGCCATCTTGATCGTTCCGACCTTGACCCCGGCCCGGCGCGCGGCTTCCTCGTTGTTGCCCACTGCGTAGAGGTAGAGCCCGAAGCGGGTTTCGCCGAGCACGTAACCCCCGATCCCGATCAAGACGGCAAAGATCAGCACCATCAGCGGAATGCCCTGGTAGGCGTCGAGCACGGCCACGACCACGGCGCCGAAGATCGTGCCGACCGCCAGCGGCAGCACGACCGCGGTGCTGACCGACACGGGCAGGCCGACCCGCCTTCTTCGCGCGGCATTCGACAGCGTCAGCGCCGCGGCAAACAGCATCCCGACGGCGAGCACGACCCAGGACCAGGCGCCCTCGATCCGCGTCTGGGCGATCTTCTCGATGCCGGTGCCGAGCAGGCCGTAGCGCGCGGTCACCGGCAGCAGCAGGAGCTGGCCGCCGTTGAGGGCCAGTCCCAGCCCGAGCGTGACCACGAACGAGGGCACGCCGACGTAGGTCGTCCAGCGTGCCGACAGCGAAGCGACGAAGGCGCCCGCGGCGATCGCGACGGCGCAAGCCAGCCAGGGCGAAGCGCCGTGCTCGACGATGAGCTTGGCCATCAAGACCGAGGTGATGCCGTTGATGGCGGCGATCGACAGGTCGATCTCCTTGACCAGCAGCACGAACATCAGGCCCAGCGCCATGATGCCGACGACCGTGCTCTGCACCAGCATGTTCGCCAGGTTCTCGGGCTTGAGGAAGACGTCGCTCTCGAACGAGAAGAAGATCCACAGCACCACGAGGCCGATGATCACCGGCAGCGCGCGCAGGTCGCTGGCGAGCAGTTCGCCGAAGGTGCGCTTGCGTGCGGGCTGGGCCGTGCTCGGGAAGCTGCCCGAAGCCTGATTCAGATTGGAAGACATGGCGGGCACCTCAGCCGGCAAGATTGACGTTTTCATTTCCACCCACCATGGCATTGACCACCTGTTCGCCGGTCACGTCCTTCGAGCGGAAGCTCGCGGCATTGGCGCCCAGGCGCATGACCTCGATCCGATCGGTCGAATGGACGACGAAGTGATGGATGTCGTGGCTCACGACGACGATGCCCAGGCCTTCGTCGGCCAGGGTGCGGATGAGCGTGGCCACCTGCTGCGCCGCCGAATGGCTCAGCGCCGCGGTCGGCTCGTCGAGGATCACGACCTTGGGTGTCCAGAGGATCGAGCGCGCGATCGCGATGTTCTGCCTCTGGCCGCCCGACATGGCACCGACGGGGCGGGTCAGCGAGAGGTTGCCCAGGCGCATTCGCGTCATGACCTCACGCGCCCGGACTTCGCATTCGGCGCGCTTGATGCGGCCGCCGAACCACCTCGACCCGGCGAGTTCTCGTCCGAGAAAGAGGTTCTGCACGGCATCGAGGTTGTTGCACAGGGACAGGTCCTGGTAGACCGTCTGGATGCCGTAGGCCGTCGCATCCGATGGATTGTTGATCCGGGCCGCAACACCTTCGATTTCGTAGTCGCCCGAATCGAAGCCGTGAACCCCGGCCATGACCTTGACCAAGGTCGATTTTCCGGCGCCGTTGTCGCCGACCAGGGCCACCACCTCGCCCGCATGGACCTCGACCGAAGCGCCGCGAAGCGCCTGCACCGATCCGAACGACTTGGTGATGTTGCGCATCGCAATCAAGGGCTTCGAGCGCGAAGGCGACGGCGAGGCCGCTTGCGCCGCGCCCTTAACAGAATCATTCAGCATGCTTGTCCCCAACCCAACCGCTGGCGGGAGGGCCGACGCTGCGGCCCCCCGGGTTTGCGTCGTTGTCGATCCGATTACTTGTGCTGCTGGCAGATCGGGGTCGACTCGATGCCCTGGCAGATCTGCGCCCAGGTCCAGACGCCTGCCTTGACGACGTCCTCGATGTTGTTCGGCGTGATGTCGGAGACTGGCAGGAACACCGCGGGAACGTCCATGAACTTGTTGTTCACCTTGCCGTTGATCATGGCCTTGGGCACGCCCTTGCCCGCCAGAAGCGAGGCCACGATCTCGGCGCTCTTGTCGGCCTCGATCTTCAGGTCCTTGAGCACGGTGTTGTCCTGCCAGCCCTGGGCGATGTAGCGCACCGCTTCGACCGTGGCGTCCTGGCCGCCGGTGACCAGCTTCTGGCCCGGCTTCATGCCCTGGCCGATGAGCGCGGCAACGGCGCCGCCGGTGGTGCCGTCGTTCATGCCGAGGAAGACGTCGACATCGCCGCCGTTGCGCGTCAGGCAGTCTTCGGCGAAGGACTGGGCCTTGACCGGATCCCAGTCCTGCGTGTACTGCTCGCAGACGACCTTGACCTTGCCGGAGGCGATCAGCGGCTTCAGGTATTCGTCCTGGCCCTTCTCGTATTGACGCGTGCCGTACTCGCCTTGATTGCCCTTGATGCGCGCCACCTTGACCGGCGACTTGCTCATCTTGGAGATCAGCTCGGCGGCACGCTTGCCCTGGGCGCGGCCGACCGCGAGCGAATCGAACACCACCTGCACCGCCGCCTTGCCGCCGACGGCGTCATGGTCGTACAGCACGACCGGCACCTTGGCCTTTGCCGCGGCCGCAAGGCTGCCGGCCGCGAGGTTGGCATCGGCCGCGGTGAGGACGATGACCTTCGCGCCCTGGGAAATGGCGTCTTCGACCAGGCGCTGCTGGCGCGACGGGTCGCCCTGCGCGTTCTGGACGATGACCTTGGCGTTGGGCGCATCCTTCTTCATCGCTGCGACGAAGAACGGCGCGTCGCGGCTTTCGAAGCGGATGGTCGTCGTGTTCGGCAGCAGGAAGAAGACCTTGTCTTCGGCCACTGCGGCGGCGCTGATCGCGACCAGGACGG
>JAGWTS010000455.1 GCA_028868875.1 Burkholderiales bacterium | reverse complement strand
TGAAGGACTTCTCGCTGCCGGCGCTGGTGGCCGGCTTCGTCGCCGTGCTCGTCGGCTTCACGAGCTCGGTCGTCATCGTCTTGCAGGCCGCCGCCGCCTTCGGCGCCACGCCGGCCGAGACCCGTTCCTGGATCTGGGCCCTGGGGCTGGGCATGGGCGTCACGACCATCGCGCTGTCGCTGCGCTGGCGCCAGCCCGTGCTCACCGCCTGGTCGACCCCGGGCGCGGCCTTGCTCGCGACCGCCGGCGCCGGGGTGCCGCTGGCCGAGGGCATCGGCGCCTTCGTCGTCTGCGCCCTGCTCATCGCCGCCGCCGGGGCGACCGGGTTCTTCGCGCGCGTGATGAACCGGGTGCCGCAGGCGCTGGCCTCGGCCCTGCTCGCCGGGGTGCTGGCGCATTTCGCTTTCGAGGCCTTCCTCGCCTCGCAGCAGGCCTTCGGCCTCGTCTTCGCGATGCTGCTGGCCTATCTGCTCGGGCGCCGCTGGTGGCCGCGCTATGCCGTGCCCGGGGTGCTCGCCGCGGGTGCCGCCGTCGCCGCGGCGCAAGGTCAACTCGCCTGGGGCCGGATCGACTGGAGCTGGGCCGCGCCGGTCTTCACGATGCCGCGCTTCAGCCTCGCCGCGACCGTCGGCATCGCCTTGCCGCTGTTCGTCGTGACGATGGCGTCGCAGAACCTGCCGGGGGTCGCGGCGCAGCGCGCGGCGGGCTACGACACCCCCGTCTCGCCGGTCATCACGACCACCGGCATCGCGACCCTGTTGCTCGCGCCGTTCGGCGCCTTCGCCTTGAACCTGGCCGCGATCACGGCGGCGATCTGCATGAGCCCCGAGGCGCACCCGGACCCGGCGCGGCGCTATTGGGCGGCCCTGATGGCGGGCGTCTTCTACTGCCTGCTCGGCCTGGCGGGCGGCGCCGTGGTCGGCCTGATCGGCGCGTTTCCGAAACCGCTGGTGCTGGCGCTGGCGGGCTTCGCCCTGCTCGGCAGCATCGGCAGCGGCCTGGCCTCGGCGCTGAAGGACGAGCGCTCGCGCGAAGCCGCGCTCATCACCTTTCTCGTCACCGCCAGCGGCCTCGTCCTCTGGGGCGTGGGCTCGGCCTTCTGGGGCGTGGTCGCGGGCGCGATCGCGCTCGCTGTGCAACACTGGCGCCCCGCTCGCTGATCCCCTTGCCGACATGGAACTGCTGTTCGTCGCCGACCCGCTCGAAGGCTTCAAGACCACCAAGGACAGCACCTTCGCGATGATGCAGGCCGCGGCGGCGCGCGGCCACCGCCTCTTCGCCTGCGAATGCGCGGGCCTGGTCTGGCAGCGCGGCGGCCGCGTCAGCGCGCCGATGCGCGAGATTGCGCTCACCGGCGACGCCGATTCCTGGTTCCGCGTCATCGGCGAGTCGACGCGCGCCCTCGCCGACCTCGGTGCGGTGCTCATGCGCAAAGACCCGCCTTTCGACAGCGAATACTTCTACGCCACCCATCTGCTGGAGCAGGCCGAGCGTGAAGGCGCGCGCGTCTTCAACCGCCCCGCGGCCTTGCGCGACCACCCCGAGAAGCTCGCGATCCTCGAGTTCCCGCAGTTCATCGCCCCGACGCTGGTGACGCGCGACGCCGCGGCGATCCGACGCTTCCACGCCGAGCACCGCGACGTGATCCTGAAGCCGCTCGACGGCATGGGCGGCATGGGCATCTTCCGCGTCGGCGCCGACGGCCTGAACCTGGGCTCGATCACCGAGACCCTGAACCGCGACGGCGTCCAGACCGTGATGGTGCAGAAGTACGTGCCCGAGATCGTGCTGGGCGACAAGCGCATCCTCGTCATCGGCGGCGCGCCCGTGCCCTTCTCGCTCGCGCGGATCCCGCAGGGCAGCGAAATCCGCGGCAACCTCGCCGCTGGCGGCAAGGGCGAGGCGCGGCCTCTGTCGGCGCGCGACCGCGAGATCGCCGAGGCCATCGGCCCGAAGCTGGCCGCACGCGGGCTGCTGCTGATCGGCCTGGACGTGATCGGCGACAGCCTGACCGAGATCAACGTCACGAGCCCGACCTGCTTCCGCGAGA
This sequence comes from Burkholderiales bacterium, assembly GCA_028868875.1. GTDB lineage: Bacteria > Pseudomonadota > Gammaproteobacteria > Burkholderiales > Burkholderiaceae_C > Rubrivivax. The sequence continues at coordinate 1,670 of JAGWTS010000455.1, read as the reverse complement.
TCGCGGACCAGACCGGCTTCGACGTCGCCGCGCGTTTCGTCGACGCCCTGGAAGCCGAACTTTCAGCCGGACTCCAAGCCGGGCTGAAAGCCGGCTGAGACGCCGCGCCCGGGCCTGCCCGGAGCGCCGAGCGGGTGGCCGGCATCGGCCCGGGTCCGGGCTGCGGACCGCGCGGCGCGGGACAATCAGCCGATGGCCCTTCTCACCCTCATCGATGCCCACCTCGCCTACGGGCACCATCCGCTTCTCGACGGCGCCGCGCTCGCGCTCGAATCGGGCGAACGCCTGGGGCTGATCGGCCGCAACGGCAGCGGCAAGAGCTCGCTGCTGAAGATCCTGGCCGGCCTGGACAAGCCCGACGACGGCGTGCTCCAGGTCCAGACCGGGCTGCGCCGCGTCTACGTCGCCCAGGAACCCGTCTTCGGAGCCGGCCTGTCGGTCTTCGACGCCGTCGCCGAAGGCGTGGCCGAAGCCCGTGCCTTGCGCGCGCGCTACGAAGCCCATGAGCCCGGGGTCGACCTCGACGCCCTGCAGACGCGCATCGAGGCGCTGGACGGCTGGACCTGGGAGCAGCGCGTCACAGAATCGCTGCAGCGGCTCGAGCTCGACCCGGATCGCCGCGTCGACGAACTCTCGGGCGGCCTGCGCAAGCGCGTCGCCCTGGCCGAGGCCCTGGTCGCCGCGCCCGAGGTGCTGCTGCTCGACGAGCCGACCAACCACCTCGACATCGCCGCGATCGAATGGCTGCAGGAGTTGCTCGCCGCCGGCACCGGCTGGCGCGGCGCCCTCGTCTTCGTCTCGCACGACCGCGCCTTCATCGACGCCGTCGCCACCCGCATCGTCGAGCTCGACCGCGGCAGGCTGCGCAGCTATCCCGGCAACTTCACCGCCTTCGAAGCCGCCAAGCAGCGCGAGCTCGAAGCCGAGGCCCTGGCCGCGGCGCGCGCCGACAAGCTGCTGGCGCAGGAGGAGGTCTGGATCCGCAAGGGTGTCGAGGCGCGGCGCACGCGCAGCGTGAGCCGGGTGCAGCGCCTGGTCGCCTTGCGCCAGCAGCGCAGCCAGCGCCGCGAGACCCTGGGCCAGGTCCGGCTCGAACTCGACGCCGGGCTGCCGCCGGGCAAGATCGTCGCCGAGCTGCAGGGCGTGAGCAAGGGATATGGCGGACGTACGCTGATCGACCGCTTCTCGGCGACGATCCTGCGCGGCGACAAGGTCGGCTTGATCGGCCCGAACGGCTGCGGCAAGACCACGCTCTTGAAGCTCATCCTCGGCGAGATCGCCCCCGACGCCGGCAGCGTGCGCCAGGGCACGCGGCTGCAGGTGGCCTATTTCGACCAGATGCGCGGCGGCCTCGACCTCGACGCGACGCTGGCCGACACGATCAGCCCGGGCAGCGAATGGGTCGAGATCGGCGGCGCGCGCAAGCACGTGATGAGCTACCTCGGCGACTTCCTGTTCCCGCCCGAGCGCGCCAACGCTCCGGTTCGCACGCTCTCGGGCGGCGAGCGCAACCGCGTGCTGCTGGCGCGCCTGTTCGCCTTGCCGGCCAACGTGCTCGTGCTCGACGAGCCGACCAACGACCTCGACATCGACACCCTGGACCTGCTCGAAGAGCTCTTGCAGGGCTATGCCGGCACCGTGTTCCTGGTCAGCCACGACCGGCGCTTCCT
>JAGWTS010000454.1 GCA_028868875.1 Burkholderiales bacterium | reverse complement strand
ACCTCGAAGCGGCCGCCGGCCATGCCCAGCTGCTGCATCGCCTGCGTCACCGCTTCGGCCCAGCGCGGCGCCTCGGCATGGCGCAGCCGGCTCGTGCGCGCGGCTTCGTCGTGCCAGTCCTTGCCTGCCGCCGCGGCAGCCTGTTCCAGCGCGGCGAGGTCGGCCGCGGCGTCGAGCGCGCGCAACTCGGCTTTCCAGCCCTCGAGCAGGGCCGGCAGCTCGGGCGGGCCGCGGCGATAACGTCGCGCCGCCGACACCCAATTCGAAAGCCGGGCGTCGAGTTCAGCCAGGCGCTCGGGGTCGGGTTCGCGCCGGCCGAGGTAGGCGTGCAGGCTGTGCGCGGCATCGTCGATCTGGGCCAGCGCACCGCGCAGCACCTCGACCACGGCCGCAAGTTCCGGGTCGTAGTGAAGCACTTCGTCGAGCGCCGCCAGGGCCCGGTTCGCGAGTGCATCGGCAGCGGGTTCGCCTTCGGCCAGGGCGTCGAGCGCGGCACGCGCGGCGTCGAGCAAGGCCTGGCCATGGGCCAGACGCTGGTGCTCGGCATTGAGCGTGTCCCATTCGTTCGCGCCGGGCGCGAGCTTGTCGAGCTCGCCGATCTGCCACATCAACCGCTCGCGTTCGCGTTCGATCGAATCGCGCTCGGCACCGGCGCGGGCCAGCGCAGCGCGCGCGGCCTGCCAGGTCTGCCAGAGCGCGGCCAGCGGTGCCGGGTCGACGCCGGCCTGCGCGTCGAGCAGGGCGCGCACCGCGGCCGGGCGCGTCAGGCTTTGCCAGGCGTGCTGGCCGTGGATTTCGACGAGATGCTCGGCCGCCTCGCGCAACTGGGCCAGCGTCGCGGCGCTGCCGTTGATCCAGGCCCGGCTGCGGCCCTGGGCGTCGACGCTGCGCCGCAGAAGCAGTGTCGCGTCGGGCGCGAAGCCGGCCTCTTCGAGCCAGGGGCGCAGCGACTCGGGGGTGTCGAACTCGGCGCTGACCTCGGCGCGGGCCGCGCCTTCGCGCACCAGTGCGGCTTCGGCGCGGTTGCCCAGGGCGAGCTGCAGGGCGTCGACGAGGATCGATTTGCCGGCGCCGGTCTCGCCCGTGAGCACGGTGAAGCCGGGTTCCAGGTCGACCTCGAGTTGGGCGACGATGACGACGTCGCGCAGCGAGAGGCGGCGCAGCATCTAGACCACGCCTTCGTACCAGCGCAGCTTGCGCCGCAGCGTGGCGTAGTAGCTCCAGCCGCGCGGATGCAGGAAGCGCACCTTGAAGGCCGAGCGGCGCACGCGGATCTGGTCGCCGTGCAGCAGGCTGGCCAGGCTGTGCATGTCGAAGTTGGCCGAGGCGTCGCGCCCGGCGACGATGGTGATGCGCACCTCGCCGTGGTCGGGCAGGACGATCGGGCGGTTGGACAAGGTGTGCGAGGCGATCGGCACCAGCACCCAGCCGGCGATGCCGGGGTGCAGGATGGGCCCGCCCGCGGAGAGCGCGTAGGCGGTGGAGCCGGTGGGCGAGGCGACGATCAGGCCGTCGGCGCGCAGGTTGGCGACGAGTTCGTCGTCGACGTCCACGCGCAACTCCACCATGCTCGCGGTGGCGCCGCGGCTGACGACCACGTCGTTGAGCGAGAGGCCGTCGAAGATGCGTTCGCCGTCGCGCCAGACCCCGCCTTCGATCATGCTGCGGTGTTCTTCCTCGAAGTCGCCGGCGATCATCGGCGCCAGGGCCTCGCGGTACTGGCCCGCGGGAACATCGGTGATGAAGCCGAGCCGGCCCTGGTTGATGCCGACCAGCGGCAGGTTGTGGCGCGCGAGTTCGCGCGCGATGCCGAGCATGGTGCCGTCGCCGCCGACGACCACGGCGAGGTCGCATTGGCGCCCCATCTCGGCCGGATCCAGCGATTCGAAGCCGGTCACGCCGGTGGCGTGCGCGGTGTCGCGGTCGAACGAGACCTCGAGCCCGAGGCCGACGAGGAAATGCGCGACCTCCTCGAGCATCGGGCGGATGCCGCGGGCCTGGTATTTGCCGACGACGGCAGCATGACGAAAGCGCACCGACATGCGGCGCATTACACCATAGGGCCAGGCGCCGCCGGGGCCGCGGCCGCACCCGCCTCCGTACAATGAAACCATGCTCGACGACCGCGCCAGAACCCTGCTCAAGGCCTTGGTCGAACGCTACATCGCCGACGGCCAGCCGGTGGGCTCGCGCACTCTCTCGCGCGCGTCCGGGCTGGACCTGTCGCCGGCGACCATCCGCAACGTGATGGCCGACCTCGAGGACATGGGGCTGATCGCGAGCCCGCACACCAGCGCCGGGCGCGTGCCGACGCCGCGCGGCTACCGCCTGTTCGTCGACACCATGCTCACCTCGCGGCCGCTGGACCTGGATTCGATGGCGGGCGAGATGGCGGCGGCGCGCGAACAGCTTCACCCCGACCAGCCGCAGCGCGTGATCGCGCAGGCGGCCTCGCTGCTGTCGAACCTGTCGCACTTCGTCGGCGTCGTCACCGCGCCGCACAAGGAGAGCGTGTTCCACCACATCGAGTTCCTGCGCCTGGGCGAGCGCCGCGTGCTCGTCATCATCGTCGCGCCCGACGGCGACGTGCAGAACCGGGTGATCTTCACCGCGCGCGACCACTCGCAGGCCGAGCTCGCCGAGGCGACGAACTACCTGAACGCCCACTACGCGGGCCTTGCGATCGACGAGGTGCGCGAACGCCTGAAGCACGAGATCGACGCCTTGCGCGGCGAGATCGCGGCGCTGATGGCGGCGGCGGTGCAGGCCGGCGAAGACTTGGTCGATACCAGCGAGCACGTCGTGGTCTCGGGCGAGCGCAACCTGCTGGGGGTGCAGGACTTCGGCAACGACATGGCGAGCATGCGCCGGCTGTTCGACGTGTTCGAGCAGAAGACCGAGCTGATGCGCCTGCTCGACGTGAGCAGCCGCGCCGAGGGCGTGCGCATCTACATCGGCGGCGAGAGCATGGTGGTGCCCTACGAGGAACTCTCGGTGGTGTCGGCGCCCTACGTCGTCGACGGCCGCGTGGTCGGCACGCTCGGCGTGATCGGCCCGACGCGCATGGCCTACGACCGCATGATCCAGATCGTCGACATCACCTCGCGGCTGGTCAGCAACGCGCTGAGCCAGAAGTAGGGCGCTGCCTACAATCGCCGCTCCCCGGGCCGTTAGCTCAGTTGGTCAGAGCAGAGGACTCATAATCCTTTGGTCGCTGGTTCGAGCCCAGCACGGCCTACCAGCCCCAGGGCAAGGCGCCTTCCTGACCCTTTCCGGAACCGTCGCAGAACGATGAAATTCCTGGCGCAGTTCGCCTCCAACAAGCTCTACCTGGCCGGCGCAGCGGCGCTTCTGGTGCTGTTGCTGTTGGGGGTTGCGCTGATCATCTGGCGGCATCGGCGCGCCCAGCCGCGGTCCAAGTACGGTTTCATGCCGGAAAAGGAACCCACGGCGCCGACACCGCTCACCGACCCGGCCTTGCCCGATACGCGCGAACTGGACCAGTTCATCAGCAAGCGCGGCCAGCGCATCGCCGACGTGTTGCTGGACTACGCCGCGGCCAAGGGCTTGGGCGTGGGGGTGTATTCCGCGCGCCTGGGTCCTACGGCCAAGGTGTGGTGGGTGGGCGAGAAGCATCCCACCGGCAACAAGGGCATCATCGCCGCGGTGCATGCGGGGCGGCGTCCGTCCAAGGGCTTCCGCTCGAAGGTGGTGGTGCTGAAGGACGCGGC
>JAGWTS010000453.1 GCA_028868875.1 Burkholderiales bacterium | reverse complement strand
GTCTTCTTCGGTTTATCGGCTTCACCCATCGGGTGAGTGTGCCAAACAGCTTCAAGTCCGCGCCAGCGCTGAAGAAATCGGCAACTTCGCGGCTTCAACTGCCGGACTTAGGTTCAATCCGAAATACGGCTCCGGCGAAGACTCCTTCGCCGCGATGCAGCGCCTCGTCGACCGCCTCGACCCCGGCTACCGCGCCTGAACGGCGCGGGGCTTGGCGGCCCTGGGCCGCGCCGCGCCTTCGGGCGCGAGCGCCGCGTACAGGCGTTCGCGCGACTTGCCCTTGTCGGCCAGGCTTTCGTCCAGGCGTGCGGCCAGGGTGTCGATGTGTTCGCGCATCAGGCGCTCGGCCGCGGCGTTGTCGCCGGCGGCGAGGGCATCGACGATGGCCGCGTGGTCGGCGTTCGATTCGTTCGCTTCGTTCTGCGACTGGTACAGCGCCGAGACCAGCGTGGTGCGCGCCGACAGGTCGACCATCATCGAGGTCAGGAAACGGTTGCCCAGGCAGTCGGCGAGGCAGACGTGGAAATCGGCGAGCTTGACGCTGCGCGTGCCGGCGTCGGCGTCGCGGATCGCCTGCCGCTCGGCCGCGACGTGGCGCCGCAGGCGCGCTATCGCCGCCTGCAGCGGCCGCCCGGCATCGCGCAACATGCCGGGCTCGATGACGCGGCGCGCCGCATAGGTTTCGCGCGCTTCGTCGAAAGACGGCTCGACGACGTACCAGCCCAGGCGCGAACGCACTTCGACGAAGCCGCGCGCCTGCAACTGCATCAGCGCTTCGCGCACCAGGGTGCGGCTGACGCCGAAGAGATCGGCCAGCTCCTGCTCGCCCAGCCTTTCACCGGGTTTGAGCTGACGCTCGAGAATCGACTGGACGACGCGTTCGGCGATGTTCGCCTTGCTGACCATGGGCGGCGGGGGCGGAGTGACGAAAGAAACCATTGTCACCGCGTGGGGCCGCCTGCCGCTTCAGGCCTGCACCGTGTTCGTGCGCGGATTCATCGAGGCCAGCACGAAATAGGCGGCTCCGCCGATCGCGACGCCGAAGAACCAGCCGTAGGTGCCCCACCAGCCGGGCAGCACGTCGGTGAGGTTGGGCAGCACGCTCGAGAAGATCGCACCCACCGCAGTGGCGATCAGGGCATTCGGGTTCCAACCCCCGCTGTAGCGATAGCGGCCGTGTTCCTGGTAGAGCTGCTGCACGTCGACCTGGCCTCGGGCGATGAGGTAGTAGTCGACGAGGATGATGCCGAGCAGCGGCCCCATCGTCGCGCCGATGGCGTTGACGAAGTGCGAGGCATTGCCTTCCCAGGGCGCGAAGGGGTAGAGCACGAGGGCGATGCCGGCGGCGATGTAGCCGCCCTTCTTGAAGTCGATCTGGCGCGGGAAGACGTTGGCGAAGTCGAAGGCCGGCGAGACGAAGTTGGCGACGACGTTGATGCCCAGCGTCGCCACCGCGAAGGTCAGCGCGGCGAGCGCGGCGAGGAAGACGCTGTCGAACTTGGCCGAGATCTGCTCGGGGTGCAGCATGACCTCGCCGTAGACCTTGAATGCGGCGATGGTCGTGACGCCGGCGACGAGCGAGAACAGGATCAGGTTCACCGGCAGGCCCCAGAGGTTGCCGGTGCGCACCGCGTCGCGGTTCTTGGCGTAGCGCGAGAAGTCGCAGAAGTTCAGGTACAGCGCGGCGAAGTAGGTGACCCAGGTGGCGCCGACGGCGAGCAGGGCCAGCGGTGAGCCGGGAACGCCGGGAACGCCGGCGTCGGCCGTCTTCTGCAGCAGCACCGCCTGCGGGATGCCGTGGTCGAACGAGAAGCCGCCCGCCTTCACGCACAGCCCGACGGCGAGGATGAGCATCGCGACCCAGACCGCGGGGCCGGCCCAGTCCTGGAACTTGCGCACCGTCTCCATGCCCTTCTGGATGATGAGCAGCTGCAGCGCCCAGACGACGACGTAGCAGATGAACTCCAGCCCCGAGTGGCCCAGGATGTGGGTGTTCTTGTGGAACTCCATGATGCTGTCGTTGCGCGTGAGCAGGGCGACGATGGCGCCGGAGGCCGCCGCCGTCTGCGCCCCGTACCAGAAGCAGGCGACGATGGCGCGCACCAGGGCCGGCAGGTTCGCCCCCCAGACCCCGAAGGAAGCGCGCGCCAGCACCGGGTAGGGCACGCCGGTCTTCTCGCCCGCGTAGCCGACGAGGTTCATCAACGCGAAGATGATGAGCGAACCCAGGCCGATCGCGATCACGAAATTGAGGAAGCTGCCGCACAGCAGGAACAGGCTGGCCGCGAGGTAGTAGCCCCAGAGGCTGTGCACGTCCGAGGTCCAGACGTTGAAGATGCTGAAGGCCCCCCAGCGGCGATCCTTGGCGGGGGCGAGGTCTTCGTTGTAAAGGCCGGGTGAGGGATTCCTGATTTCCATGCGCGGGTCTCCGTTGGGGGGCGTTGCTTGGAGCACAACGTTGTATGCAAGATGGTAGGCAATGGCCCCGCTTTCGCCTCCCGGGTTTTCCCGAGGCCGGCCCGGCGCATTACCCCCGCCGCAGGCAAAAGTGAATCGACCGCCGGCGCCGGCCCGGGTCAGCGCGCGCGCTGGATGGCTTCGCCCAGGCTGATCACGGCCATCGCGTAGTAGCTCGAGCGGTTGTAGCGGGTGATGGCGTAGAAGTTCTCGGTGCCGGCGACGTAGCTCGGCGCGTCGCCTCCGTTCTCCAGTTCCACCAGGGCCAGCGGCCGGGCGTAGCCGCGCGCCGCGTCTTCGAGCACGGCGCCGTGCTCGGTGAACTGCGCCGGACTGAAGGTAGGGCGGATGTCGGGCACGAGCAGTTGCGCGCGCTGCATGAGGGCGCTGGGCGCGGTCACCGCAAAGTGCGTCGGCAGCCCGCGCTGCCAGCCCGATTCGGACAGGAAATGGGCGACGCTGCCGATGGCGTCGGCGCTGCTCTTGGCAAGGTCGACGTGGCCGCTGCCCTCGAAGTCGACGGCGTAGCGGTTGATGCTGCTGGGCATGAACTGCGGAATGCCCATCGCCCCGGCGAACGAGCCGGTGGGCTGGGTCGGGTCCAGCCCCTCGTGGCGGCAATAGACGAGAAACTCCTCGAGCTCGGAGCGGAAGAAGGCGGCGCGTTCGGGGCGGGCGCCGGGGTAGTCGAAGGCGAGCGTGGCGAGCGCATCGAGGACGCGGAAACGCCCCATCAGGCGGCCGAAATAGGTCTCGACGCCGATGATGCCGACGACGATCTCCGGCGGCACCCCCCAGATCGATTCGGCGCGCTGCAGCGCCTCCTCGTTGCTGCGCCAGAAGGCGACGCCCGCGGCGATGCGGCGCGGCTCGACGAAGCGCTCGCGGTAGGCGTTCCAGTTCTTCGGCGTGCCCGCGGGCGCCGGCAGCATCAGGCGCTGCACGCTCGCCAGGCGCTGGGCCTGCGACAGCTGCAGCATCACCCAGGCGCGATCGAAGCCGCGCCGCGCCGCCACTTCGTCGGCGAATTCGCGGATCTCGGGGCGCGCCCCGTAGTTGTCGGCGGCGGGAACGGGCCTCGCGGCCAGGGCTGGCGCAAGGAGCAGGAAGGCGAGCGCGCCGGCGACGAACGATCGGAACATGGCCCGATTATCGAGGGGGTGCGGGCCGCGCCGGCGCCGCCACCGCGCCGGCGGTGGCCACGGCAGCCTCGGCGCTCCGCCCTGCGGCGACGAAGCCGGCCCACCAGGCGCGCCCCGGGCGCTCGGCTGCGGCGCCGCCGT
>JAGWTS010000452.1 GCA_028868875.1 Burkholderiales bacterium | reverse complement strand
CGCCTGACCCGCATCCGCATGACCGACCAGGGCTGCATGATGCGCGCCTACAGCCGCAACATCGTGCAGCTGATCAACCAGTGCGGCGAGATGAACACCTTCATCCCGGCCCTGGCCTACCAGTTCGCACGCGCCCCGACCGAGATCGAGGTCGCGCACGAAGAGCGCGCCGCGGGCGAATCGAAATACTCGCTCTACAGCCTGATCCGCCTGAACTTCGACCTCGTCACCGGTTTCTCGGTCGTGCCGCTGCAATGGTTCTCGATGCTCGGCATGGTGGTCTCGGCCGGCGCCGCCGCGCTGGTGCTGCTGCTGGCCGGGCGGCGCATCTTCCTCGGACCGGAAGAAGGCGGACTCTTCACGCTGTTCGCGATCGCCTTCCTGCTCATCGGCATCGCGCTCTTCGGCATCGGGCTGCTGGGCGAATACATCGGCCGCATCTACCAGGAAGTGCGCTCGCGCCCGCGCTGGGTCATCAGCGCGGTGCTGGAACGCAAGGAATGAAGGCGGTCGTCTTCGCATACCACAACGTCGGCGTGCGCTGCCTGAAGGTGCTGCTCGACGGCGGCGTCGACGTGGCGCTCGTCGTCACCCACGAAGACAACCCGAACGAGAAGATCTGGTTCGGCAGCGTCGCCCAAGTTGCCGCCGAGCAAGGCCTGCGCTGCATCGCCCCCGCCGACCCGAATGCCGACGACCTTCGCCGCGCCTGCGCCGAGGCCGAGCCCGACTTCCTGTTCTCGTTCTATTACCGCCAGATGCTGGGCGCGCCCCTGCTCGCCCTGCCGCGCCGCGGCGCCTACAACATGCACGGCTCGCTGCTGCCGCGCTACCGCGGCCGCGCACCGGTGAACTGGGCGGTGCTGAACGGCGAGCGCGAGACCGGCGCCAGCTTGCACGCAATGGAGGTCAAGCCCGACGCGGGCGCCATCGTCGACCAGTTCGCGGTGCCCATCCTGCGCGACGACACGGCGCGCGAGGTCTTCGACAAGGTGACCCTGGCGGCCGAGATCGTGCTGGCGCGCAGCCTCCCCCATCTGCTCGACGGCAGCGCCGTGCTGCGGCCGCAGACCGCCCTCCCGGGCCAGTATTTCGGCGGCCGCCGGCCTGAGGACGGGCGCATCCCGGCGCAGGCCGGCGCGCGCCGCATCCACGACCTCGTGCGCGCGGTCGCGCCGCCCGACTACCCGGGCGCCTTCTTCGACAGCGAGGCCGGACGCGTGCTCATCGAGCGCACGCGCATCGCCGTCGACGGTCACCACCCCGAGGATGGCGGTGAGCTCGCGCTGCGCGCCCACGATGGCGCGCTCTGGCTCGACGCCGCCGACGGCGGCTGCCTGCGCGTGCTCGCGGCCGCGCTCGACGGCGCGCCGCTGGATGCCGCCGGCTTCGCCCATCGCTTCGGCAACAAGGCGCTCGTGCCGGCGCGCTGAAGCCCTCCGCCCCCCTTTATTCGCAGCAGGAAACCACCGTGCTCAAAGTCCTCATCCTCGGCGTCAACGGCTTCATCGGCCACCACCTGACGCGGCGCATCATCGAGACCACCGACTGGGAGGTCTATGGCATGGACATGCAGTCCGACCGCGTCGCGCCCTGGCTCGACCACCCGCGCTTCCGCTTCTTCGAAGGCGACATCACGATCAACAAGGAGTGGATCGAGTACCACGTGCGCAAGGCCGACGTGGTGCTGCCGCTGGTCGCGATCGCGACGCCCGCCACCTACGTGACCGAGCCGCTGCGCGTCTTCGAGCTCGACTTCGAGGCCAACCTGCCGATCGTGCGCCACTGCGTGAAGTACGGCAAGCGCATCGTCTTCCCGAGCACGAGCGAGGTCTACGGCATGTGCGCCGACGAGGAGTTCGACCCCGAAAACTCGCCCCTGACCTACGGCCCGATCAACAAGCCGCGCTGGATCTACGCCTGCTCCAAGCAGTTGCTCGACCGCGTCATCGCCGCCTACGGCCAGCAGCAGGGGCTGCGCTTCACGCTCTTCCGCCCCTTCAACTGGATCGGCCCCGGGTTGGACAGCCTGCACACCGCGAAGGAAGGCTCGAGCCGCGTCATCACCCAGTTCCTGGGCCACATCGTGCGCGGCGAGCCGATCCAGCTCGTCGACGGCGGGGCGCAGCGGCGCTGCTTCACCGATGTCTCGGACGGAGTCGCGGCGCTGATGAAGATCCTCGAGAACAAGGACGGCGCGGCCGACGGCCGCATCTACAACATCGGCAACCCCGGCAACGACTTCTCGGTGCGCGAGCTTGCCGAGATGATGCTGGCGATGGCCGCCGAGCGCCCCGAATACCGCGAGCGCGCGGCCCAGGTCAAGCTCGTCGACACCTCCGCCGGCAGCTACTACGGCAAGGGCTACCAGGACGTGGACCGGCGCGTGCCGGCGATCGCCAACACCGAGCGCGAGCTCGGCTGGGCCCCGCAGGTGAGCATGCGCGCGGCGCTGGAGCGGCTGTTCGACCATTACCGCGGCGAGCTGGAAGACGCACGCCACCTGAACGACTGAGCCCGCGACCGAATCCGGCGCCTTGAAGATCGCCCTCAAGGTCGACGTCGACACCTTCCGCGGCACGCGCGAAGGCGTGCCGGCGCTCGTGCGCGCGCTCGGGCGCGCCGGCGCCGGGGCGAGCTTTCTCTTCAGCCTCGGCCCCGACCACACCGGGCGCGCGATCCGGCGCGCCTTGCGCCCGGGCTTCTTCGGCAAGGTGGCGCGCACCTCGGTGCTCGAGCATTACGGACTGAAGACGCTGATGTACGGCGTGCTGCTGCCCGGCCCCGACATCGGCCGGCGCGAGGCCGAAACCCTGCGATCCGTGGCGCGCGCCGGCTTCGAATGCGGCGTCCACACCTGGGACCATGTGCGCTGGCAGGACGGCGTCGTGCAGGCCGGCGAGGACTGGACGCGGCGCGAACTGCGGCGCGCGACCGAGCGCTTTGCCGAGGTCTTCGGCGCGCCGCCCTTGCTGCACGGCGCCGCCGGCTGGCAGATGAACGAGGCGGCCTACCGCATCGAGAGCGAGCTGGGCTACCGCACCGCCTCGGACGGGCGCGGGGCAGCGCCTTATCAGACCGTCGATGCGCAGGGCCGGCCGATCGGCCCGCCGCAATTCCCGACCACGCTGCCGACGCTGGACGAACTCATCGGCCTGGACGGCTGGACGCCCGACAACGTGCACCGCGCCTTGCTCGAGGCCACCGCCGCCACCACCGCGCCGCAGGTCTACACCCTGCACGCCGAGCTCGAAGGCCAGAAGCTGCTGCCGACCTTCGAGCGCCTGCTCGCAGGCTGGCGCGCCCAAGGGCATGAGCTGGTTTCGGTGCGCGAGCTCGCCGCCGGCTTCGACGCCGCGGCCCTGCCGCACCGCCGCGCCGCCAGCGGCGGCGTGCCCGGGCGCAGCGGCACCCTCGCGGTGGCGGGCGAACTCGTCCGGGAAACGCGGTAGACCCCGGGCTCCGCCGCCGCGCTCAGGTCGCGGTCGGCGCCGGGTCGATGTCGGAGCGCGTCTCTTCCTCGGCATAGGCGCGCCCGTCCAGGCGCAACGCCGAATGCTCGCGCCGCGACTGCAGCAGCGGGTAGAACATCTCGTGGAACCAACGCTCCTTGCCGAACAGCCGGTCGTCCTGCAGCCCGACCGCGCTCGGGTACTGCTGTGTGATGTGGGCGCTGCCGAAGATCATGTCCCAGACGAAGAGCATGTTGCCGAAGTTGCCCTTGTAGTGGCCGATGCCGTCGGCGTTGGTGAGCGCGTG
>JAGWTS010000451.1 GCA_028868875.1 Burkholderiales bacterium | reverse complement strand
GCCTGGGTCGAGGCCAGCGCCACCTCGTGCTCGGGAACGCCTTCGCGCACCGCGGCAACCAGCGCCGTGGCGCCGATGTCGCAGACCTGGGCGCCGCTCGCGATGAACTCGATCTCCTCGGCGCTCTTGATCATGCGCATCTTCATGCAGGCGGCGGCGACGTCGACGAACTCGGCCTTGGGCAGGGCCTGCTTTAAGGCCGCGAGGCGGTCGATGGGCAGATGGTCGAACTCGATCCCGACCCGGCCCCGGGCGGGCAGGCATTCGGCCACGGCCTTGAAGTAGTTGCCGCGCTGCCAGTCGGTATAGGTGATCACGTCGTCGGCAACGCCCTTGCGCCAGGGCTGGCCACCGTCGATGTTGGCCACGATCAGGGTCGTCTTGTCGGGTGTCACGGCCAGGCCGTAGAAGCGGCCGAAGGAGCAGTACAGGAAGTCGCTGTAGTAGTCGATGTTGTGATACGAGGTGAACAGCACCGATTCGAGGCCCGCGGCGGCCATGTGGGCGCGTAGGCGGGCGATGCGGCGCGCGTACTCGGCGGCGGAAAAGGAGTTCTTCACCTTTTCGCCATTGCGAATGCGGATCAAGGCGGACATGTTGTCGATCATCTTCGGGCTCCTTCGGCGGCTGCTGCGTTGGCCGAATGATGATCAAAGGGGCGCGGCGGTGTTCCGCCATTTGCGACAACCGATGTCTTGTTTGCGTCAGCCCGATTTGCGGGATAACCCTCGACTTCGACCGTCCCGCGCTCACTCCAGCGCCCGGCTTGCCGCCCGGTCTGCCGCTGGTGTGCGCCCGAACGCCTCGCGGTAGCGGGCGACGAAGTGGCTCAGCGAGGCGAAGCCGGTCGATTGCGCGACCTCGTCCAGGCCGCGGCTGCCGCGCAGCAGCGCCAGGCGTGCGCGCTCGAGCCGGATCTCGAGGTACTTGCGCGCCGGGGCCAGCCCCAACTCGCGCAGGAACAGCCGCTCGAGCGTGCGCCGCGACAGGCCGAGATAGTTCGCGATCTCGGCCGGCGTCAGCGGCTCTTCGACATTGCTTTCCATCATCTCCAGCGCATCCACCAGCGGCCCCGGCGCGTGGCGAAGACGCTGGCGCAGCGGCACCGTCTGGCGCTCGTCGGGGCTGCGCTGCTGCGCCACCAGCAGGTCCGACACCTGTTCGGCCAGGCGCCGGCTGCCGGGCGGGCGGCTCAGCAGCAGCGTCATCAGGTCGAGCGGGCTGACGCCGCCGCTGCAGGTGTAGCGGTCGCGGTCGATCTCGACCAGGCGGTCCGAAACCAGCAGGTGCGGGAACTGCTCCACCAGCACGTCGCGATCTTCCCAGTGGATGGTGCAGCGATAGCCGTCGAGCAGACCGGCCCGGGCGAGGAAATAGCTGCCCGTGTCGACGCCGCCCATCGCCGCGCCCCGCGCCGCCAGGCGCCGTAGCCAGGCCGAGATCTCTCCGTAGCCGCGCTTCGGGATCGGATTCGGCCCGACCACGAACACGGCGTCGAAGCTGCCGCTGTCGGCCAGCGCGAGGTCGGGCAGGACGCGAATGCCATCGCTGGAAGCCACCGCATCGCGCCCCGTGCCGAGGGTCACGTAGTCGTAGACCTTGCGCCCGAGCACGCCGTTGGCCAGGCGCAGCGGGTCGACCACCGCGCTCAGGGCGATGAGCGAGAAGTGGGGCACCAGCAGCAGGCCGTAGCGCTGCAGACCCGTGGCGCGGGGTTCGGGGGCAGGTCGGGCTCGCGCAGAGGGCATGTCGCAATGGGCACAACGGGCAGGTTGATCGAAGCGAACCGAAGAGCGCCCCAAGGCCGGTCGAGCCGGCCGTGCCCCGCGGGAATCCGGGTCGCCCGGCAAGGCCGGATCTCTTCGGGAGCGCCGACGGCTCGCGGCCAAGACGATCCGCGGCAGCCGCATCTTCCCACCCGCGAGGGCGCCGGGCCAATTGCAGCTCCGGCGGTCAAGGGGGCGGCAAGCCGTCACGCACGAGTGCTGAACACGCGGCATGGCGCGGCATCGTGCCGGTCGCGCACCGCCGCGCTGGGCTCATTTCCAATCGACCTGGCGGCCGGGCGAAGCCGCCCTGGGCCGTCGGCGCTAGCCGGCCCCGGGCGGCTTCGCCGCCGGACGCGGCGCGCGCGGCAGCCAGGCGAAGGCGGCCGCGCCGACCAGCAGCATCGCGGCAATCGTCAACAGCACCGCGTCGTAGACGTCGGCGCCATGCGCCTTGGCGATCGAGGCGACCAGGCCGGTGAACCATTGCATGACGGCGACGCCGAGGAACATCGACATCGTGAACAGCGCGAGCGCGCGCCCGACGATCTGCGCCGGGTAGGCCGCGCGCACCTCGGAATACTGCAGGACCATGTAGCCCGACGTGATCCCCACCGCCAGCGTCATCGCCACGTCGAACGTAGCGCTGCGAACCAGCGCCATCGAAGCGAATATCGCAGCCGTCAACAGGGTCCAGCCGAGCAGCCAGCGGCGCCGCGTGGCGCCGCCCGGGTCGAAGCGTCCGAACAGCGCCGGGCTGACCAGCGACAGGACCGACACCGCCAGCGCCACGTTGCCGCTCTGCACGAGTGAAAAGCCGTGCCGTTCGATCAGCATCGGCCCCAGCCACAGGCCGCGCAGGGAGATGAACGAGGCGTAGCAGACGAACGACAGCGCCACGATGCCCAGCGTGTACGGCAGCCGGAACAGCGACACGAAGATCAGCGCCGCGCGGCCCAGCGACTCGCGCGGCAGGCCCGGCGCCGGCTCGGGCGATCGAGGCTCGTGCACCTTCCATGCAATCAGGCACCAGGCCGCGGCCGAACAGCCCGCCAACACCCAGAAGCCCATGCGCCAGGAGGTCGCCTCGACCAGCCAGGCCAGCGGAGTGCCCGTTGCCAGCAGCCCGACGCCGCCGAGACCCAGGACGGCGCCGGATATCGCGGCAAATCGGTGCGCTGCAAAGTGCCTCGCGATGAACACGGTGCACACCAGAAAGGCCGGGGCGCAGCCCACACCGATGAGCACCTGACCGAGCAGCAGCGACGCGAAGTTGGGGGCGACGGCCGACAGCACGGCGCCGACGACGGCGAGGGGAAACCCCGTAAGAATCGTGCGCCGTACCCCATGCAGGTCGATGCCGATGCCGACGAACATCTGCATCGCGCCGAAGGCGAAATGAAAGGATCCCGCGAACGAACCGAGCTGCTGCGGAGAAAGGTGGAATTCGGCCTGCAGCGGCGTGGCCAGGATCGCCGCGACGGTCCGGAAAGCCTGGCTCATCGCGAACGCGGCCGTCAGCGCCAGCAGCATGGTCCAGGACCCGGCGTTGCGGGGCCCGGAGTTTTTAGAGGGGGCATCGTGCATGGCGTGCATTCTGGCGCGCGCAGGGGAAGAGTCCGCGACGCGGCCGGCAGTCGAGAGTCGCAAGCGCATCGCGGCAGGGGTGGCTCGAGTCGGGTTGAGGCCGCGCCTCGGGCAGCGCCGGTGCTCACAAACATAAAACCTCTCATACCCCGTTATGCGAGCTTATTACCGTGAATCAAACGCAGTTCGCAACTCGCGCGCAATGCCATCGACGCAGACGTCCAGCAACAGCCGCCCCTTCTCGGCGGAAGCCGGCTTGGCCGATGACAGACAACCTGAGCAGGGTGTCCATTCGCGCTTGATCGGAAAAAAATCGTAGGGTGGGAATGTTGCCGGCGGGTGATCGATCACCTTCGACATGTCGACCAGGTGCGGATGCAGGTGCAGCATCAGCGAAGTTTCGAGCACCC
>JAGWTS010000450.1 GCA_028868875.1 Burkholderiales bacterium | reverse complement strand
CGTTCCAGTGGTTGAAGTCGCCCACCACGCTGACGCGGCGCGCGTTCGGGGCCCAGACCGCGAAGGCCGTGCCGGCCACGCCGAGCAACTCGCGCGGGGTCGCGCCCAGCACCTCGTAAGGCCGCAGGTGCGTGCCTTCGCGCATCAGCCAGACATCGAGTTCGCCCAGCAGCGGCGCAAAGCGGTAGGGGTCGTCCAGGGTCGAGAGGTTGCCGTCGTGCCAGCGCACGCGCCAGCAGTGCGCGTCGCTCGTTTCGACGCGGGCTTCGAAGAACCCCGCGTCGTGGCGCTGCGCGAGCACGGCGAGGCGGCGCGCGCCGTCGGCGCTCCAGGCCTCGACCTCGGCGGCGCCGGGCAGGAAGGCGCGCAACCAGCGTGCGCCAGCGGCGTCGGCATGGGCGCCGAGCACCGCGAACGGGTCGCCGTGGCGCCCGGCGGCGAGTGCGGCGATCGAATCGGGGTCGAGCATGGGGTTTCGGCTCCTGCGGGGGATTCGACGCGGCCTGAAGCGGGCGGCAAGCGTCGGGATGCGGGTCTATCCCGGAACTTGCCGGCGTCCTGGCCGTGCGCCGCCGCGGCGCCGCGGGGCGGCGCCGGACTCAGGTCGGCAGCGCAACGGTGCGAGGATAGGCCTTGCCGGCGGCGTCGAAGAGATGGCACTGCTCGGGACGCAGGCGCAGCGTGATCGGCGCGCCAGCGGCTTGCGTGGCATGGCCTTCCAGGCGCAGCGTGACGAGCGGCGCGTCGGCCGCGGTCTCGAGGTAGAGCAGCGATTCGTTGCCCAGCCGCTCCATCTGGCGCAGCCTGACCGGCAAGGTCGAGCCTTCGCCTTCCACGCCGCTCAGCAGGTGCTCGGGGCGGATGCCCAGCTTCACCTCGGCGCCGGCGACGGCCGTGCGCGCATCGACCGCGACCCTGATCTGCCGGCCCATCACGTCCACGACGGCGTGGTCGGGCTCGGCGCGCAGCAGGCGCCCGGGCAGCACGTTCATCTTCGGGCTGCCGATGAACTCGGCCACGAAGAGGTTCTGGGGCCGGTGGTACAGCTCCATCGGCGTGCCGAACTGGGCCACGCTGCCTTCGTCCTGCACGCCCTTGCCGGCGCGCAGCAGCACGATCTTGTCGGCCAGCGTCATCGCCTCGACCTGGTCGTGGGTGACGTAGATCATGCTCGAGCGGCCGATGTCGTGGTGCAGCTTGGCGATCTCGAGCCGGGTCTGCACGCGCAAGGCCGCGTCCAGGTTCGATAAGGGCTCGTCGAAGAGGAAGACGTCGGGCTCCTTGACGATGGCGCGGCCGATCGCCACGCGCTGGCGCTGGCCGCCTGAGAGCTGCTTGGGCAGGCGCTCGAGCAACGGCTCGAGCTGCAGGATGGCGGCCGCCTTCTTCACCTTGCGCTCGATCTCGCCCTTGTCCGAGCCGAGCACGCGCAGCCCGAAGGCCATGTTCTCGGCCACCGTCATGTGCGGATACAGCGCGTAGCTCTGGAACACCATCGCCACGCCGCGCTGGGCCGGCGGCAAGTCGTTGACGCGCTTGCCGGCGATCGAGAGATCGCCCGAGCTGATCGACTCCAGCCCCGCCACCATGCGCAGCAGGGTCGACTTGCCGCAGCCCGAGGGGCCGACGAAGACGCAGAACTCGCCTTGGCCGATCGTCAGGTTCGCGTCCTTGATCGTCAGCGCCATGCCCGGGAGGTATCGCTTGCAGAGGTTCTTGAAGTCGATGCGTGACATGGCGGGTTCCCGGTGCGGGGGGGTCGTTGAAAAGGGTTCTCAGGCGCGGCGCCCAGGGCTGCAGCGAAGGCCCATCGGCTTCAGCCCTTGACCGCGCCCGCGGTCAGGCCGGCGACGATCTTGCGTTGGAACAGCAGCACCAGCAGCACCAGCGGCACGGTGACGATGACCGAGGCCGCCATGATGCTGCCCCAGGGCACCTCGTAGGCCGTGGCCCCGGTGATGAGCGAGATCGCCACCGGCACCGTGCGCTGGGCGTCGTCGGTGACGAAGGTGAGCGCGAACAGGAACTCGTTCCAGGCGCCGATGAAGGCGAGCAGCCCGGTCGAGACCAGCGCCGGCCAGAGCAGCGGCATGAAGACCTGGAAGATGATGCGCAGCGGCCCGCAGCCGTCCATGATCGCGGCCTCCTCGAGCTCGCCCGGCAGCCCGCGCATGAAGGTCGTGAGCACCCAGACCGTGAACGGCAGCGTGAAGATCGTGTACGGCACGACCAGGCCGATCGACTTGTTGTACAGCCCCAGCGCCTGCATCAGCTCGAACATGCCCGAGAGCACCGCCACCTGCGGGAACATCGACACCGCCAGGATCACCAGCAGCAGCAGGCCCTTGCCGGCGAAGCGGATGCGCCCGAGCGCGTAAGACGCGGTCACCGCCATCACCAGCGCCAGCGCCACGGTCACGGTGGCCACGAGCACCGAGTTCAGCAACTGGCGCCCGAAAGGCTGGCGCCCTTCGAAGAGCTGGACGTAGTTGCGCAGCGTCGGCGCGGCGGGCCAGAGCGAGGTGTCGAAGATCGCGCTGCCGGTCTTGAGCGAGGTCGCCACCGTGTAGAGGAAGGGATAGACCGAGACCACGACGACGAGCGCCGCCAGCAGGTACAGCACGATCGATCCGAGCAGGGGCCGTTGATCGTTCACGAGGCCTCCTCCGTCAGCTTGACCCGGGCCACGCGCAGGAACAGCAGCGCGGTCATGAAGATGATCACCGTGAGCGAGGTCGAGGCCGCCGAGCCGAAGCCCAGGTTGCCGTTGTCGACCATCTCGCGGCGCACGAAGCCGGACATGCTGATCGTGCTGTTGCTGTTCGAGGTCAGCACGTAGATCAGGTCGAAGATGCGCAGCGCGTCGAGCAGGCGGAAGATCACGGCCACGAACAGCGGCCCCTTGATGAGCGGCAGCGTCACCTTCAGGAACACGCGCAGCGGGTGCACGCCGTCGACGCGGGCGGCCTCGTAGCAGTCCTTGGGCAGGGTCTGCAGCGCCGCCAGGATGAGCAGGGTCATGAAGGGCGTGGTCTTCCAGACGTCCACGCCGACGACGGTCCACAGCGCGTAGTCGGGGTTGGCCGTGAAGGCGATCTTGTGCGTGATCAGGTGCCAGTTCACGAGCAGCTGGTTGACGATGCCGAACTGGTCGTTGAGCATCCAGCCCCACATCTTGGCCGAGACGATGGTCGGGATGGCCCAGGGGATGAGCACCGCGGTGCGCACCAGCGCGCGGCCCTTGAACTCCTGGTTCAGCAGCATCGCCACGCCCAGGCCGAGCAGGGTCTCGAGCAGGACCGAGACGATGCCGAAGCGGAAGGTGTTGGCGATCGCGATGCCCCAGTCGCTGGCCCAGAAGCCGTCGCTGTAGTTGGGGTTGGCGAACAGCCCGTACTCGCCGAAGTAGTTCGACAGGCCGACGAAATGGCCGGCCGCGAGGTCGTTGATGTTGGTGTCGGTGAGGCTGAACCAGATCGACCGCAGCAGCGGCCAGCCCGCGACCAGCGCCATCAGCACCAGCATCGGGGTGAGAAAGATCCAGGCGACTCGGGTGCGGTCGTTCATGGCGTCGTCCTGCAGGCGGGGAGGGTTCGGCCGGCGGCGCGCGCCGGACGCGCGCTGCCGGGGAAGGGCCGGGCAAAGCCAGGCCCCGAGGCCCTTCAGGGCCGGCCGTTCACCAGGCCTGGCGCTTGACCTGCTTGAGCGTGCCGGCGAGCTTCTTCACCGCCTCGGCGCCGCTGCTCTTCTTCTCGAGCACGGAGTGCGCGGCGTC
>JAGWTS010000449.1 GCA_028868875.1 Burkholderiales bacterium | reverse complement strand
CGCGCCCTGCTGATCTCGCGCGGCGACCTGTCGGTCTTCATCCAGCGCCCGATCAGCGCCACCTTCGTCACCATCAGCGCCCTGGTCCTGCTGTTCCAGATCGTCGCCTACCTGCGCCGGCTGCGCCTGCCCAAGGCGGTCATGCCGGGTGGCGACGTGGCGGCCGCGGGACAGGAGTAGAGGCGCCGCGCGGCAAGCCGCAAGCCGCAAGCCGCAAGCCGCAAGCCGCAAGCCGCAAGCGAGGCGATTTTCGGCCGCGCGCAGCCGACGCCGCCCGCGCGCATCGTGGTCTCGGTCTCGCTGCTTACCCAGCTCGGATGGCTCGCGCGCTCGCTGGCGCTGGCCGCGATGCCGCAGTCTGCCGTCGAGCCCGTCGCGAAGGCCGGCAGGCTGGCGCCGCGCAGCCTGATCCATCGAGTCAGATATACCTCGGCGTTATAGATATCGCCGAAGTTTTCGCTATACACGCAGCGACCTCGTTCCTACAGTGCCTCGCAGCAGCGTGGCCGCCCATCGAGTCTGCTTCGGGGCAGGCGCTGTGACTGCGCGATCCGCGCCAACCAGGGCCCCGACCATGTCACTCCGCACCCTCCTCATCGCCTGCGCCGCATTACTGGCCAGCAGCCTGTCTTGCGCCGCCGGCTTTCCGTCGCAGCGGATCACGATCGTCGTGCCGTTCCCCGCCGGCGGCCCGAACGACCTTCTGGCGCGCATGGCGGCTGAAAAGATGGCCGCCGAGTTGAAGCAACCGGTGGTGGTGGAGAACCGACCCGGTGCGGGCGGCAACATCGGCGTGGCCGCCGTCGCGCATGCGCCGGCCGACGGCTACACGATTCTCTGCACCATCGACACGCCCTTGACGGTCAACCCGTCGCTGTTCAGCCATCTGGGCTTCGATCCGGCCAAGGATTTGACGCCGCTTTCGCTCGCGGTGCGCTTCTCGCAGATGCTCACGGTCAACCCGCACCTGAAGGCGGACAACATCCAGCAGTTGATCGCGCTGGCCAAGACCCGGCCGCTGAACTACGCGACCGGCGGCGTCGGCAGCCCCGGGCAACTGAGCGGCGCCTACTTCGCGAAGGTGACGGGCACCCGGCTCGACGCCATCCCCTACAAGGGCAACGCGCCGGCGATCAACGCCCTCATCGGCGGCCAGGTCGATGTCGGCTTCCTGGCCACGGCCGGCGTGCTGCCCCAGGTGCGCGACGGCCGCTTGAAGGCGCTGGGCGTCTCCAGCGCCAAGCGATCCGCCTTGGCGCCGGAAGTGCCGACCTTTGCCGAGTCCGGCCTGCCGGGCTTCGACGTCTCTTTCGCGATGCTCTTCATGGCACCGGCGCAAACGCCGCTGGACGTGCGCAATGAGCTCGGCACGGCGATCGGCCATGCGCTGGCCGCGGGCGACGTGCGCAAGAAGCTGCTGGCGATGGACCTCGACCCCGTCGCGGGCTCGCCCGCCGAGGCTAGCGCCTACCTGACCGAATACTCGGAACGCTGGTCCAAGCTGGTCCACGAACTGGGGCTGAAGGCCGACTGATCGTCGAAGCGGCGCGCGGCAGCGCAGGCGGCGCGGCCGGGCGGCGACCCCACGCCCGCGGACTCCGAATCACCGGTCGCGGCCAGCGCGAATTCCAGCACCGCGCCGATCATCAGGATCGCCGGGCTCGCGAAGCCGCCCTGGTCGATCGTCGGCACCAGGCTGCCGAGGGTGCACAAGGCGCTGCGCTCGGCCGGCGTTGCCGCGTGCTGGACGATGGCCGCGGGCGTCGAATCCGGCAGCCGCGCGCGCCGGCCGGCGACGAGGGCCGGCGCGCGCGCCACGCCCATGTAGATCACGAGCGTCACACCGGCCGCGGCCGCCGCGGCCAGGGCGTCCCAGTCCGGTCCCGCCGAACCCGGCTGCGAATGGCCGGTGACGAGCATCACGCCCGCGGCGCCACAGCGGCGGTCGGTCCAGCAGGCACCGAGCGCGCTCGCCGCCGCCAGGCCCGAGGTGATGCCGTTGACGACCTCGAAGCCGATGCCGGCCGCCGCCAGCGCCGCCATCTCCTCGCCGGCGCGGCCGAAGACCAGCGGGTCGCCACCCTTGAGACGCACGACGCGCTCGCCGGCGCCCGCGGCACGCACCATCAGGCGCTCGATGAAGGCCTGCGGCGTCGAACGGCAGCCGCCGCGCTTGCCGACCGCGACCACGCGCGGCCGCGGCTCGACGCCTTCCAGCACGGCGTCGAGCAGACCCGCGCCGACGAGTTCGTCGACCAGGATCAGGCTGGCCTCGCGGATCACGCGCCAGGCCTTGCGCGTCAGCAGTTCGGGGTCGCCGGGGCCGGCGCCGACGAGGTGGACCTTGTGCATCGACATTCCCTTCTTCGAATTCAGGCCAGGGCCGGCGCCGGCTCGGCAAGCTGGCGCAGCCGGGGCAGGCAGGAGCCGCACTGGGTGCCGCATTTCAGCGTCGCTTGGAGATGGACGACGCGCTCAGCGGCGGGGCCGGGGCATTGCCCGAGCGCGCCGCGGATCGCCGCTTCGCTCACGCCCAGGCAGGCGCAGACCTGGGGGCTGCGCGGCGCCGCTGCGCGGCCGTCGCCGGGCCAAAGCAGTTCGCGCGCGGGGCGGGCCAGGGCCGCGCCGGCGTCGAGCAGTTCGCGCAAGGCCGCTTCGCCCGCGGCGTCGCCGGCGAGCCAGAAGCCGGCCAGGGTCTCTGTGCCGCTCGCATCGCGCTCGACGCACAAGGCCCGCAGGCGGCCGCGGCGCTCGTCGCGATAGGCGAGCACGCCCGCACCGTCGAGGCCGAAGGCCAGGCGCAGCGCGAGAAGGCTCTCTTCGGCCGGCGCCGCCGCGGCGGCGGCGCGCAGCACCAGGCCGAGGCGGCCGCGCGCGTCGGGCTCGCGCCCGAACGGCAGCAGCGTGGCGCCGTCGAATGCGGCCAGCAGCGGCTTTACGGCTTCGCGCAGCGCCAGCGCCCGCTCCGCCGGCAGCCAGGCCGTCGCGGCGAGGCGCCAGGGCAGGTCGAGCCGCTCGACGCGCACCGCCGCCTGCTTGAGTTCGGGCTGCTTCGATTGCGGGCAGAAGGCCGGGTTCGTGAGCGCGTTGACCCCCGCGAGCGTGCCGCCCGCGCCGTCGCTGCCGGACAGCACCTCGCCGCCCCAGTGCATCGCGATGAACACCTGGTTCGGGCGCAGCGCTTCGCTCGAGCGCGCCGGCAGCACGATCGAGCCGCGGCGTGAACTCACGCGCACCCAGTTGCCGTCGGCAATATGCAGCCGCTTCAGGTCCTGCGCGTGCATCTCCAGCGCCGGCTCGCCTTCGTGGCCGTAGAGCCGGCCGAGAGTGCCCGTGCGGCTCATGCCGTGCCACTGGTCGCGCAGGCGTCCGGTGTTGAGCGTGAAGGGCCAGTCCGCGCTGCGCGCCTCGGCCGGCGGCGCGAACGCCACGTCGGCAAAGCGCGCCCTGCCGTCGGCGTGGGCGAAGACGCCGTCTTCGTAGAGACGCGCCCGGCCCGCGGCCGCGCCTTCGGCGAGCGGCCATTGCTGCGGGCCGCGGGCATCGAGCATCGGCCAAGAAAGGCCGCCGATGTCGAGGTCGCGCCCGCGCGTCGTCGCCCGGTGTTCGTTCCACACCGCCTCGGGCGATTCCCACGCGAACAGCGCGGCGCGCTCCGGTGCGATGCGCGCGGCCAGGAGACGCGCCAGGTCGGCGGCGATCGCCCAATCCGCCCGCGCCTGGTCGGGGGCCGGCACGGCGGCGCGCACGCGGCTGATGCGGCGCTCGCTGTTCGTCAC
>JAGWTS010000448.1 GCA_028868875.1 Burkholderiales bacterium | reverse complement strand
CGATGCTGCCGATGGCGTTGACGCTGACGCGGATGTCGCGCCGCTCGGCCGCCTGCACCGAGACCGGCTGCGCGATGTTGCCGGGTCCGAAGCGCCGGTTCGCGGCGCCGCCTGCGAAGCCGCCACTGGCGGCGCTTGCCGCGCCCGGGCCCGGGGCCGCGCCGTGGCGAAACTTCTTCCATTGCCACAGGGCGAGGGCAGCCAGCACCACCACCAGCGCCAGCAGCCAGGGCCCGGCGCGGCCAAAGACGCGGCGCCTCGGAGGGCAGCCGAAAGTGGGAATCGGGGGAGTCTCGTTCATTCGGTGCCCAGAGCGGTGGGCGCGCGCCCGCGCCTCGATCGGTGATTCTGCAGCAGCCCCGCGGCCCGTCCGCGGCGCGACCCTGCCCTTACAGCGGACGCCGCGCCGGCCCGCTGCGCTGCCTCGGAACGCGCCGGCCGCAGGCGTCCAGCCAGGCCGCGACCGGGCCGAGGCCGATGCGCGGCGCCGACTTGGTCATGGGGGGGAGCGCCGCCTCGGACGGCAGGCGAGAGGCTGATTCGATGCCGCGATTCGAACGCGGCCGCTTGTCGTTGCGATGTCGGCCGTACGAAGAAGCGTGTCGAGCCGGGCTCGCGTCATCCGGCGCAGGCTCCCGGGCCGGGCGACGGTAAAGCTCCATGCAGCACGGCCGCGAGCGGCCCCCCAGTCGAGGTGCTGGCGCCCTCAGTCTCCGCAGCGCCTCATCGAGCGGACGCGGCGGATCCGGCCTCGCCGGGCCGCTCGCGTCGCCCCCCTGGGCCACGAAGGGGCCCCTGGCGGCCCTGGGGGAGCGCCGCAGGCGCCTCCGGGGGGGTCAATTCACCGGGTCGCCGATCTCGAGCTGCAGGCCTTCGGTGCCGAGCTTGACCGGCTTGCTCACGGCCTGGAAGTCGCCGGCCGCGGCGATCGGGCTGCCGCTGCGGCTGGCGCGGGCGCTGACGATCACCTCGGGCGCCGAGGACAGGCGCGCCGCCGGGCTCATCGCCAGGCTGTCGTCGAGCCGGAAGTCCAGCGGCAGGTCGCTCAGCTTGCGCTTCAGCACCGCCAGCGGCATCGGCGGGCCGCTCGGGGCGCGGGCGAAGATGTAGACGGTGGTGTCGGGCGGAAGCTGCGCCGCCAGGCCGGGCTTGAGCGTGACGCGGCCGCTCACCGCCGCCCCCGAGACCGGCGCCGCAGCTGCGCCGCCGCCGCCGGCCTCCGGTTCCGAGGCCGCTTCGGCCGCCGCCAGCGCCGGCATCCCGGCGCGCTGGCGCGCTTCGTTGAGGGCGGCACGCAGCGCCTGCGTGAAGTCGCTCGCGGGGTCGCTCTCGGCCACGGCGCGCTGCCAGTAATCGACCGCCTTCGCGTAGTCGGAATGGTTGAAGGCCACCGTGCCGGCCAGCGCCAGCGCCTTCAGGTTCTTCGGGTCGAGCGCGACCGCGCGCGCGATGAGTTGCTCGGGTTCGCCGTCGAGCGACTTGTTGTGGGCGGTCGCGAGGCCGTCGGCGAGGTCGGCCAGCGCCTGGGCGCTGCCGGGCCGCAGCGCCACCACGCGCCGGTACGCGGTGACGGCGTCGCTGGCGCGCCCTTGGGCGCTGTACGAGCGGCCGAGCATGGCCCAGCCTTCGGCGTCCTCGGGATGGTCCTTCAGGCGCTGGGCCAGCTGCTTGACCATGGCTTCGATCTGGGCCGGGTCGGGGCCGTGCGCGCCCGCGGCGCCGGCGACATCGCCCGAATCCCCGGGGCCCACGTTCCAGCCCGCGTGGCTGGCCAGGCCGGCATAGCCGGCGAGACCGAAGACGAGCACGAACAGCACGACGGCCGCAGACAGACCGCGCGACGGGCGCGCCGGCGCTTCGTCGGGCGCCGCTGCCGCGTCCGGCGGCGCGCCGCCTTCGGCCGCGCGCAGGCGCGCGTCGAGCCTGGAGCGGGCCTCGGCGGCGGCCTTGCCTTCCAGCACCCCCGTCGCAACCAGGGCATCCAACTGCGCGCGCTGGCGCCTCAGTTCATCGGGCGAGGCGGGGTTCGTCGGCATCTTCTGGGGTGTCGGGGTCGAATCGGTCCGGGCTTGCGCGCAGGCGCCGGCGCAGGGTGAGGAAGAGCGCGGCCAGGGCCACGACCAGCAGCAGCGGCGGACCGCCCCAGAGCAGCGCGGTGCGCAGCTCGAAGGGCGGCTTGTAGAGCACGAAGTCGCCGTAGCGGTCGGTCATGTAGCGCCTGATCTGGGCGTCGGTCATGCCCTTGGCGAGCATCTCGCGCATCTCCTGGCGCAGGTCGGCGGCGAGATCCGCCTGCGAATCGGCGATGGTCTCGTTCTGGCACACGAGGCAGCGGAAGGTCGAGGCCAGCGCCATCATGCGTGCCTCGAGCGCCGGGTTGGCCGCGGCGGGCGCGGCTTCCTTGGCCGAGGCCAGGGCCGCCGCGAAGGCCAGGATCAGCAGCAGCAGCGCCCTAGCCATTCAGGCGCCTCACCATCGGCTCGATCTCCTTGCTCAGCACGTCCTCGGTCACGGGGCCGATGTGCTTGTAGCGGATGATGCCGGCGCGGTCGATCAGGTAGGTTTCGGGCACGCCGTAGACGCCGTAATCGATGCCGATGCGGCCGTCGGGATCGAACAGGCTCTCGGTATAGGGGTTGCCGCCGCGCGCCAGCCAGGCGAGGCCGGCCTTGCGCTCGTCCTTGTAGTCCAGGCCGTAGATCGGCACCACGCCCTTGCGCGCGAACTCGACCAGCAGCGGGTGCTCTTCGCGGCACGAGACGCACCACGAGGCCCAGACGTTGAGCATCCAGACCTTGCCCGCGAAGTCGGCCTTGCTCAGGCTGCGCCCGGGGTCGGACAGCAGGCTCGCCTGGAACGCAGGCGCCGGCTTGCCGATGAGCGGCGAGGGCACCTCGCGCGGATCGCGGTTCAGGCCCACGGCGAGGAACGCCACGAGCGCCAGGAACAGCAGCAGGGGCCAGACGAAGCGGTTCATGCGCGCCCCTCGGCCGCACCGGGCAGGGCCTGGGTCGCGGTCTGGCGCACGCGGTAGCGGCGGTCGCTGGCGGCGAGCGCACCGCCGACCATCATGATCAGGCAGCCGCCCCAGATCCAGACGATGAAGGGCTTGTACTGCAGGCGCACGATCCATTCGCCCGTGGGCAGGCGCTCGCCCATGGAGATGTAGAGGTCGCGCAGCGGGTTGCTGTCCACCGCGGCCTCGGTCATGGGCTGCTGCTGGACGCGGTAGATGCGCTTCTCGGGCCGGAGCGTCGCGACCTCGCGGCCGTTGCGGCTGACGACGATGCGGCCCCGCGCCGCGACGTAGTTCGGGCCCTGCACGTTCTCCTGCACCCCGGTCATGCGGAAGCTGTAGCCGGCGATCTCGGTGTGGTCGCCCGGGCCCATCTTGACGTTGCGCTCGGTCTCGTAGGTCTTGACCATGGCCACGCCGAAGGCGAAGGCGGCCACGCCCAGGTGCGCGATCATCATGCCGACCATGGCCCGCGGCAGCTGGCGCGCGCGCGCACCGATCTGCGCGGGCTTGCCGCCCGCGGGCAGCAGGCGCTGCTTCAGGTCGACGACGAGGCTGGCGACGATCCAGAAGGCCATCGTCAGCCCGCCCGTGGTGATCGCCGAGAAGCGCCCGGCCAGCGCCTGCACCGCGAGCGCGGCCAGGACCGCGGCGACCAGGGCCCAGCGCAGGCGCCGCGCGAGCGCGCCGGCTTCGTCGTTCTTCCAGCGCGCGATCGGGCCCACCCCCATCACGAACACCAGCGGCGCCATCAGCAGGCCGAACAC
>JAGWTS010000066.1 GCA_028868875.1 Burkholderiales bacterium | reverse complement strand
GGCACAAAGAGAAGCGCCTAGAGCTGAACCCGAACTTCCAGCGTGGAAGCGTATGGACGCCGGCCGCGCGCTCGTACCTGATCGACAGCATTCTGCGCAAGCTGCCGATCCCAAAGGTCTATCTACGCACAAAGATCGACGTCACGACGAAGAAGACTATACGTGAGGTCGTCGATGGGCAACAACGGCTTCGAGCGATCATCGAGTTTGCTGACGACAAGTTTGCACTGACAAAGCGCGCCGGTGAATTCGTGGGCGCAAAGTACACGACGCTCGGTGCAGATCTGCAGGAAGCCTTCCTCGGCTACCCGATCGCCGTCGACCAGCTTCTCAACTCCAGCGACACCGACGTACTTGAAGTTTTCTCGCGGCTGAACTCGTATAGTGTCGCGCTCAATCCGGCGGAAAAGCGACACGCGAAGTTTCAGGGCGACCTTAAGTGGCAGATCCGGAAGGCCTCAACGGATTGGGCTGGCCTATGGGAGAAGTTTTCGATCTTGACGACGCGGGACCGCGTTCGAATGCAGGACGATTCGCTTGTCGCCGAGATGCTCAGCTATTTGCTTGAAGGTGTGGGCGACGGCGCGCAGACAGATATCGATGCGCTGTACAAAAAGTACGACGAAGATTTCAGCGCGGAAGACCCATCGCTCAAGAATCTATACGACGTCCTCACGTACGTCAGCACGGCGCTTGCCCCGTCGCTAGCGGAAACATCAGTGCTGCGTGCACCGCATTTCCTCATGCTCTTCGCGGCATGCGCCGCGACGACGGTCGGTATACCCGCGGGCAAGATTGAATCTGCAACGCAAGTGGGTTCACTCGCATCAACCGAAACCATCGTGGACAACCTGCTGTACCTCTCGGCGATCATAGATCTTGACGATCCACCCGCGCAGCAAAGCATGGCAGCGTTTTGGTCTGCCTCGAAGGCCAATGCGCACCGCGTCGCGAGCCGAAAGATTCGGTTCCCGATCTATGTACAGGCTTTGACAGGACCGCTGGCGAAATAGCGTGATGTCGCGCCTTGATCGACCGATACGGCGATTCGCTCAGGAATCAGCGTGGCTGTCGCACGAGTTTGGCTCGGCGACGAAGCAACGATCAGATACCAACAGGTTGATCTGCGAGATGGCAGTGGTCCGGCTGCATGATAGTTGGGCTCGTTGCTGCCGGGAGCTCATCGTTCAATCGGCCTGTGGTCGCACTACGACGATCAGCGGCACCTGGATTGATCGAGCTCCGGCGGTGACCGGCGAAGGCTCTGTCATCCCCGCGCTTCTTGCGACTTTCAAAAGCAAGAAATCCGAACCCAAGTGGTTCGATGCTGGCGAATGCATCGACTCTGCACAGCGGCTAAAGGTTGAAAACCTAACCGCTATCGCCGGTGCGCTCGGCGCAACGACATCACCGGCTGAGAAGCTGCGCCATGTCCGAAACTTCTACGCCCACCGCGGCCAGTACACGGCACGCGAGGCCGCGAGACATGCGACGTTCACGAAGCCGCAAATGCCCGATGTGTTCGAGCTCGGGAAGCTTAGCCACCCAGACCTGTCCCACCTGGACGAATGGATCATGGGGTTGACAGACACGCTGCGAGCAGCAGCACAGTAGCCCCTACACACTTCGTCATTCGTCAACGCCGGTCGTCCGGCCATTGGTCGCGTCCAAGGTTTGCTGCCGCGCGCCGCGAGAGGCAGCTCAGGGTCGTTCTGAAACAGCCGACACTCCCAGCATGCTGCCCTGGTAGCAGTCATCCAGTGAAGGTCGGCGTGGGATGGCGGCTGGCTGCCGCCTTCTCCCATCAACATGCATCCACGTCAGGCGCGCGACCGCGGCGGCGCTGCAGGTGATTCGCGCCAACTTGCGACTTTATGTAGCAGCACTCAGTCGCTTCTTTTTGCAGTTGCTTTGGCGCCCTGCGAGTCAGGCCGGCACCGGCACCGCTTCGACGAGCCGGGCAGCGCGCGTGATCGCCGCCTCCTGGTGCGCCTGCAGGCGCTGGCCGGGCAGGTTCTCCCAGAACGGCAGGAAGGGGTCGACGACGGGGCTGCGCCGGCCGCTCAGCTCCTCCAGCACCGCAACGCCGCAGAACGGCACGTAGACCGGCGAATAGCCGCCTTCGTGGAACATCGCGAGGCGGCCGCCGCACAGGCGCTCGGCCGCATCCATCAGCAGCCGGGTGAGCTGGCGATAGGAATTGCTGTGCAACATCATCCGCCCCAGCGGGTCCATGTTGCAGGCGTCGAATCCCGAGAGCACGACGAGGATCTCGGGCCGGAAGCGCTCCAGCGCCGGCAGCACGACGCGCTCGAAAGCGCTCAGGTAGGCGCCGGTGCCCGAGCCCGCGGGCAGCGGCACGTTGAGGTTGGAGCCGATGCCGGCGCCGCGGCCGTTCTCTTCGGTGCTGCCCGATTCGGCCGGGTAGTTGCCGTCCTGGTGCAGCGAGATCGTCAGCACCGAAGGGTCTTCGTAGAAGCCGCCCTGGGTGCCGTTGCCGTGGTGCACGTCCCAGTCGACGACCGCCACCCGGGCCACGCCGCAGCGCGCCTGCAGGTTCCTGATCGCCACCACGGCGTTGCCGAAGATGCAGTAGCCGCGGCCGAGGTCGGCATCGGCATGGTGGCCCGGCGGCCGGTTGAGCGAGTAGCCGTTGCGCACGCGCCCGCTCCAGACCGCGTCGAGCAAGGCGATGCAGCCTCCTGCCGACAAGCAGGCGATCTCCCAGCTGCCCTTGCCGAAAGGCGTGAGTTCGCCCGCATCGCCGCCTGCGTCGGCGCTGAGGCGGCGGATCTTCTCGACGTATTGCGGCGCATGAAAGCGCAGCAGGTCTTCGACCGAGGCCGGCTGCGCGGCGATGCGCTGCAACTCGTCGCCGAGGCCGCTCACCGCCACCAGTTCGGCGAAGCGGCGCTTGCTGTCGCCGCTCTCGAGGTTCTCGTGCGGTTGCAGCCAGCCTCCCGAAGGCAGATAACCCGCCGCGGTGCCGGTGTCGTGCCAGGCATAGGCCTCGTGCCAGACCCATCCGGTGTTGCTTGCCATGGTGCTCCCTCCTGGTTGTGAAGTGCCGCGATCAAGCCGCACGCAGGCCGCTGCGCTGCGCCGGGGCCGCGCCGGCGGCCGCCGGGTGCAGCGAATCGAAGAGCTCGTCGACGCGCTCGCGTTCTTGCGCGCTGACCGGCATCAAGACGCTGACCAGCACGTACAGCACCGCATTGACCGCCATGCCGACGACGCCCGAGGTCAGGCCCCAGGCCCAGGGAATCGAGAGCGGGTATTCGAGCTGCAGCACGGCGGCGACGGCAAAGCCCGAGACCATGCCCGCGATGGCCGCGGCAGCGTTGCCGCGGCGCCAGATCAGCCCGAGGAACAGCGCCGGCGCGAGTTGGACGATGCCCTGGTACGAGGTCAGCGCGAGCGTGAGCAGGCCGCTCGTGACGTTGACCGTGGCCACCGCGCCGGCCACGCCGAGCAAGGTGGCGCCGACGACGGCGGTCTTGGCCGTGCGCGTCACGGTGGCGTCGGGCGCGCCGCCGCCGACGTGGACCACGTCTTGCGCGACCTGGGTGCCCAGGGCCGCAGTCAGCGCGCTGATGTTGCCCATCGTCGCGGCGAGCACCGCGACGCCGGCGATCGACAGCACGAGCACCCCGGCGCGTTCGGCGACGATGAACCAGACGCGGTCGGGCGCGGCCGCGACCTCGGGCAGCGAATGGGCGACCATCGCCATCAGCCCGAGCAGGTTGATGAAGAGGAACAGGATCGTCGCCGCCTGCAGCGAAGAGCGCTTGATCGTCGCCGTGCTGCGCGCGGTGAACAGGCGCACGAAGATGTCGGGCCAGCACCAGGCGCCGAGCGCGCCGGTGGCGACGATCGAGAAGTAGTACATCGGTCCGGCTTCGCTGCCGATGCCGGGCAGCGCGTAGAACGCAGGTGGCAGCGCGGCCAGGCCGTGGCCTTCGCCGAGCAGGCCGACGAGCAGGCCGAGCGCGACGAGGCCGCCGACGCCGTAGGCGACGATGCCTTGCACCATGTCGCTGATGACGACGCCGCGCATGCCCATGCGCACGGTCCAGATCTGGCGCAGGCCGAGCACGGCGATGCCGACGAAGACCGCCTCGACCGGGCTGACGACGCCGAAGGACAGGTACGAGAAGACGAGCCCGAGCGACTGCAGGCCGAGCACGAGCCAGGGGAACATCGAGACCACGCCGATCACGGCGGCGACGATGCGCACCGCTTTCGAGCCATAGCGCATGCCGACGAAATCGGCCTGGGTGCGCAGGTCGAAGCGGCGGCCCCAGTCGTGCACCGGCTGGGCGATGAAGAACATGAACATCACCGCCATCAGCGAATAGGCGGTGACGTAGAAGCCGATGACGCCGCCGCCGGCGAAGAAGCCGGCGAAGACGATGAAGATGGTTCCGGGCAGCCAGGTGTTGAGGAAGGACATGGTCTGGAACCAGGGGCCGAACGAGCGCCCCGCGACCGCGTAGTCGGTGAAGCTGCCGTCCTTGCGCCGCGAGCGCTCGAGCACGAGGACGACGAAGGCGAACAGCGCCAGGATCAGGCCGTAGCCGACGAGCATCTTCATGCCACGCCCCCGGCCCCGCTGCGGCGCTCGCGCGCGGAGAGCACGAACATGCTCGCGATCAGGACGAGGGGCGAGCCGATGAAATAGGTCATCGCCAGCACCCTGTCGCCGTGGGCCATGCCGAGGTAGATCGGCGGGAACAGCATGATCACGAGGTTCAGCGCCAGCAGGGCGACACCGAGGCGGCGGTCGGAACCCGCGGCGGTGGAATGCGGCATGGACATCGAAGCAGCTCCCGGGCAAGGCCCCAGCGGGCGACGTCGAAAGCGTAGCGGTCAGCCCCGGGGCGGGCAATCGTTCATCTGTTCCATGGGTTTGTACCGAGCGCGGGCGCGGTCTTCAAACCAGTTCGAGATAGCGCCGCAATTCCCAATCGGTGACGGCGGCGTCGAAACGGCGCAATTCCCATTCGCGGGTCTGGACGAAATGGCGGACGAAGGCCTCGCCGAACAGCTCGCGCGCGAGCGCCGAGCCGGCGAGCGCGCGCGTCGCTTCGGCCAGCGTGCGCGGCAGGCGCGGCAGGTCTTCGGCGCCGCGGTTGGCGCCGGTCACCGCGGGCCGGTCCAGCGCCAGCCGCTGCTCGATGCCGTGCAGCCCCGAGGCCAGGGCCGCCGCGATCGCGAGATAGGGGTTGGCGTCGGCGCCCGGGCTGCGCGTTTCCAGCCGGGTCGAGTTCGCGCTGCCCGGGATCACGCGCAGCGCGGCGTTGCGGTTGTCGACGCCCCAGGTCGGCTTGACCGGCGCGAGGTTGGCGTCGACGAGACGCTTGTAGCTGTTGACGAAAGGCGCGTACAAGGCCGTGAGCTCGGGCAGGGCCTGCAGCTGGCCGGCGATGTAGTGGCGCAGCGTTGCGCTCAGGCCTTGCGCGTCGCCGGCGTCGTGGAAGGCGTTCGCGCCGTCGCGCCAGAGGCTTTGGTGGAGATGGCCGCCGCAGCCGGCGTAGGCCACCGACCATTTCGCCATGTAGGTGCTGACCAGGCCGTGGCGGCGGCCGATCTCGCGCACCGCCTGCTTGAAGAGCACGGCGCGGTCGGCGCTCGCCAGGGCGTCGCCGTAGCGGATCGCGGCCTCGAAATTGCCTGGGCCGGCCTCGGTGTGCAGGGCTTCGAGCGGCACGTCGATGCGCGGCAGGAAGTCGAACAGGTCGCGCACGAAGGCGTGCTGGGCGTCGATGCGAAAGGGCGAGTAGTTGGTCAGGCCCTGGGTTGCGGTGGCGAGGCCGCGAAAGTCCTTCTCGCGCAGCGAGCGTTCGCTCTCGGCGAGCACGAACCATTCGAGCTCGACCCCGATCTGCGGCTCGAAGCCGAGCGCATGCGCTTTTGCGAGCACGCGCTTGAGCACCTGGCGCGGGCAGATCGCGAGCGGCTCGCCATCCGGCCCCCAGTGGTCGCCCAGGAAGAGCCAGCGCCCGTCGTCCCAGGGCAGCTGGCGCGCGGTCGTTGCGTCCAGGCGCAGGCCGATGTCGGGGTAGCCGGTGTGAAAGCCGGCGAAGTCCACGCCTTCGTACAGCTCGTCGGCGATGTCCCAGCCGAAGACCGAGCCGGCGATGCTGCCGCCGCCTTCGAGCAGGGCCAGCGCTTTCTCGGCCGACAAGTGCTTGCCGCGGCAGACGCCGTCGAGGTCGGTGACGGCGAAGCGCACATAAGGCTCGCGGGCGAGCAGGTCGGGCCAATGCGGGGCGGTCATCTCGGGTTCGTTCCTCGGCGGCCCGTTGCGCTGCGCGCGCCGGCTGGCCTCAATGGGTGGTGGGAATGCGCTCGACCAGCGCCGCCGCCTGTTCGATCACGGCCTGCTGGTGCGGCAGCAGCAACTGGCCGGGATAGTCGCGGTAGAAGGGCAGGAAGGGGTCGGCGGCGGCGGTGCGGACCCCCGCCAATTCTTCCAGCACCGCGAGGCCGCAGAATGGCACGTAGGCCGCCGAATAGCCGCCTTCGTGGAACATCGCGAGCTTGCCGGCGCACAGCGTGTCGGCCGCGGCCATCAGGCGCTGCGTCATGGCCCGGTACGAGTCGCTGTGCAGCATCATGCGCCCGAGCGGGTCGTTGACCGAGGCGTCGAAGCCCGAGTGCACGACGATGATCTCGGGCCGGTAGCGCGCCAGCGCCGGCAGCACGACGCGGTCGAAGGCGAGCAGATAGGCTTCGTGCCCGGAGCCCGCGGGCAAGGGGATGTTCAGGTTGCAGCCGAGTCCGGCGCCGCTGCCGTTCTCGTGCAGATGGCCCGAATCGGGCGGGAAGTTGCGGTCCTGGTGGATCGAGATCGTCAACACCGACGATTCGCCGTAGAACGCGCCCTGGGCGCTGTTGCCGTGGTGCACGTCCCAGTCGACCACCGCGACCCGGCGCGCGCCGTGCAGCGCCTGCAGGTGTTTGATCGCAAGCACGCCGTTGGCGAGCAGGCAGAAGCCCTTGCCCTTGTCGGCTTCGGCATGGTGGCCGGGCGGCCGGTTGAGGGCGTAGCCGTTGTCGACGCGGCCCTGCCAGACGGCTTCCAGCAGTTCGATGCAGGCGCCTGCCGACAGGCGCGCCGTGTCGTAGCCGCCATGGCCGAAGGGCGTGAGCTCGCCGGCGTCGCCGCCGCCACCCAGGCTCGCCGTGCGCAGCCGTTCCAGATAGGCCGGGGTGTGAAAGCGCAGCAGTTCGGCTTCGCTCGCCAGGCGCGGGCGGATCTCGACCAACTCGTCGCGCAGCCCCGAGACCGCCACCAGATCGGCAAAGCGGCGCTTGCTGTCGGCACTCTCGACGTGCTCGTGCGGCTGCAGGTAGTCCCCCCAGGGCAGGAAGGTCACGCCGCGGCCGGTGTCGTGCCAGCCGTAGCGCTCGTGCCAGACATAACCGCTGCGCTTCTTCATGTTGGCCGCTCCTTTTCCGATCCCGCGCTTTCGTGGCCGACGAGGACCGCGACCGTGTTGTCGCCGACCTCGTCGGTGGCGTAGCCGCCTTCGAAGACGAACAGCGCCGGCAGTCCGAGGCGGCGCATGCGCCGGCCCATCTCGAGGTAGTCGGCGTGGTGCAGGCGAAATTTGGAGATCGGGTCGCCGTCGAAGGTGTCGACGCCGAGCGAGACGACGAGGGCGTCGCAGCCGCCTGCGGCGATCGCATCGATCGCCCGGTCGAATGCCGCCAGATAGGCCGCGCCCGTCGTCCCCGCCGGCAGCGGCAGGTTCAGCGTCTGGCCCAGGCCCGGGCCTTCGCCGCACTCGTCGGCATGGCCGCTGAAATACGGGTAGTCGTCGTGCGGATCGGCATGCAGGCTGGCGAAGAACACGTCGCCGCGGCGCCAGAAGATCGATTGCGTGCCGTTGCCGTGGTGGTAGTCGACGTCCAGGATCGCGACGCGCGCGAAGCCGCGCCGGCGCAGCCGCTCGGCCGCGATCGCGGCATTGTTGAGGTAGCAGTAGCCGCCCATCAGCGCCGCCGCCGCGTGGTGCCCGGGCGGGCGGCAAATGGCGAAGGCCGAACGCCGGCCCTCGCCCAGCGCGTCGGCGCCGGCGATGGCGCATTGCGCGCTCCAGTACACAGCGGGCCAGGTGCCTTCGACGATGGCGCAGCCGGCATCGATCGAATAGAAGCCGAGCCGCCCTTCGATGTGGCGCGGCACGATGCGCGGCAGGCCGGCGCCGGCGTGCCAGATCATCGGCAGCGCCGGATGGCGGTGGCCGAGCGCCGCCCATTCGCTCCAGGCGCCGGCGAGAAAGTCGACATAGGCCGCGTCGTGCACGGCGAGCACCGGCTCCAGCCCCTGGTCCGGCGGCTCGATGCAGTTGCCCAATGCGGCGTCGAGATAGGCCTGGCGCACGCGCTCGGCGCGCACCGGCAACTCGAACCCGGGTCGCAGCTGGCCGCCGATGAACTCGGACTGGTCCCGGTGCAGGAGGTGGCGGGGGCTGTAGTAGGCGAGCATCTCGGGCGGTGGACTGGTTCGAAGGCCACGCGCTCAAGGCGCGCGGAAGAAGACGCCGCGCTCGGGCTCGGGCGTGGCAGCGGCCCGGCGCGCCGAGGCCAGCGCCTGGGTGGCATAGACGAGGCGGCGCACGCCGACCCAGGAGCGGTGCACGTCGGGGTCGGCCAGGTGCTGCAGGATCAGCCCGTCCATGCCGGCGACGATGAAGCGCGCCATCGCGTCGAGGTCGAGCCCACGCGCCTCGGGCATGCCCTCGAAGGCGCGCGCGAAGACATCGGTGTAGACCTTGAAGTACTCCTCGTACTGCCAGCGCGCGAGGGCGAAGTCGCTCTTCTTGCGCGCCGCGTACATCGCCAGCTCGTACTGGACGATCTGCTTGTCCAGCGTCTGCAGCACCATCTTCCAGGCGTTGACGAGCACGTGCTCGATGCTCGAGTCGAAGCTCTCCTGCGGCTGCAGCCCGCTTTGCGCGGCTTCGCGCAGCTCGAGGTTGATGGCTTCGAAGGCGCCCATCAGCAAGGCGTCCTTGTTCTCGAAGTAGTAGTGCAGCGTCGCCAGGTTGACCCCGGCGGCGCCGGCGATGCTGCGCGTCGATGCGCTGGGGCCCCCGTCGACCAGGGCCTGGACCGCGCCCTGGATGATCGTTTCCTTGGCCTGCTCGCGCTTGCTGGGCGGAGCGGGGCGGGGCTTCGGGGACTGGGCTTTCATGGTCGGCTCTCGGCGCGCGTCGAAACGGCGGATTCTGCGGGCGAGCGCCGCGGCCGGGCGCCCAGGCGCTGCAGCCAGCCGGCGATGCCTTGCGGCCAGATGACGACGAAGGCCGCGAGCAGGCTGCCGATGCCGATGTTGCGCAGGTCGCTCAGCTCCTTCATGCCTTCGTCGGCGAGCATCAGCAGCGCCAGCCCGAGCAGGGGCCCCCAGGTCGACCCCATGCCGCCGACGACGATCATCGCGAGCAGGAAGAGCAGGGTCTGGAACGAGAACACGGTCGGCCCGACGACCTTGAAATGCGCGGCGTAGAAGGCGCCGGCGAGCCCGGTGAAGAAGGCCGAGAGCGCGAACAGCCAGAGCTGGTACTTGAAGCGGCTGACGCCGCGCGCTGTTGCATAGCCCGGGTTGTCGCGCAAGGCCTTGAACGCGAGGCCGAGCGGGCCGCGGATGATCACGGCCGAGAAGACGAAGGCCAGCGCGAGCAGCAGCAGCCCGAGGTAGTAGTCGGCGACGTTCCACTTCGGCCCGAACCATTCGCGAAAACCCAGGTCGCCGAACTGGCCGATGCCGCGCACCCCGCCGAACAGCGGCATGCAGCCCGAATCCTGGGTGAAGCAGTCGGTGTCGTTGACGATCAGCACCAGGATCACCTGGGCGATGGCGAGCGTGAGCAGCGCGACGTAGGGCCCGCGCAGGCGCAGGCAGGCCCAGCCGATGAGCATGCTCAGCAGCACCGTGACCGCGCCGGCCAGCGGCAGCACCGCCCACAGCGGCCAGTGGCCGTAGTAGCCGATCATCGCGGTGGCGTAGGCGCCGCAGCCGAACAAGGCCATCTGGGCGAGCGAGAAGATGCCGCCGACGCCGAGCACGAGGTTCCACTGCACGACGACCACGCCCCAGATGAAGCACAGCGTGAGCTGGCTCACGATGTAGCGCGACGAGGTGAGCCAGGGCACGAGGGCGAAGAGTGCGACGAGCACGGCGCCGACGAGCGCGTCGCGACGGGCGCCGTTCACAGCCGCACCACCTGCTGGCGGCCGAACAGGCCGTAGGGGCGCCAGATCAGCACCAGGATCACGAGCATGAGCAAGGTCGCGAAGCTCCAGCGCACGCCCAGCAGGTACTGGGTCGCGGCCTCGAGCAGTCCCAGCGCCAGCGCGGCCGCGACCGCGCCGTAGACGTTGCCCAGCCCGGCGACGACGCAGACGATGAAGGCCTTCAGCATCGGGTCGCCGCCCATCGTCGGGCTGATCGTCAGCAGCGAGCTCACGAGCATGCCGGAGACCGCGGCGAGCGCCCCCGACAAGGCCAGCACCTGGGCGTAGACGACCTTGACCCGCACCCCCATCAGCTGCGCCGCGCTGCGGTGCTGGGCGGTGGCGCGGATGGCGCGGCCGACGCGGGTGCGCTCGAGCAGGAAGGCCGTCGCCGCCATCATCACGAGGGCGACGGCGAAGATGAAGAGGTTTTGCAGCGGCACGTGGACGCGGCCGATGACGAACTCGCCGTGCACCGCCAGCGGCTGCGGAATCGGGAACGGCCCCCAGCCCTTGAGCATCAGGCTTTCGAGCACGGTGCCGACGCCGATCGTCGCGATGAAGACGTTGGTCTCGAAGTTCGGCGCGCGCAGCAGCGGCAGCGCGACGAGGACGTAGACCGCCAGGCCGAGCAGCGCCCCGCCGGCGATGGCGACGGCAAAGGCCGCGAGCGGGTTCAGCCCCAGCGCGGCCAGGGCCGAATAGCAGAAGTAGGCGCCCAGCGTGAGCAAGGCGCCGTGCGCCATGTTCAGCATGTTGAGCGAGCCGTAGACCAGCGACAGGCCGACCGTCGCGACGGCATACATCGCCCCCATCGTGAGGCCGGAGACGACGATCTGGATGACGGTGTCCACGTTCAGGCGCCGAGGTAGGTTTCGAGGATCTCGGGCCGGGCCAGCAGCTCGGCGCCGCGGCCGTGCCAGGCGATGCGGCCGTTGTCGAGCAGGTGGACCTGGTTCGCGTGCTCGGCGATGCGCGCGGCGTTCT
This sequence comes from Burkholderiales bacterium, assembly GCA_028868875.1. GTDB lineage: Bacteria > Pseudomonadota > Gammaproteobacteria > Burkholderiales > Burkholderiaceae_C > Rubrivivax. The sequence goes on along the minus strand of JAGWTS010000066.1, from coordinate 6,833 downwards.
CCTCGACCACCAGGATTGTCATGCCGCGCTGCTTGAGGTCGACGATCAACTCGTAGATCTGGTCGATGACGATGGGCGCGAGGCCGAGCGAAGGTTCGTCGAGCATCAGCAGCCGGCCTTCGGCCATCAGGCCGCGGCCGATGCCGACCATGCGCCGCTCGCCGCCGGACAAGGTGCTGGCCATCTGGTGGCGGCGCTGGGCGAGCTTGGGCAGCAGGCCGAAGACGAATTCGAGCCGCTCGGCGCTGCGCCGCGCCGCCGCCGGCAGGTAGGCGCCCATCAGCAGGTTCTCGAGCACGCTCATCTCAGGAAACAGCAGGTCGCCCTGCGGCACGTGGACGATGCCGCGCGCGACGATCTGGTCGGGGCGCAGGCGGTCCAGCCGCTCGCCCCCGCTCGTGATGTGGCCGCCGCTCGGACGCAGCAGGCCCGAGATGGCGCGCAGCAGCGTCGTCTTGCCATGGCCGTTGGGGCCGACGATGCCGACCACCTCGCCGGCCTGCACCGCGAGGTCCACGCCGTGCAGTACCGGCAGCCGCGCATAGCCCGCGGCCAGCCCCTGCACGTCGAGCAGCGGCTCAGCCATGCGCCGCCCCGGCTTGCATCGGGCCCGCCTGCGTGGCCATCGCCGCCTGCAGCCGGGCTGCGGCGCCGGCGCCGAGGTAGACCTCGACGACCTTGGCGTCCCGCGTCAGGCCGGCGCTCGCGCCTTCGTAGATCTTCTCGCCGTGGTGCATGATCATCACGCGGTGGGCCAGCGTCACGAGAAAGCGCATCACGTGCTCGATGAGCACGATGCTGATGCCGCGCCGCTCGATCCGGCGCACGACCTCGATGAGCTGGTCGATCTCGGCCGCGGTGAGGCCGCCCGCCGGCTCGTCGAGCATCAGCAGGCGCGGCCGCGTCGCGAGCGCGCTGGCGATCATCAGCAGCTTGCGGCCGAGCACCGGCAGGTTGGCGGTGACGGTTCCGGCCTGCGCCGACAGGCCCACCGCGGCTAGCGCCTCATCGGCCGCGGCCTGGGCTTCGCGCCCGATCGCGAGCCCCGGAAAGCGCCGCCGCGCGACGCCGAACTGCGCCGCGACGAGCACGTTCTCGCGCGCCGTCAGGCTGTCGAAGCCGGCGTTGTGCTGGAAGGTGCGGGCCACGCCGGCGTGGCAGATGGCCTCGGGCGCGAGCCGGGTGATGTCGCGCCCTTCGAGCAGCACCGCGCCCGAAGTGGCCGGGTGCAGCCCCGAGATCATCTCGAACAAGGTCGTCTTGCCGGCGCCGTTGGGTCCGCCGATGCCCAGGATCTGCCCTTCTTCGAGCGCGAAGGAAAGCCGGTCGACGGCGGCCAGCGCGCCGAAATGCTTGCAGACCTCCCGGCATTCGAGCAGAGGCATCGGAGCTCGACCGGCGATCAGGCCTTGATCCAGGGCGGCGCGGCGAACTTCGTGCGGGCGAACGGCGCCGGCGCGATCAGCACCGGGTCCTTGGTGTAGTCCTGGATCTGCAGGAACTGGTGCGGCATGCCCTGCTTCGGATCGTTCACCTGGTTCGGGTAGCTGTAGGCGCTTTGCTCGCCCGGGATGAAGCGCGTCGTGCCGCACACGCCGTCCCAGACCAGCTTGGTCATGTGCTCGGCGACGAGCTTGTTCTGCTTGCCGTTGCCCGGCTCGCCGGTGCCGCCGGCCTGGGCCGCGGCGGTCGACCAGACGTAGCAGCCGTCGTAGGGCTGGGCGCCCGAGTTGAAGCCGGCATTGGCCCCGAAGCGCTTCTTGTAGCGGGCTTCGAAAGCCTCGCCCTTCTCGGTCGGCAGGGCGCCGACGACGGTCGAGAAGACGACGCCGTTGGCGGCCTTCTTCGCGATGTCGCGGAAGGCCGGGATCGACGGGCCGTACTGCATGTAGATCAGGCTGTTGGTCGGATTCGGCGCGAACTGCAACATGAACTGCGCGAGGTCGGCGGGCAGGAAATGGGTGACCGCGATCATGCCCGGCGGGTTGTTGCGGATCTTGGCCAGCGTCGGGCCCCATTCGGAGATCGGCACGCCCACGGTCTCGAACAGGCTGATCTCCCAGCCGTACTGACCCGCCTGCGCCTTGAGCGCGTTGGCGATGTTCGACGAATAGGTGCCGGCCGAGAGGATCACCGCCATCTTGTTGTTGCTGCGCTTCCAGGCCTTGGAGGCTTCGAGCGCCTGGATGAACTTGAGCATGCCGATGCCGTACCAGATCTCCGGCGGATCGCCCTGGAACGAACCCCAGTAACGCTTGGGGTTGGACTTGACGAGGTTGTTGTGGGCGATGACGGTGTCGTAGTGGACGTAGATGATCTCGTTGTCGGCGATCACGTCCTGGATGGCGGCGCCGGAGCCGATGTTGTAGCCGTTGATCACCGCGTGCACGCCGTTGCGGTCGATCAGGCGCTGCACGGCCTGGACGTTGGTGGCGTCGCCCATCTGCGCCGTGTCCTGGAAATACGGCTCGAGCGGGCGCCCGAGGATGCCGCCCAGGGCATTGATCTCTTCGCAGGCCAACGTCAGGCCGTTCTTGAACTCGATGCCGTCGGGGGCGGCGAAATCGGTGGTCGGGCCGGCCTGGCCGACCGGGATCGGCGCGCCCTTGGCGCGCGCTTCGCGGTTCAGCGCCAGCAGCATGGCGGGCAGGCCGGTCAGCGCCGCAGCGCTCACCACTTGGCCCTGGATCAGGAACTTGCGCCGCGATCCGCAGATCAGGGCGGGCGCTTTCGAAGGACTCGGTTTCGGCATCACGATCTCCTGGAATCGGGGTCTGGTTCTGGTTCGCCGGCACTGCGCCGTCACCCCGGCGCGCGGTCGTGGACGACGCGAGGCGAAGACTAGGTTTGCGCCAAAAGGTTGTCAACTGATCAAGTCATGTGATCAAATCAAATAAACGATCCAAGGCTGATAAAGGGCTTTCGATTGCGAACCCATTCGGGTTAATCCGTAGTGAGCATTGCCGGGAAAAGGAAGATCTCGATGAACGGTGCCTCGCCGAAGCCGCTGGTCGCCGCCGCAGTGCAACTCGCCGTCCGCGGCTGGAACCGCGAGGACAACATCGCCGCCGCCGAGCGACTCGTGCGCGAAGCCGCGGGCCGGGGCGCACGGCTCGTCCTGCTGCCCGAGCTGTTCGAGCTGCCCTATTTCTGCACCGAGCAGGACGCCCGCCATTTCGACCTCGCGCTGTCGATCGACGGCCACCCGACGATCCGGCGATTCGCCCGCCTCGCGGCCGAATTGAAGCTGGTGCTTCCGGTCAGCGTCTTCGAGCGCGCCGGCCAGGCCTTCTTCAACACCGTGGCCCTGCTCGATGCCGACGGCAGCCTGCTCGGCATCTACCGCAAGACCCACATCCCGGACGGCCCCGGTTACAACGAGAAGTTCTATTTCTCGCCGGGCGACACCGGATTCCGGGTCTGGCAGACGCATGCGGGCCGCATCGGCGTCGGCATCTGCTGGGACCAGTGGTTTCCGGAATGCGCGCGCGCGATGGCGCTGATGGGCGCCGAGATCCTGCTCTACCCGACCGCGATCGGCTCCGAGCCGCAGGATCTGGCGCTCGACAGTTCGGGCCCGTGGCGTCGCGTCATGCAAGGCCATGCCGTGGCCAACGGCATGCCGGTGGTGGCGGCCAACCGGATCGGCCGCGAGCGCGGCCGCGATTTCGAGCAGACCTACTACGGCTCGTCTTTCATTGCCGGCGCCGACGGCGAGATCCTGCAGTCCGCCGGGCGCGACGAGGAGGCAGTGCTCGTCCAGGCGCTGGACCTGGACGAGCTGGCACGCCGCCGCGCCGCCTGGGGCTTGTTCAGGGACCGCCGGCCCGAGGCCTACGCGGCGCTCGCCGGCCTGGATGGACGCGCGCGCCGCTGATGCGCGGGGCCGTCAAGCTAGGGCTGTGCCGAATGCACTGGTTCGGATAAGTTCCGGCTTCGCAGTACGAACCGGCAGGACTTCACCATGGCCACCAGCCCTCCCTTGACCCTCAACCAGAAGGTTCTCATCTGGGCGCGCGGCAAGCTCGGCCAGCAGGTCGGGCGAGGCGAATGCTGGGACCTGGGCGAAAGCGCACTTTCCCATGCCGGGGCGCAGACCTCCAACGACCTCGGCCCGGTCGGCGACGACGAGGACTACATCTGGGGCGACCCGGTCTCCGACCTCGGCGACGTGCAGCCCGGCGACCTCCTGCAGATTCGCGATCACGTCGCGACGACCACCACCCAGAAGGATTACGAGTGGGACGACGGTTCCACCGAGTCCGAAACCGCGACCGTCACCGCCGAGCGCGGCCATCACACGGCCATCGTCGTCTCGGCGCTCGACGCCAAGGGCCAATTCCGGACGCTGGAGCAGCACGTGAAGCCGCTGGGCAAGCGGGTTCAGAACAAGGTGCTGCCCACCACCGACCAGGACCCGGTGGTGAGCTGGTCGAAGGTCAAGCGCAAGAATCCCTCCACCGGCAAGGTCGAGACCGCGAAAGTCACGACCACGGTCACCGTCACCGTGACCGGCACGATCTGGGCCTATCACCCGAAGGCGAAGTAGTCGTTCGCGGCCTGACCTCAGGTGCTCGAAGAGGCCGTCTCGCAGCACCCGGACGGCATCTCGGGCCTGCCCGCGCTTCGGCGGCGATGGACTGGATGGGCCTGGGCAAGAATCGCGTCGATGCCAGAACCGGTCCTCGATGATCGCCACGCCGTGAATGACCTCGTCGCGACCTTTTGGCGCAGGGCGCTTTCCGCCCTGGCAGCGATGGTGGCCGTCGGCAGCGCCGCGGCGCAACCGGAGGCCTTGCCCGCCGTCACGCCGTACCGCCCGAGCGTGTCGACGCCGGCGGCGCTGTCCGCCCCCGGTTGGCTGGAAGTCGAGGCCGGCTTCCAGAACAGCAGGGCGGTCGATCCCGACAGTCGAGCGAGCCTGCCGTATGACCTCAAGCTCGCCTTCACGCCGGACTGGGGCATCCGCCTTGGCGGCGACGCCTACGTGCGCGAGCACAGCGCCGACGGCTCCACCGTCAGCGGCTTCGGCGACACCAGCGTCATCCTGAAACGTCGCTTCGAGGTGAATGCCGCTTCGGCATTCGGGCTCGAATTCGGCGTCAAGTCGCCGACGGCGCGAAGCGGCATCGGCAGCGGCCACACCGACCTCACGCTCAACGGCATCTACAGCGGCGACTTTGCCGAGGCCTGGCACGCGGACATCAATGTCTGGGCGACGCATCCGGGCGGCGCGGACCCGGGGACCGCTGCGTGGCAAGGGGGTTGGGCCACCGCGCTGTCGCGGGACCTGAGCGACCGGTACGGCGTCTCCGCGGAGCTGTCCGGCACGCAACAGCGCGGAGCCGCGTCCACGAGCCAGGCGCTGCTCGCGGCAAGCTGGTCGCCGTCCCCGGCGCAGACCCTGGACATCGGCTTCAGCAAGGGGCTGAGCGCCGCATCGGGCGGATGGTCGTTCTTCTTCGGAACGACCTTTCTCCTGGCGCACCTGTTCTGAAGCGCGTTCGGCGCGCTGCGCTCAATCCAGCCGCACCGCCTCTCCTTGCCGGTCGAAGGGGATGAAGGCCGAGACCTGGCCCGACTTCACGGCGTCGACCATGCGCTGCAGCGCGGCCTCGACGAGGCTGTCGGCAGGCGCCTGCCCGCCGCTGCCGGACAGCGCCGCGGCGAACACCAGGGCCCAGTCGGCGCCCAATCTGGAGGCTTCGTCCGCGAGCGCTGAAAAATCTTCCAGCGCTGCCGGGTCCTTGTCGACGCACATCAACGGCGACAGTTCGCCGGATTCACCGGCTTCGAACCGGGCCCGCTGTTCGGCCGTGGCATCGGCCGGCAGGCTGGCGCCGGCAAACACGAGCAGCAGCCGTTGCGGCTCGGATTGTTCACGGGCGGCGGCCAGAAGGTCGTTGAAATGGCTGATATTCATGGGTCGAGCTTACCCGTGATCGCCGTCGTTCGAGCCTGCCCGATGCCGCAATCCCCTCCCGAAGCCGGTGACCGGCGAAATGCCTCCGCGCCGGTGCAGCGCTGGCGCGCCGCCCGGCTGCTCGACGCACCGCACCGCCTGTGCTTCTTCTGGGCCGGACTGGACCCCGTGGCTCGTGATTTCGGTGCCGCTGCTCGAAGGCGTGGCGGCGCTCGTGGACCCCTGGCATCTGGCCTCAAGCCTTTGGCTGGCGGCGCAAGCTGCGCTGCTCGCGGTCGTGGCGATCCTGTGTCTGCGGCTGGCGCTGCGCTTTCGGCGCCAGCCGGCGCTGCGGCAACCGCTGGTGGCGATGTTCTACATCGCCTTCGTCTGGTGGGACGTCTCGCTGTGGCTCGGCGCCGCCTCGCGCTGGCCCGGGCTGTCCGCCGGCGCAACCGCGGCACTCGAGACCGCTCGCCTGCACACGCTGGCGCTCGGCTTCCTGGGCGGCACCCTGCTCGCGATGGCCATCCGCGTGAGCGCGGCGCACAGCGGCCGCCCGCGGCCCATCGACACCCCGGCGCGGTGGCTTTACCGGGCGCTTCAGGCGACCCTGGTCTGCCGCCTCGTTCCCCTGCTCTGGGCGCAATCCGGTTGGCTGCTGTTGCCCCTGGCGGCCTGCGCGTGGGCGGGCATTGCCGTCATCTGGGCCCTGCGCCACGGCCGCTGGGCGGGGTGCCCGCGGGTCGACGGCAGGCCCGCCTGAAACCGCGTTCGAAGGCGGCTCGTCCGGGTCATCGGGCCCACTTCCCCCATGGGATGCGGGCTGTTCGGCCAGGCAAGTCAGTTCGCGACGGCTTCGAATCGGCCCGAACCGTCCTTGCTCACCACCACGTTCATCACTGGAATCGGAGTTCCATTGCCGCCGGAT
>JAGWTS010000065.1 GCA_028868875.1 Burkholderiales bacterium | reverse complement strand
ACAAGGGCACTCGAAGGGGTGTGCGATGTCCGATCCAGAAGAACGCGCCTTTGCATCCGAGGCGGTCTTGCCAATTTCGATCGGCGAGATGAAGGCCGCCATAAAGACAAGTTTGATTCCACTTGCACACGAAACGCGCGTACTTCAAAAGTCCGATGGACCTCAAGAGTTACTTGAGATATTTTGGGGACTGCGAACAGATGACCTAGAGCCGCAGGAGCCAAAGCAGATCGCGGCCATGAACGTAATTACAGTCGTCGGTTTGGTTCAGTTAGCGTCCAATCTATTTCGAATGGATAAAGACTCGGAGTGGGGAACATTTCTGGTTGAATGTAGGCGCCTGACTAATCACGCCTACGGGTACCTGTGTGCGCTGCGCGATGTCCAGCGCGCGACTGTGCGACGAGGTGCCGACGGTCGAAGGTCAATTGGCGACACGACGAAAAAACGTATTCGGGTCGCGGCGCACGAAGTTCTGTCCGACAACCCCGACCTATCGAAGGAGCGAGCTGCACCCATCATTGGCAACCTTGTCGGCAAGTCGCCGAGTACTGTGCGGGGACTGCTGTCAAAGATGTTCAGTGCCGAAGAGTGGGAGGCACTACGCAACGCATCCATGGATTCGTTGCAGCATGACGATGGATAGCTAGCGCTTCATCCGCGGATCGCGGCTTTTCCTGGCCGCTGCATCTTTCGACACTGGCCTCACTGCTGCTAGTCGCAGCGCATGAGGCCAATAGTGACCGCAAAGACTGATCTTCCCCCGATCCCGCCCGCGCTTTCGAGCGTGGCCCTGATCGACGCACCGACGAGCGCCGCCGCTGGCGGCATGTCGGTCTCCTGGTGGCACGACAAGGTGCGGCTCGGCGAGGCGCCGCAGCCGGCCGTGCGGCAAGCGCGTTGCACCCGCTGGCGCCTGGCCGACGTGCTCGCCTTCTGGCAAGCCTTCGCCGACAAGGGCCAGGCTGATACCGAAGCCGCTGCGCTGGTGACGGCGAAGGCGAAGAAGGCCAGCGCTGCCGCCCGCGTGAAGCGCACCGCGGCCGCGCAAGGGGTCGGCGCATGAGCCGGCCCACAAAGGACGAGGGGCCGACCGTGGCAGCGGTGGCCCCCCAGGAAAGCAAGCGAATCGAGAAGCCCGATTGTCACGGCGCGCCCCATGCGGGGCAAGCGCTGCGAGTCATCGAAGGCGAGGCGAAGGCGACGCAATACCTGGCTCGCCTGCAAGCCCAGCAAGCAGACCCCGATGAGCTGGCGCTGATCGTGTCAATGCTCTACGGCGCCGCGCTGCGGGGCTTCTGCCGGGCGATCGAGAAGGCGCTGGGGGTGCGCCATGGCTGATCCCGTGCAAGCCTTCCGGGCTGCGATCCTGGCCGCGCTCGGCCATGCGCCCGACGACATCGAGCCGGGCCGGTTCCATCGCTTCGCAACCAGCGATCGACGCGGCGATGATGCCGGCTGGTGCCGCCTGTTCGCCGACATGCGCGGCGGTGTGTTCGGCTGCAACCGGCTGGGCATGTCCGAGACCTGGAGCGCGGCCGACCGGACGACGCTGACGCACCAGCAGCGCACCGAGCTGGCGCGGCAGGTGGCCCAGGCAGCGGCCGAGCGCGAGCGCGAGCAGCGCCAGCAGTGGCAAGAGAACGGGCGGCGCATCGCTCGTATCTGGGCACAGTGCCTGCCCCTGGTGGCCGGCGATCCGGTGACGCTCTACCTCAAGCATCGCGGGTTCGGCGGCGTGTGGCCGCTGCCGGAGTGCATGCGGTACCACCGTGCGCTCGACTGTTGGGAAGGCCGTGATCGGATCGGCATGCCCCCGGCGATGGTGGCGCCGCTGATGTCGCCCGAAGGCCGGATGGTGGCGTTGCATCGCACCTACCTGACGGCGGACGGTCGCAAGGCCCAGGTGCCCACGGTCAAGAAGCTGACCGGCGCCGCCGGGTCGCTGGCCGGCGCCTGCATCCCCCTGCACAAGCCGATACGCGGCGTGATCGGCATTGCCGAGGGCATCGAAACGGCGCTCGCTGCCTGGTGCGCGTCGACCGTGCCGACCGTGGCGGCGTACTGCGCCGGCAATCTGGCGGCGTGGCAGTGGCCGCGCGGCGTGCATCGCATCGTGGTCTTTGCCGATCATGACACCGCCGGCCGCGAAGCCGCACAGGCCCTGCACGACCGCGCTCGCGCTGCCGGCCTGACCGTCCAAGTTCTGACCCCCGACGAACCCGGCGACGATTGGGCGGATGTTTGGGCCTCGGGTCGCAACATCCAAAAGGTGAGCGCATGAGAACCGGTGCACTTGCTACGGCCGCCATTGATGACGAGGCGGTCAACGCCTTGATTGACGAAGCGACGAATCAAAGCGACCCCTTTACTGCGGATGAGGTTCCAGGGGTTCCACGGGTCCAGCCCAATGAATGCGCGGCTTCCGGCTGGAACCCCGATGCAGGTTCCGGGGTTCCAGAGGTTCCAGAACCCGGCGAAGACGCCCCCGACGAGCTGGAGACCGTCCGATCCGGCGCTGTCCCTGGCGAAAGCGACCGCCCATGCTTCCGGGTGTTCGAGGTGTGGGTGGAGGACGGCGGCACGAAGTACCGGCCCGGGGTCTGGTCCTTCGGCATCAAGCAGTCAATGAAGGAAGACAGTCCGTCGACGCTCACAAGCCAATGGATCTGTTCCCCGCTCTACATCGAGGCCGTGACGCTCGACGGCAACGATGTGAGCTATGGGCGGTACTTGGCGTACCAGAACACGGGCGGCAGGTGGCGCGAGTGGGCGATGCCGATGGAGCTGTTGCGCGGGGCCGGCGACGAGCTTCGCGGCGAGCTGCTGCACCGAGGCGTGGAGATCGATCCGAAGGGCGGGCGCACGGCGCTGATGAACTACCTTCAATCCGTGCACCCGCGGCGCCGGATGCGCTGCGCCTCGCAGGTGGGCTGGTGCGACGGATCGTTTGTGCTCCCGGATACCGTGATCGGCCCGGCCAAGTCGGACGTGATCTTTCAGTCCGAGACTCGCAACGTTGTGGAGTTCGCGGTGGCCGGCGACCTCGCGGAGTGGCGGGCCCAGGTGGCAGGCAAAGCCATAGGCAACCCGCTGCTGATGTTGGCGCTGTCGGTGGCTTTCAGCGGTCCCCTGCTCTCGCTGGTGCACGCCGAGAGCGGCGGCGTGCACATCGTCGGCGACACCAGCACGGGCAAGACCACGGCGGCGGACGCGGCGTGCTCCGTGTGGGGTGGCCCGGGCTACAAGCGATCATGGCGCGCGACTGCGAACGGCCTGGAGGGCGCGGCCGCGATGCTCAACGACGGCCTGCTGTGCCTGGACGAAATCAGCGAGTGCGACCCGCGCGACATCGGCGCCATCGTGTACTCGCTGGGCAACGGGCAGGGGAAGCAACGGGCCGAGCGCTCGGGCGCCGCTCGCGGGGTAGCCCGCTGGAAATGCGCGGTCCTTTCGACCGGCGAGCGCACAGTGGGCACAGCGATGGCCGAGGGCGGTTACCGCTCCAAGGCCGGGCAGTCCGTGCGGTTGCTCGACGTGCCCGCGGCGCGCGGGTTCGGCATCTTCGATGATCTGCACAAGGCGGTGAGCGGCGCCGCGATGTCGGATGCCATCAAGACGGCGGCGGCGCGGCACTACGGGCATGCAGGCCGGGCTTTCCTTGAGCGGCTGACGCTGGATCAGCAGGACTACGGCGCGGCCCTGGAGCGCATCAAGGCATTGCCGAGCTTCGCGCCCAACGAGGCGGACGGCCTGATCCGCCGCGCTGCTGCCCGGTTCGCGCTGTTCGCGCTGGCCGGCGAGCTTGCGACGGACTACGGTATCAGCGGCTGGCCCACGGGCGAGGCGATCAAGGCGGCGGCGGAGTGCTTCAAGACCTGGCGCGCGGCGCGCGGCGCCGGCAACACCGAGCAGAAGCAGGTGGCCGACGCGGTGCTGTCCTTCATCGAGCGGCACGGAGATTCAAGATTCAGCGACGCCGACACGCTGGCCGATGCGCCGATGGTCAGGGACCGCGCCGGCTGGTGGCGCGGTGGCGGCGACGGGCGCGTCTACCTGTTCACCGCTGACGGGTTGCGCGAGGCCGTCAAGGGGTTCGATCTGAAAGCCGCGACGGACAAGCTAGTCACGGCCGGCGCCCTGGCTGAGCGTGGGGCCGATGGCAAAGCGTCATCGCTACATCGGATCGGTGGCCTGAGACGGCGCCTGTACGAGATCAACCCCGAAAAGCTGGGAGGCAACGATGGCACTCGCTGATCTACTGGACGTGCTTGAGCGCGAGGCATGGGGCGACGGTGGAACCCCTGGAACCCCAGAACCTCGGGCAGGGTTCCAGCGCAAACCCGCGCCAATGCTCGCTCGGACCCCTGGAACCTCTGGAACCCCGAAGAATGTAGACACCCAGCATTCAGGTGCTGTCCCGGACTCTGGCCCGGGCTGGACCGATGCCGACATCGCCCGATTCATCGCGCGGCGTGATCGCCTGTTGCGCTGGGGCTGGCCCGAGTCGGTTGCTGAGGTGATGGCTGAACGCCTGGCGCGACGCGACCGCGAGGGAGATCCCCGGGTGATCTGCACCGAGTGCTTGCGGTACGGCCGCGGGCGCTGCGGCAACCATCGCGCCGCCGGCCTGCACTCTGCCGAAGTCGGCCGGGACCTGGCGGCGATGCTTCAGCAGTGCCCGGGGTTCAACAGGGCGCCGCATGGGTAGGCCCTCGAAGCTGTCTTCCCGCGCCTGGCAGGCCCTCGCGGCGCGACTGCTGGCCGGCGAGCGTGCTGCCGACCTGGCGCGCGAATTCGGCGTGAGCAAAGCAACGGTATCCGAACGGCTGTCGGCGCAGGTGCAGGCTGTACGTAGCGTTGCGCAACGGCTGTTCGATGCCGAGCAGGCTTTGTGCGCGCTGCCACCAGCAAGCCAAGCGACCGCGCTGCGCCTGGCCCAGGAGGCACGCATTCGCGCCGACGCCGAGCGCATCGCAGTGGCAACGCTGACGGCCCGACTCTGGCGCCTGTAGCTGGCCGGTTTGTGAACGGTAGAGGTTGGCAACTTAGGCCGCGCCGCTTCCTCAGAACAGGCGCAGAACAGGGGGCCGCACGCTTCGCGCGCGAGGGCGACCCGTTCGTGCTGTTCCATTGTTGATAGCAGCACTGCCGGCGCCCGCGCACCCGCTGCGCCGGCTGCATGCTCACCAGCGCCGGCAACTCGACCGCGCAGGCCGGCCGCTTGCAGAGCCGGCATGACTGGCTCTCAGGGTAGAGCGGAGGGCGCCCCAGACGATGCGCTGCGGCATTGCGCCAGAATAGGGCGCTGGTGGTTCGCCGGGTGCGCTGCGCAGCCAGCTTTCGACGCTTCAAGCATCCCCCTTGACCGGGTAACTTTCCGGGTAACTCGGGTGGCTCGAATCGGCGAAAGTGAACATTCATGCGGCTTTCAAGCCACAGTGTGAGTGACCCCGGTACCATTTCTCGTTCGATCGCCAGCTGGTAGCAGCCGGCGATCGAACGTGCCTTGACCACACGACCCCAAGCTCCGGACCATGGCACCGCAGGAGGTTCCCGCCGCCGCGCCGATCGCGGCGCGCACGCGGCCGATCAGCGAGACCCGGCGCTGGCGGCCCGGGCCGCCGAGATGCTGCGCACGCCGCAGGCCGCGATCCAGCTCGATGCCGAGGGCGCGCGCTGCATCGTCGCCTACATGCGGCTCGTCAGCTTCAGCGCCGGCACGACTCTGTTCCACGAAGGCGACGACGGGCGTTCGGGCTACCTGCTGCTGGTGCTGGACGGCGAGGTCTCGGTCGACATGGGCGACGTGACTCCGGCCGAGGCCGTGGCGGTTTCGGTGCTCGGCCCGGGCAGCATCGTCGGCGAGATGTCGCTGCTCGATGGCGCGCCGCGCTCGGCCACCTGCACCGCGCTCTCGGCGGTCCAGGGTGCCGGCTTGTCGCGGCGCGGTCTCGAGATCCTGATCGACGAGCACCCGCGCGTTGCCGCGCGGCTGCTCGTCGGCCTCGCGCAGCGTGTGTCGGAGCGGTTGCGCGCGCTGGGCCAGCAATTGCAGATGTATGCCCAACTCGTGGCGCGGTTGCAAGCCGAGCTCGACCCGCTTCGCAATCCTTTGCGTTCGCGCTTCTGAATCCGCGCCGGGTTCACCCGGCTCGACGTTCGAAGCGCGTCGCATGCGCCCAGCCCGTTTCGCCGCATTCCGGGCTTGCCCGCGTGACCCTGCCGCCCTCGGCTCGCCATAATGCACCGGCAAGGAGTGGACGAAGCATGAGTTCATTGCAGGCGTTTCGCGCCGCGCGCGATCTTCTGTTGCGCCTTCGAAGCGACCAGGTCGCTGCGACGCGCGATTTCCGTTGGCCCCGGCTCGACCGGTTCAACTGGGCGCTGGACCATTTCGATTCGATGGCCGCGGGCAACGCGGCGCCGGCGCTGTGGATCGTCGGCGAGGACGGCAGCGAGGTGAAGCGCTCGTTCGAGCAGATGGCGCGGCGCTCGTCGCAGCTCGCGAACCATCTGCGCGGGCTCGGCGTGAAGCGCGGCGACCGCATCCTGCTGATGCTCGGCAACGAGCTTGCGCTCTGGGAGACCATGCTCGCCGCGATCAAGCTCGGCGCGGTGCTGATCCCGGCCTCGGCCCTGCTCACGAGCGACGACCTGCGCGACCGCATCGAGCGCGGCGGCGTGCGCCACGTGGTCGCGGCGTCGGCCCATGCGCCCCGCTTCGCGCCCGTCGCCGGCGCATACACCCGGATCGCGGTCGGCGACCCGGTCGAGGGCTGGCTGCGCTTCGACGACAGCGCCGGCGCCGCGGCCGACTTCGCGCCCGAAGGCGAGACCCTCGCCACCGATCCGCTGCTGCTGTACTTCACCTCGGGCACGACCTCCAAGCCCAAGCTGGTGCTCCACACCCAGCAGAGCTATCCGGTCGGCCATCTCTCGACGATGTACTGGCTCGGCCTGCAGCCGGGCGACGTGCACCTGAACATCTCGTCGCCGGGCTGGGCCAAGCATGCCTGGAGCTGCTTCTTCGCGCCCTGGAATGCCGGGGCCTGCATCTTCATCTACAACAGCGCGCGCTTCCAGGCCCAGGGGCTGCTCGAGGCCCTGGCCCGCCACGGCGTGACGAGCCTGTGCGCGCCGCCCACGGTCTGGCGCATGCTGATCCAGGAAGACCTGGGCGCCTACCGCAGCCGGCTCGCGCTGCGCGAAGTCATCGGTGCGGGCGAGCCGCTGAACCCCGAGATCATCGACAAGGTGCGCGAGGCCTGGGGCCTCACCCTGCGCGACGGCTACGGCCAGACCGAGACCACGGCGCAGATCGGCAATGCGCCGGGCCAGCCGGTGAAGCCGGGATCGATGGGCCGGCCGCTGCCGGGCTACCGCATCGCCTTGCTCGACCCGCAAGGACAGGAAGGCGACGAAGGCGAGGTCTGCATCGACCTGCGCGAGCGCCCGCTCGGCCTGATGGCGGCCTACGAAGACAGCGCCGAGAAGACCGCCGAGGCGATGCGCGAGGGCTATTACCACACGGGCGATGTCGCCGCGCGCGACGCCGACGGCATGATCACCTTCGTCGGCCGCGCCGACGACGTGTTCAAGGCCTCGGACTACCGCATCAGCCCCTTCGAGCTCGAAAGCGCGCTCATCGAACACGAGGCGGTGGCCGAGGTGGCAGTGATCCCGAGCCCGGATCCGCTGCGCCTCGCGGTGCCCAAGGCCTTCCTGCTCCTCGTCGCCGGTGCCCAGCCCTCGCGCGAGCTGGCCGAGGACATCTTCGCCTTTGCGCGCAAGCAGCTCGCGCCCTACAAGCGGGTGCGCCGGATCGAATTCGTGGCCGAGTTGCCGAAGACGATATCGGGCAAGATCCGCCGCGTCGAGTTGCGCGCGCAGGAAGCCGGGCGCCGCGCCGCCGGCACGCGCGGCGCCGACGAGTATTTCGAAGAAGACTTCGCGCCAGCGCGCTGAAGGTCAGGGATGAGCAGCGACCTCCTGATCGAGCTGCCGCGCCTGGATGCGGCGATGCGCCGCCTCGTGCGTGGCTTCGGCAGCAGCGAAGAAGAGGTCGAGGCGGTGGCCTCGAACCTGATCGAAGCCAACCTCTGCGGCCACGATTCGCACGGCATCGGCATGTTGCCGCGCTATGCCCAGGCGTATCTGCAGGGCGGGCTCGTGCCGAACCGCCATGTGCGCACCCTGCTCGACGCCGGCAGCCTGCTGAGGCTCGATGGCGGAGCCGGCTTCGGCCAGGTCATCGGGCGCGAGGCGATGGCGCTGGGTATCGAGCGCGCGCATGCCAGCGGCAGCTGCATCTTGGGCCTCGGCAATTCGCACCACCTCGGGCGCATCGGCGCCTGGGCCGAGCAGGCGGCCGCGGCCGGGCTGGTCTCGCTGCACTTCGTCAACGTCGTGTCGCGCCCGATCGTCGCGCCGCACGGCGGCGGCGATGCGCGCTTCGGCACCAATCCGTTCTGCGCCGGCGTGCCCTTGTCGGGGCGCGAGCCGGTGATCGTCGATTTCGCGACCAGCGTCATCGCCCAGGGCAAGACCCGCGTCGCGCACAACAAGGGCGAGTCGGTGGCGCCCGACTGCCTCATCGACGACCAGGGCCGGGCGACGCAAGACCCGCGCTTCACGGTGGTGCCGCCCTTCGGCGCCTTGCTCACGGTGGGGGCGCACAAGGGCTACGGCCTGGCCCTGCTGTGCGAACTCCTCGGCGGCGCGCTCGCCGCCGGCCTGACCCAGGGCCCCGAAGACGGCACGAACAAGCGGGTGCTGAACGGCATGTTCAGCGTCCTCGTCGACCCGGCTGCGCTCGCCGACCGGGCCGCGTTCGAGCAGGAGGCGCAGCGCTTCATCGACTGGGTGCGGGCTTCGCCGCCGCGCGAAGGCTTCGAGGCGGTGCAACTCGCGGGCGAGGCCGAGCGGGCGTGGAAGAAGCGGCGCAGCGCCGAAGGCGTGCCGGTCGATGCCACGACCTGGGACGAGATCCTGGGCGCTGCCGAGTCGCTCGGCGTCGACCCGAAATCGATCCAGCGCGACGCTGGCCTGGCCTGAGCCGGCCCCTGGTCGACGGGGGCGATCCGGCGCTGCCGGGTGCGCGCAGGTTTTTTCGGCATCGCCGACAATGCGGGCCACGCTGAACCCGGAATTGCCCTGATGCCCCGACTTCAAGATCTCGATCCCGCCCGCCTGCGTGGCATGCGTCGCGGCGTCGAGAAGGAAAGCCTGCGCTGCGACGACAGCGGGGCGCTGGCCTTGACGCCGCACCCGGCCATGCTCGGCTCTGCCCTCACGCACCCGCACATCACGACCGATTTCAGCGAGTCGCAGCTCGAGCTCATCACCGGCGTCAATGCCGAGGTGGCGGGCTGCCTCGAAGAGCTGGCGCGCATCCACCGCTTCGTCTACCGCCAGATCGGCGACGAGCTGCTCTGGGTCTCGAGCATGCCGTGCAAGCTGCCGGCCGACGAGACGATTCCGATCGGCAGCTACGGTTCGTCCAACGTCGGGCGCGCCAAGAGCGTCTACCGCATGGGGCTGGGGCATCGCTACGGCCGGCGCATGCAGACGATCTCGGGCATCCACTACAACTGGTCGCTGCCGGGCTTGAGCGACGACGAGCATTTCGCGCTCATCCGCAATTTCCGCCGCCATTCCTTCCTGCTGCTGCTGCTGTTCGGGGCCTCGCCCGCGGTCTGCGCCAGCTTCGTCGAAGGCCGCCCGAACGAGTTGCAGCCGCTGGGCGACGGCACGCTGCACCTGCCCTACGCGACCTCGCTGCGCATGGGCCGGCTGGGCTACCAGAGCGACGCCCAGGCCTCGATCGCCGCGAGCTACAACGGCCTTGAAAGCTATGCCGCCTCGCTTCACGACGCGCTGACGAGGCCCTATCCGCCTTACGAGGCGATCGGCATCCGCAACCTCGGCGGCGAATACAACCAGCTCGCGACGACGCTGCTGCAGATCGAGAACGAGTTCTACGGCACGATCCGTCCCAAGCGCGTGATCCGCCCCGGCGAGCGCCCGCTGCACGCCTTGCGCGAGCGCGGCGTCGAATACGTCGAGGTGCGCTGCATGGACCTCGACCCGTTCGAGCCGCTGGGCATCGGCAGCGCGACGATGCGCTTCCTCGACATTTTCCTGCTGCACTGTCTCACCCGCCCGAGCCCGCCCGACACCCCGGCCGAGATCGCAGCGCTGGCGCGCAACCAGCACAAGACCGCAGCCGCCGGGCGCCAGCCCGGGCTCACGCTCGAACGCGACGGCGGCGAAGTGGAACTTCTCGACTGGGCGGGCGAGATCGTCGCCGAATGCGCCCCGATCGCCGAGTGCCTGGATGCCGCGTTCGGCGGGCGCGACCATGCCGCCGCGCTGGCCCTCGCGCGCCAGCGCCTGGCCCACCCCGACACCACGCCCTCGGCCCATGTGCTGCGCGCGATGAGGGCCGATTTCGCCGGGCGCTTCTCGGCCTTCACGCTGGCGCAGTCGCGCGCCGCGCGCACGCGCGCGCTGGCCCAGCCCTTCACGCCCGAGGAGGGCGAGCGCTTTCGCTTCCAGGCGCAGGAGTCGATGGCCGAGCAGCGCCGCATCGAGGCGGCGAACCGGCCCGATTTCGAGACCTTCCGGGTCGAGTACCTCTCGCCCGAGCACCTGACGGTGCAGCCCGCCGAAGCCCTGCGCTAGTCCTTCTCAGGCGCCGGCGCCCTTGAGCGCCAGCAGCTCCGAGATATGCGTGGCCGCCTCGCGCAGCCGCGGCAGGAAGCGTTCGCGCATCAGCGCCGGCGGGGTGCGGTTGGCCTGGCCGCTGATGTTGAGCGCGGCGACGGTGCGGCCCTGGCGGTCGGTGACCGGCGCGGCGAGCGAGACCAGCCCTTCTTCGAGCTCCTGGTCGACGAGGCACCAGCCCTGGCGGCGCGCGGCCTCGATCACGCGCATCAGCGCCGCCGGGTCGGTCGAGGTGCGCGCGGTGTAGGCCGGGCGCGGCGCGGCGGCCAGGCGCGCGCGGCATTCGTCGGCAGGCAGGTCGGCCAGCAGCATCCGGCCCATCGAGGTGCAGAAGGCCGGCAGCCGGCTGCCGATGCCCAGGTCGATGCGCATGATCTTCTGCGTCGGCACGCGCAGCACGTAGACGATGTCGTCGCCGTCGAGTACCGCGGCCGAGCACGACTCCTGGACCTCGGCCACCAGGGCCTGCATCGCCGGTTCGGCCAGGTTCCACAAGGGCAGCGAGGAGAGGTAGGCGAAACCGAGCTCGAGGATCTTCGGGCGCAGGCTGAAGCGACGCCCCTGCGCCTGCACATAGCCGAGCTGCTCGAGCGTGAGCAGGATGCGCCGCGCCCCGGCGCGCGTGAGCCCCGCGCGCTCGGCCACCTCGGTCAGGGTCTGGCTCGGGGCGGCGGCGCCGAAGCTGCGGATCACCGCCAGCCCGCGTGCAAACGACTGCACGTAGCTGTCGCCGGGACGCGGCGCCGGAGCGGGGGCGGAGGGAGGCGAGGGCAGGTTCATCGGGGCGTGCCGATTATCTTCGTCGGGATCACGAGGCCGGGCTCCTTTGCCGCTTGGGTAACATCCCGGGTTTGTGGGCGCCTGTTGCGCCGAGAAAGATTGTGGCGATGGCGACGAAATGCCCGCTTCGACGGGCGGCCGTCGGTTTGATCCTTTCCACCCTGGCAGCGCTTGCATCGGCCGCCAGCGTGCAGCTCGAAGATCTCACCTGGACAGAATTGCGCGACCAAGTCGCGGCCGGCACGACGACGGCGCTCGTGCCCGTGGGCGGCACGGAGCAGAGCGGCCCGCACATGGCGCTGGGCAAGCACAACGTGCGCGTGAAGGCGCTCGCGGCGCGCATCGCCGAGCGCCTGGGCCGGACCGTGGTCGCGCCCGTGATCGCCTACGTCCCCGAGGGCGCGATCGATCCGCCGACCCAGCACATGAAGTTTCCCGGCACGATCTCGATTCCGGTGCCGGTGTTCGAGGCCACGCTCGCCGCGGCCGCGCGCAGCCTGTGCCACGGCGGCTTGCGCGACGTGTTCTTCCTCGGCGACCACGGCGGCTACCAGGCCAGCCTCGGCCATGTCGCGGCCGCGCTCGACCGCGAATGGGCCGGGCACTCGAACTGCCGCGCCTACGCGTTGGGCGCGTACTACGAGGCGGCGCAGGCGCCCTTCGAGAAGGCGCTGGCGGCGCGCGGCTACACGAAGGCCGAGATCGGCACCCATGCCGGGCTCGCCGACACCTCGCTCATGCTCGCGGTCGACCCGGCGCTCGTGCGCGAGCAGACGATGCGCGAGCACGTGCCGAGCGCGGCCGAAGGCGTCTACGGCGACCCGCGGCGCTCGAGCGCCGCACTCGGCCGCATCGGCATCGATCACGTCGTCGACGCTTCGGTCGCGGCGATCCAGGAAAGGCTGCGCACGCGTCGCTGACGCGGCTGCGGCCTTGCTCAACCCCAACCCGGAGAAGTCTCCAAGATGGTCTCGATCCGCCATTGGCTCGCCCTGGGCGTGGCCACCCTGGTCCACCAGACGGCCTTGCTCGCCGCACCCGCGGTGGCCACGATTCCCGGCATGCCGCCGGTGATCGACCCGACCAACCTCTACAGCGAAACCCAGGCCGGCAAGCTGAGCCCGGTGGTCGCGAACGACCTGGCGCGGGTGTACGTGCCCAACATCCGTTCCGACGACGTCTACGTCATCGACCCGGCGACGCAGAAGGTGGTTGACCGCTTCAAGGTCGGCCGCTCGCCGCAGCACATCGTGCCCTCTTACGACCTGCGCACGCTCTGGGTCACGAACAACGCCGAAGGGCGCACCGACGGCAGCCTGACGCCCATCGACGCCGCCACCGGCAAGCCGGGCGCGCCGATCCAGGTCGACGACCCGTACAACATGTACTTCACGCCCGACGGCAAGTCGGCCATCGTCGTCGCCGAGGCGCACAAGCGGCTGGACTTCCGCGACCCGCACACGATGGCGCTGCAGTACTCGATCCAGGCCCCGGGCTGCCCCGGCATCAACCACGCCGATTTCTCGATCGACGGCCGCTACGCGATCTTCACCTGCGAGTTCTCGGGCGCGCTCGCGAAGGTCGACATCGAACAGCACAAGGTGCTGGGCTACCTGACGCTGAAGATGCCGGCCACGCGCTTTCGCGAGATCCGCGTCGCGCCGGGCAAGGTCTGGGAGCCGGGCGACACCGAGATCTGCACCGCCAAGACCGGCATGCCGCAGGACATCCGCATCTCGCCCGACGGGCGCCGCTTCTTCGTCGCCGACATGCACGCCGACGGCGTGCACGTGATCGACGGGGCGAGCTTCACCGAGGTCGGGTACATCCAGACCGGCATCGGCACCCACGGCCTGTACCCCAGCCGCGACGGCAAGAGCCTGTACGTCGCCAACCGCGGCTCGCACCGCATCCACGGCGGCCACTCCGGCGGCGGCGGGGTGGCGGTGATCGATTTCGCGACCGAGAAGGTCACCGCCTTCTGGCCCATTCCGGGCGGCGGCAGCCCCGACATGGGCAACGTCAGCGCCGACGGCCGCTGGCTCTGGCTCTCGGGGCGCTTCGACGACGTGGTCTACCGCTTCGACACGCGCAGCGGTGCCGTGACCCAGGTCAAGGTCGGGGCCGAGCCGCATGGCCTCACCGTCTGGCCGCAGCCCGGGCGCTACTCGCTCGGCCACACCGGCAACCTGCGCTGATGCGCGGAGTCCTCGACTCGTTCTGGCGCGCGGTGGCGTACTGCATGCTGCCGCGCGTGCTCCTGCTCTCGCTGCTGCCCCTGCTGGTGGCGGGGGGCGCGACCCTGGCGCTCGGCTGGCTGTACTGGGAAAGCGCGGTCGCGCTGGTGCGCACGACGATCGAGCAGCTGAGCGTCGTCACCGCGCTGCTGCAATGGCTGGACTCGATCGGGATGCAGGCGCTGCATGCGCTGATCGCCCCGCTCATCGTCGTCGCCTTGTCGGTGCCGGTGGTCGTGCTCGCGACGCTGCTGCTGGTGGCGCTGGCGATGACGCCGGCCATCGTCGAGCTCGTGGCCGCGCGCCGCTTCCCCGATCTCGAGCGGCGCCACGGCGGGGGCTGGCTGCAAAGCCTGTTCTGGTCGCTCGTGAGCACCCTGGCCGCGATCGTGGCGCTGGTGTTGAGCGTGCCGCTGTGGTTCATCCCGCCGCTGGTCTTCGTGCTGCCGCCCATGATCTGGGGCTGGCTCACCTACCGCATCTTCGCCTTCGACGTGCTCGCGGCCCACGCCAGCGCCAACGAAAGGCGGCGCGTGCTGCGCGAAAACCGCTGGCCGCTCTTCGCCATCGGCATCGCCTGCGGCCTGCTCGGCGCCGCGCCTTCGCTCATCTGGGCCCTGGGCGCGGCCACCCTCATCATGGCGCCGTTGCTGGCCGTGGCCTCGGTCTGGCTCTACACCGCGGTCTTCACCTTCGCGGCCTGCTGGTTCGCCCATTTCGCGCTCGCCGCGCTCGCCGCGATCCGCGCCGCCGAGGCCGTCGCCCCGGCGCCGGCCCCTGCCGCAGTGCTCGAGGCGCTGCGCACCGATCCCCCCTTGCTGCCACCGGCCCCATGAACATCGGCCTCATCATCGTCGGCGACGAGATCCTCTCGGGCAAGCGCCAGGACAAGCACCTGGCCAAGGTCATCGAGCTGCTCTCGGCGCGCGGCTTGGCGCTCGCCTGGGCGCGCTATGTCGGCGACGACCGCTTCCTCATCACGCAGGCGCTGCGCGAGGCCTTTGCCGGCGGCGACATCGTCTTCAGCTGCGGCGGCATCGGCGCCACCCCGGACGACCACACCCGCCAATGCGCGGCGGCGGCGCTGGGCGTGGCGCTCGAACTGCATCCCGAGGCGCGCAAACTCATTCTCGAGCGCATGCGCGAGATCGCCCAGGAGCAAGGCCAGGCGTTCGACCCCGAGCGCGAAGACAACCGCCAGCGCCTGAACATGGGCATGTTCCCGGCCGGGGCCCGGCTCATTGCCAACCCCTACAACCGGATACCGGGCTTCAGCGTCGGCGACGTGCATTTCGTGCCCGGATTTCCGGTCATGGCCTGGCCGATGATCGAGTCGCTGCTCGACGGCCGCTACGCCGCGCTGCACGGCAGCGCGCGCCTGGCCGAGCGCTCGGTCATCGTTTTCGGGTCGATGGAAGGCACGCTCACGCCCTTGATGGAAAGAATCGAGCGCGAATTCACCGGCATCCGCGTCTTCAGCCTGCCCAGCGTGGACCATCCGCAATACGGTCGCCACATCGAACTCGGGGTCAAGGGCCGCAATGGCGATATCGAAAAGGCTTTCGAATCGCTGCGCGATGGCGTTCTCGCACTCGGCGGACAAATCGGCCCCGAAATGGTGCGTTGATTGGGCCGTGATTGCACCAATGCCGTGCCATGTCATGCACCATCCCGAACCGGCTGCCTCCAGGCACTCGATTTACCTCGTGAAACCCGGGCCTGGCTGGCGCCCGGCCCGGCCTGAAGCAGGCATGCTTTCTGCTACATTCCAGTGCGCCTTTTGGGGGTTTTCCAAGGGGTCGCCCCGAACAATTTCTCTTCCCAACCCACTGAGCCCCGCTAGGAGATCCTGAATGGCAAAGACCGTTGCCGACGTGATGAAGATGGTGAAGGACAACGAAGTCAAGTTCGTCGACTTCCGCTTCACCGACACCCGCGGCAAGGAACAGCACGTCACGGTGCCTGTTTCGCATTTCGACGAAGACAAGTTCTCTTCGGGCCACGCCTTCGACGGTTCGTCGATCGCCGGCTGGAAGGGCATCGAGGCGTCGGACATGCTGCTGATGCCCGACCCGAACACGGCCAACATCGACCCCTTCTTCGAAGAGCCGACCCTGCTGCTGTCGTGCGACGTGCTGGAACCGGGCGACGGCAAGCCCTACGAGCGCGATCCGCGCTCGCTCGCCAAGCGCGCCGAGGCCTACCTCAAGAGCAGCGGCATCGGCGACACCGCCTTCTTCGGCCCCGAGCCCGAGTTCTTCATCTTCGACCAGGTGCAGTGGGGCGCCGACCAGCAGGGCGCCTTCTACAAGATCGGCTCCGAAGAGGCCAACTGGTCCACCGGCGCGAGCTTCGAAGGCGGCAACATGGGCCACCGCCCGGGCCTCAAGGGCGGCTATTTCCCGGTGCCTCCGGTCGACAGCTTCCAGGACATGCGCAGCGAGATGTGCCTGATCCTCGAATCGCTGGGCATCCCGGTCGAAGTCCACCACCACGAGGTGGCGGCCCCCGGCCAGTGCGAGATCGGCACCAAGTTCAGCACCCTGGTCGAGCGCGCCGACTGGCTCATCCTGCAGAAGTACGTGATCCACAACGTGGCCCACGCCTACGGCAAGACCGCCACCTTCATGCCCAAGCCCGTCGTCGGCGACAACGGCAGCGGCATGCACGTGCACCAGTCGATCTGGAAGGGCGGCAGCAACCTGTTCGCGGGCGACGGCTATGCGGGCCTGTCGGAAACGGCGCTGTTCTACATCGGCGGCATCATCAAGCACGCCCGTGCGCTCAACGCCATCACGAACCCCGGCACCAACAGCTACAAGCGCCTGGTGCCCGGCTTCGAAGCCCCGGTCAAGCTCGCCTACAGCTCGCGCAACCGCTCGGCCTCGATCCGCATTCCGTACGTGGCGAACCCGAAGGGCCGCCGCATCGAGGTGCGCTTCCCGGATCCGACCTGCAATCCGTACCTCGGCTTTGCCGCGATGCTGATGGCGGGCCTGGACGGCATCGAGAACAAGATCCACCCGGGCGAAGCCGCCACGAAGGATCTGTACCACCTGCCGCCGGAAGAGGACGCGAAGATCCCGACCGTCTGCTCGAGCCTGGAACAGGCGCTCGAGTACCTCGACAAGGGCCGCGCCTTCCTGACCAAGGGCGGTGTCTTCACCGATGCCTACATCGACGCCTACATCGAACTCAAGATGCAGGAGGTCACGCGTTTCCGCATGACCACGCACCCGGTCGAGTTCGACATGTACTACTCGCTCTGAGCGATTCATCGCACGCCAAGCAAAGGGACGGCGCGGCCGTCCCTTTTTCGTGGGCTGGGCGACAATCGCGGCCCATGAAGATCCTTGCCGCTGCACTGGCGCTGGTTGCGCTGGGTGCGCATGCCGATGGCCCGGTCTACCGTTGCCCGGGCAATCCCGAGAGCTATACCAACTTGCTGACGGCGCAGGAGGCCAAGAGCCGTGGCTGCCGCCCGATCGAAGGCGCGCCCGTCACCGTGGTCAGCATGCCCAAGCCGCGGCAGGCGGCAGCGCCGGGATCGGGGCCGACGAAGGTCGAGCCGGCCGAGCAGCGCGCGCGCGACACCGAGCGCCGCCGCATCCTCACCGACGAACTGCAGCGCTCGCAGAACCAGCTCGCGCAGTTGCAGAAGGACTACAACAACGGCCAGCCCGAACGCCAGGGCAACGAGCACAACTACCAGCGCTACCTCGACCGCGTGGCCGAGATGAAGGCCGCGCTCGAGAGCAAGCAGGCCGACATCGCCGCGCTGCAGCGCGAGCTGGCCAACCTGCCGCAATAGCGCAGCCCCGGGCTGCGGGCGGCGGCGCGCCCAAGGAGTGATGCGCTTGAACGACGAGACCGCCCCGGCCGGATTCGAGGTGCTGGACCAGCTCGCGACCATGATCGCGGTGGTCGGCCCCGAGGGCCGCTGCCTGCTCGCGAACTCGACCCTGGAGAACGTGATGGGGATGTCGCGGCGCAGCCTGCAGCGCGGCAGCGTGCCCGACTGGCTGGTCGAATCCGCCCAGTTGCGCGAGACCCTGCGCGCGGTGGCGCGCAACGAGGTCGCCTGCGGGCGCTTCGACGCGACGATGAAGCGCCACGGCACGCCCGGCGCCGAGCTGCCGGTGCACGTGATCGTGAGCCAGATGGACCGCGCCGACCGGGTGCTGGTCGAGATGATCGAGGTCGAGCAGCAGACGCGCCTGGACCGCGAGGAGCGCGCCCATGGCCAGGCCCAGGCCAACAAGGAGCTGGTGCGCAACCTCGCGCACGAGATCAAGAACCCGCTGGGCGGCATCCGCGGCGCGGCGCAGCTGCTGGCGATGGAG
>JAGWTS010000064.1 GCA_028868875.1 Burkholderiales bacterium | reverse complement strand
GGGCCATCATCAAGCCGATCCTGGCGAACGACGACGTGGCCGGCGATACGTGGGCCATGCTCAATGGGGTGAACGCCTGCTGCAGCGAGATCGACCGCGCTGTCGACCCCGTGGTCGGGACCCTGATCGCGTTGGCATCCGCGCTGCGCGACGAAAGCCGCCCGGTTCGGGCCGAGCCTGAGCCCGACGCCGCGCAGGCCGGCGCCGATGCGCTGCCGGCGCTGCTGCGCGAGATCGGCGCGAAGACGGAGCGCGACCTCGAAGGCGCCACTGGCGATGCCGGCGACGCGCGCGACTACCGCGGCATGCTGCACATGGTCGAGCGCACGCTGGCTGCGAATCTCGACGCCGATCCTGCGCGCCGGCAAGGCTTCCTGCGCGCGCTGACGGACATGTTCGCGCGGCTTGCGGATGGCTGCGGCCTGCCCGACGACTGGCAGCCGCTGGAGTCGTCAGCCGCTGCCTTCGCTGCCGACTGACCCGGTAGACCCGCAGCCCCAGGGCCCGCTTCGGCGGGCTTTTTTGCGGGCGCCAGTCGTCGCACCTGAACGCATCCGGCCATGGGGGTTTTTATGGCGGAACTAGTCAAAAACGCGGCTGCAACCCGCATGAAACCTAGACGTACTACGGACGCCCCTTCCGCCATGGTCACCTATGAAAACAGGCCATAGATTTAGGCCTACCCATCATAGAACCCACCATCCAGAAAATGCACTCGGGTGAGTTGCGGTGACACAACGGGGTGGCTTTCGTCGGGTCAGGCTGACCCGAAATCGAGCACTGGGCGCAAGTGGCAGCGGCATCCTTCTGTCGCGTTTTCACAGCCCGGATTCGGCAGTTCGGGGATTTTCTCAAGCGGCAGCACCCTGCCGGCCAGCGCTCGGCAGGCAGCGCAAGAGTCGCTTCGCGTGCACATCACCGTCGCGCGCGGGTGCGGAAGGCGGCTGAGCATTGCCCTTGACCGTCGATCCGCGTCCGATACGACAAGCAGTTGGTAGGCGACTCTGAGGTCGAACCGTCCAACGCTGTCGACCCCCTCAGCCATCCAAGGCCTCAGGCCGCCGCCCCAAAGCCTGCTCATGGCCGCTGCGATGCGCACCGCCTCCCAGGTCGCTTCTGGCAGGCTGCCGAAGATCTTGGGGCGGCCCGCGGCGAACGCGATCATCGAGCCCACCGGATCCTTGTCCGTCAGCATGAACTCGGCGCCGAGCCCGGCGTGGCGATCCGGCGGCGCCTCCGCCTTGAATGCCCTGGCCACCTCGAAGGCTTCGGCGTACCGCTTCGCGCGGATCTGGGCCAAGCTCTTCCGGATCGCCTCGTCCTTCTGCGCCGCAAGGGCCGCCGCGCGTTGCTGCGCAATCTGTTCTCCAGCCGGGGTGCATTCGTAGCCGCCGAGCCCGTCGACAGCGGCTCCTACTCCGGGCCCATCTGCAGCAACGAGTCGAGCAATCAGCGCCGCCTTCGCGCCGAACACAGGTAGCCCGCGATCCTTGAGCATGCCCTTGATCTGGGCCACGTTCTTGGCGCGGTCAAGCGTGGTTTCGACCGACCATGGCTTGAGCAGGCCAAGCGCCACGAAGCGGTCGATCGCCACGGCCGGCGCCTCGCCAAGCGCGTCTGCCCAGGGCTGGCGCAGATCCTTGACCCTGGCCTTCGGCGGCAGGAAGTGGCACAGCAGATTGAGATGTGCCGGACTCGAGCGCCAGTCGATTGCCGCGCCTGTAGCTGGCATCGATGCGCCCGCCTGGTCGTTCTGCTCGACCTTCGACCTGCCGAACAGGAAATCGAACAAGCCCACAGGCTCTCCTCGTTGGGTACTGGCGCGAGAATCATTGCCCGGTTGGGCCTATCCAGGGGCCTGGTGATCCGCCGCCGCGCAATGATGGTCTCGCAGCAACTGCTCGCGAAACGCCTTGACGGAGGCGGGCGTCATCGGCTTCTGGTGTGCGCCAAGCCAGTCGATCGACAGGCCGAATGCTCGAACCGAGTCGTCCTCCGATTCGAACGTCTCCGGACATTTGAACCACGCTTCAAG
This sequence comes from Burkholderiales bacterium, assembly GCA_028868875.1. Lineage (GTDB taxonomy): Bacteria > Pseudomonadota > Gammaproteobacteria > Burkholderiales > Burkholderiaceae_C > Rubrivivax. The sequence continues at coordinate 16,246 of JAGWTS010000064.1, read as the reverse complement.
CCGGGCGCGAGACCAAGTCTTGATCGACTCTTCGTCGACGGTCCTGGCCATGACGGCGCGCGCGGCGGCGTCGCTCATCGTGAAGCTGCACATCGTCAGCATCGAGACTGTCTCTACGCGCCCCGAGCCGATGCACACCAGCCGAACGGGAGTCGGCGGGAGCAGTGCCGCGGCGCGCTCTTCGGCGTTCGGGGTCAGGATCGCCATCACCGCGGAATCAGGGCCGGCGCCTGCCAGGAACAGCAGTGGAAGTTGCCCATCGGGAGTGCGAGAGACCTTGATCGCCGTTCCGGTGACGACCACAAGCTCCTTCAGGAACCTGCGTTCAGCCGCGATCTGATTCACCGTGTTGAGGTGGTCGTATTCGGCGGCGGTGACGTGGGCCTTGGCCACGATTTGCGCCCGAGCAATGGCTGCGGTGGATTGCGCCGCGGCTGGCAGGCTGGTGAGCGCCGCGCCGACGAGCAGCCCCAGGCAGTAAGCCAGCCGACCTCGCGCCGCACGCTGATTCGATCCCATTCCGCTCCCCTTGCAGTACGGGGCCGATTCTGACCCCACCCCGACTAGACGCTATCGGCGACTTCCCAGCAGAACGTCACAAATTCAGCGGCGCTCATGCCCATGACAGCCAAGGCGCGGCCCGGCAGGATCGCCAGGGACGCGCGATCTTCTTCGGTCATCGTGCGGGCCTCGATGCGCCGCGCCAAGACCTCGATCTTTCTCGTGTAGTCGGGCGGCCACGCTCGGCGCAGGGCGGCGAGCAAGTCGGCCATCGCCTCACGTGTCGCGTCCTCGGCGCTCGGCGCCGGGATACTGGCCTCAAGGGATGCAAGGCGCCGATCGAGCGTGTTCATGAGACGGCCGATCCGCCATAGAGCCAGTCGAAGTCAGCAGCCGTCTTGCGCACGAGCTCGCGCGGATCGTCGACATGCTTGCGCAGCCCATCGATGGCCGCGTTGTCTTCGTCCGTGAGTGCTTCGCGCTCCATCCGGTCGCGCATCGCGTGAACTCCCCCGCCGGGCTTCGTGGCCTCCATCAGCGCGTAGAAGGCGCTCAGTCCGAGAGGCGCGGTACCTGCAACCGTCATCCGCTCCAGCGCTTGGAGACGGCTTTCAAGCGACGCCATGGCTCAACTCCTGCTCAATGCCGGCCGCGCATTCCAGCAACTCGGCGTCAGTCGGCATGCGGCCACCGAAGGCGCCGGCGACGATCTCGAGCAGCTCGGCGTCGCTCATCTCGCAGGGCCGCTTGTTCGCCGGCCTGGCGACTTCGAGCGCCGCAAGGCGCCCTTCAAGACTGCTTGCCACTTCGCGCCTCCAGTGCCGCGATCCGTGCGGCGAGTTCATCGGTCTCGATGAGCTTGGCCAGTGCGCCCAGGCCGGCGAGCAGCTGCGCCGCCTGGCCGGGTGCCAATGTGCCGGTGCCCGCGGCGGCCAGCACCGCACGGCCTTGCTCCGACAGCGCGCCGTCCGGAAGGTCAATCGGGGCCGGCTGCTCTGCCGCCTTCAATGGGGGGATGACTCGCTCAAGCAGTAGCCTGGCGGCACCCGGATCGCCGCCCTTTGCCTGCTCGACGAGCTTGGTGATGATCTCGGGCACATGCTTGGCGATGCTCGTGCGCAGCTTCCCTACTTCGCCGCTACCTGGCTTCCTGCCGCGCGGGTTCCCGCTTTCCCCCGGCTTCCATCGGCCGGGGCGCTTGGTGGTCGCCATCATCGCAATCCGCTCGTGGATTGGGAGGCAAACGAATAGCTGTCGGTCACCGCGGAGGTGAAATCCTTCGCGATGCCCTTGGCGTCCGTGGCCGCGGTGTTGATCGTGACGGGGCCGACCTTGATGTCTGTCGTCGACCCGCCGCCGCGGCTCATCCTGGCCATGATGCTGTTGGCGTAGTTCACCGACTCGGGGAAACGCCCTGCCGCACCGCCGCCGCCTCCGTTGTAGGCCATCAGCGCCTGGCGCAGGTTTCCATACTTGACGAGCAGGTCGTGCATGTAGTGCGCCGCCGCGTCAGCCGACGCGCCGAAGTCGAACTCTTTCCCCGCGATGCCGTACTGAGCCGCCGTCGCGGGCATGAACTGGAATGGCCCCTTTGCGCCCTTCGGGCTGAGCAGATTCTTGCCGCGGCTGGACTCCTGCGCATACATGGCGTCGAGCGTGCCGGCCGGCAGCCCCCAGGTGCTTTCGAGGTTGGAGAGGAATTGCCGCTTGCTGCCGCCGCCCGACCCCGCGGTGGGTGGCGACGACCCGCCCCACGAGCCAGTGGCTCCTCCCTGCGAAAACATCGTCCTCCCTATCGACCCGGTGAGCATCGACAGCACGCCGCTCAGAATGGTCAAGCTTGGAGACTTGGAAGTGATCCAGTGAGCGATGGACGACGGATCTTCCGTCATGGAACGGATCGCGCCTGCGTCGTCATTGAGAATGCGCGTCGTCGTCGGAGCATTCAGCATCTTTCTACCCGCGACTTCGATTGAGTCGCCGAGCCTTGACCAGGCCTGCTGTCGCTGAATGGCGAGGTCTGCGTCCCGCTGATTGGCGACATTCAATTGCCGCTGAAGTTCCAACTGGTGGTCGAGTTGCGTATTCACCTCGCGCATGACGTTGAACGTCTGCTCGCTGAACCCGGCCTGTTGCATCAGGCTCAGCGCCAGCGATTTGTCCTTGGACAGGACGACGGCCTTTTGCAGAAGCCTGATGATTCCTTCGATGTCGTTGGAGCGCGATAGCTGATTGAGTTGCGCCAAGCCATTTCCCATGCCGGCCCGCCCGAACAGCAGGCCCAGCGGCCCGTATGCGGCGCTACTGCCGAGTGATTTGATGCTCTGGGCAATGTTGAATGCCGTCCGAAACGCGCCTTCCATGTCGGACGCATCGCCTCCGAACTTCTCCGCCATGTTCCCCCAGGCCGAGAGATCGCGCGTCGCAACCCCGAGATTCGTCGCCATTCGGCCGACCGCCGCATCGCTCGTCGTGATCTTTTCGACGAACCGGGCGATGCCGGCGCCGCTGAGCGCCACGCCGAGCATCCCCAGGATCTCGGTCTTCACCTTGTTGAAGGCGGCCGCGGTGACTTTCGCCCGTTCGGCCATCTCCTTCGTGTGCCGGTCGGTCTCGTCGCGCGTCTTCTTCAGTGCCTCTTGAGTTTCCTTCTCGCCCTTCTTGAAGCCCGACACGTCCATGCCGAGCGTCACAAGCAGCGCATCTATCACCGTTGCCATGTCAGTCCTTTCAGTTGCGGCCTTGCAGCCCGTTTGATGCGGCGAGCCGCGTTGGTTGAAGCGAATCCACGTTGCTTCCTTCTTGCTCTATCAGGGCCGTTCCGGTCAGGTCGGAGCCAGCGAAGACCCGGTGAAGTGGGTGAACCACTGGCCTCCGGGCACTTCGGCTTCGAGTTCGTGACCCACATGGAACACCAGCCATCGACCGTTGGCGACTGGCAGGGCGCTCTTGACCTGCACCGCGCCGCCGGCCCGAATTTGCGGGTTGAAGAGGGTCTTGACCGTGATGCCGCCGCCGTCAGACATCGACGAATAGGTCGGGTAGCCCACCATGCCGGTATCCGGCGAGATCAGCGGCACCGCGAGGCCGCGGGCCTGCCCTTTCGGCCAGATGGCCAGCGTGTTCCGATCGATGACGATCTCGAAGCCTGCCGCGCGTGCGCAGTCCATGGCCTGCTTCTTCGCATCACCCCAGAAGTACGGCGTTGCGAGCATCTTCGAGGCGCCCGAGTTCTCGAAGGCGAGGCCCATCTGTGATGCCAAGTTCTGCAGAATGATCGCCGCGTCTGCCGCGCCGGGATAGCTGGATGGCGGGATTGGCTGGACAGCGTTCAGCAGGCCACCGAAAGCCATGATGTTCAGCGTCGTGGTCGGCTGCTGGCTCATGTCGGCCTGGGCCAAGTTGATCTGGCCGTCGAAGACGATTGCGAGCGCATGCCCGTTGTCGCCGGCCTTCACGACAACTCGATTGGGCGCCGCTGTTGCTGTAGCGCTGTTCAGCGACGACAGCCTGTTGAGGATCGAAGGCACCAGGCCATAGACCCGGATTCGCGCCTCCCCCATGCCCGGGCCCGTGGTTTCGCTGACGCTGACCTGTACCCGATGACCGGTGAGGGTCACCACATTGGCGCCGGATGCGTTGAAGCTGGCCGCGTTGCCGCTGGCGTCGTGGCCAAGGGTGAACGAAAGCTCGATGGCGCGGGTGATGAATGTCATGGATTGCCCTTGAGATGGCTTTGAGGGGCCGGCGCAGGCTGCATGCTCTGCTTCGCGATACCGGCGCCCCCGGGGGATTCGGCGGGCGACATCGCCTGCGGCTCAACGTCGTCTGGTGCCTCGAGGTCCAACCCCGCGGCGAACCGTTCGCGCTTGATCTGACGTCGCGCCGCCTTCAGGCTGATGCCAAGTCGTCTTGCGGCCTCCTCGGGCGCGAGGCGCGCCCAGTCGGGCAGCTGCGCTTCGCGCGGATCCCCGACAAGGAAGTGGCGGCGCGGCGGCGCGGTGCACGGCAGTTCGGGGGCGGCCTCGCGGCCGAAGAGGCTATCGAGCAAGTGCGTCCAGCTCATCGCGCGGCCCCGGCCTGGTGGTCGAGCTCGTCGGACCCGGGCCCGCGGGATGCTGCATCCCGGGCCCGGAATAGGGCGCAGGAGCCGTCGCCGGGCCGGCCTGGATGTCGAGCATCAACCTGCGCCGCCGTGCGCCTGTAGGCCCGTTCCTGGCCCTCCGCGCTCGCCTTCGGCGTCCAGGCCGAGCAACTCGCCGCGTGAACGGGGCCAGGCCACGCCAATCCGAAGCCGGCGCCGGCGGGGATCAGGCCGGCCTCGATCGGCGCAAGGCAGGTTCCGGCCCGGGTCAGGTGGCGGCAGTCCGGGCAGCGGCGGGTGAAGTCAAGCTCCGGCCTGGAGGCGGCAAGGATGCTCATGCGGCACCCCATGCGCCGAAATCTGCGGCGACTTGTGTGCGCGCTCTTTCCCCCACACCCCCTGGCGGCGAAGTCGCCGCAGTCGCCGCAGGCTCTGCGGGATTCGCGCCATCTGCGGGAACTACCGCAGTTGCCGCAGTCGCCGCAGTCGCCGCAAAGTCTGGAATCTCGGCCACGCCGGCGCCCGCCGAAGTCAACTCCCATCGCTCGCGCGGCTTGCGGTCGGCCCCCCGATAGGCCATCCGCTGCACCCATTCGCGTCGCTCGGCTCGGCGCAGCAGGTCGAAGACTTCGGCATCGGTCAGGCGCCGGGGGAACGTCGGCTGATCGCGCAGCAGCCGCCCCGCATGCGTGCGACTGGTGGTCGCGGTGCTCACAAACTCCCCGCGGGCGGTGAACTCGTGCACCAGGCGCAGGATTGCCCGGGTGGCATTGTCTGTGGCGATGCTCTGCACGATCGCGGATGCCGGCGCATCGACCTGCGGAAGCCCGTCGCCGGGCCAGACCAGTGGCATCGGATCGCGGGTCGGACCATAGTTGCACTTCTCATGCTCGAGCACCAAGCCCCCGCCGTCCTTGTCGCGCTTCAGGGTCAAGCGCGATCGCGCCGAGTTGTGCCAAGCCGTCGATCCGCTGTAACTCTCGGCGCCGCCGAATCCCTTGGCCGCGCTCTTGTCGATGTGGGCCAGCAGGCATACCGCACCTCGCTGCTTTCGCACCAGCGCCACCAGGCTTCGGACGAACTCGCGCACCTCTTTGCGGGCGATCTCGTTGCCGCCGTAGGTGTCGCTGGCGTTGTCGACGATGAGCAGCTCGACGCCGGCATCTTGAATGAACCTGGCAAGCGCCTCGTGCGTCTTGGTCGTCGGGCCCTTTACGACAGCCTCGCCGTTTTCGTAGGTAGTCCAGCACTCATCGAAAAGCATCGGTTCGCCTTCGGTCGCGTCCAGAACGTGTAGCCGATTCGCGAGCAACGCCGCCGACACGCCCAGGTGGCGGCACACCCGCTGCAGGCGTCGCCGCACGGTGTCGGCATCGTCCTCGGCGCTGAAGAACAGAACCCTCGACGGCCTGGTGTCTGCGCCGAACAGCGGCAGACCCAGCGCCGTGCACGCCGCCAGCATGAGTGCCACGGTGGACTTGCCGGTGCCTCCGTGCGCGCCGAAGAGCGTGAGCGCTCGGGCCGGGATGTAGCCATCCCAGAACCACGCCTGTGGCGGCACCTCGGCCGTGTCGAGGTCGGCGATTGGCACCACGCGGAACGCCGGTCCCGGCGGTTCTTGCGGCGTGCCCGCGGCGGCCCCAGGCGCGCCGCCAGGGAGTGCGCCAGCCCGACTGGACGGGTTGACCCATCCCGCCGCCTGCGCGGCCGCAAAGACCGCCTGATAGCCCGAGTGCTCCGGCTTGAGGGTCGACCAGGTGCGAGCCGCGTCGCCCGGGTCGAACTTGCTGCTTTGCTGGCTCCAAGTCAGCCACAGCTCGCGCCCGGCGTTGCCGAGTCCCTTGAGCCGCATGCCGTTCTCGATCCACGTGGCCCGATCATCGGCATCGAGGATGTTGAGTGCGCTGCGCAACTCGGCCACTTGCTGGGGCGTGACGGTCTCGCGCGGCGAGGCGGCCGCAGGCTCCGCGCCATGAAGCGCCTGAGCGGCCGGCGCGCCGGCGCTGAGCAACTCGAGCAGCCAGGCGGGAGCCTGCGCGATCGCGGGCACCTCGCCGGCCGTCACGTCCCAGTCGTCGAACGCATACGCCTTCTCGCTGCCATCATCGAGCCGAATGCGCGTCGGCTCGACGCCGACATAGCCCGCCGAGCAGCGCACGTCGATCCCCGATCCGAGGCCTCGATTGTTGAAAGCGCCCTCGGCCATCAGGCCGAAGAACAGGTGGAACCCCGCGCCGCTGGGCGTCTTCTGCGTCAGCGTGGGCGGCAGTTCGCCATGAAGCGCCTGCAATCTTTCGAGTGTGGCGCGCCCGTTCTTGCCGTGCTTATCGTCGACGTCCAGGACCAGCAGCCGAGCCGGCCCGGGATGAATACCGACGCCTGCGCCGGGGGCCTGAGAGAACCACTTTCTGATCGTCGCCGGGTCGGTGGTTGCGTCCTTGAATCCGTGGCCCGGCAGCGCTGGCACCTTGGAGCCCGGCGCCAGCGGCAGTACAGGCCATCCAAGGCCTGCATAGATCAGCGCGTGGGCCAGGGCATAGGGTCGCCGTGTCAGCGTCGTTTCGGTTGCGCTCAATTGCGGCTACTCCAGACGCTTTGCCACGGCTGCGGCGCCTGCCGGCGAGCCGACATCACGAAGACCCCGAACAGCCGGCCGCCGATGATTTCGCAGCCGTTCCACCACGTCAGCAGCCGGCCGCCGCATTGGCGCGCGAACTCGTCGCAATGCTTGAATGGCACGAAGGCTTCGGCAAACCATTCGCCGCCATCGAAGTGCCGGAGCTCGTTCGGGTGGCAATGCACCTCCCACCGCTTGGTGTCGATGAGCCGCACCAAGTCGCCGGGAAGCTCGGCGCGGACTCGGGCAACGATGCCGGCGCGCGCCCGCGCCAGGTAGAGCCGCATCGCGGCCAGGTCGTCGACGTTGCGCGCCTCCCGCAAATAGCGCCATTGCGACCAGGCGGGGTACGCGGCGCGCCAGCGCTTCGAGGGCTTCCTATTGGAAGGCGCACGTACGCGCGTGGGTCCTGCCGCGATCTTGGGAAGGGCCGATCCTTTCGCGCGGGAGGGGCTGCTCATACTGCTGCCCCAATGCGGCGCAGCATGTCGCCGACAGCGCGGAGGTCCGGGACTTCGCGAGCCCAGCCCCAGCGGCTGACGAGATATCCGCCGCTCGACAGTTCGTAGAGCGAGCAGCCGACGCGCGCCGCGTGCGCCCGGGCTGTGGCGAACTCCTTCTGTAGACGCGAAGCGGTGCTGCCGGCAGAATCCTGGTTGTCCGCTGATCCTTGCCCCCTGAAGCCCTCGCCGCTGGTACCGGCTTGGGCTTCTTCACTATTGGCGGGCGCGACCCGGCCTGCCCTCTCGGGCGTGTTGCTGAGCTTCACGATGACGCCTCACTTCGCGCGCGCCGCGCGGAGGTCGCCGACGGTCCAGCGGGTGGTGCCGCCGATCTTCTCGGGCTGCGGGAGCAGGCCGGCGGCGGCGCGGCGCCAGATCGTCACGACGCTGACGCCTTCGACGGCGGCGACGACTTGAACGGGGACCTTGGCCGAGTCGGGCAAGGTGTCGAAGGACTGAAGGGCCTTCAGGTGAACCGGCTTCAGGGTTGCCGGGGCTTCGGACTTTGCGGACATGCGTATCGCTCCATGCTGCGGCAGGGTTTGGCCTGCCACCAGCGGTCGCCAATTGCGACGGCGCGATATGAAATGTCTACATCGAACTCCAAACCGGGCAACCCCGGACCCCGAACTATTTGGGTCCGGGGTCGCTGGTTCGGGGTCAAGCCTTTCGCATGCGACCTTCTTTTCGCAGCTGGGTGAATGCCTTCTTCGCCTGTACGTCGCTGAGCTTGAGGTCGACCTTGATCTGTTCCCGCAGCGGCCAGCGCTTGTTGCCCTTCGGCGGCGCCGCGCGCATCGGATCCTCGGCAGGATGTTCGGCGAACCATTCGAGGATGGCTGCGCAGTGCATCTCGACTGCCTTCTTTCGCGGTTGAGGAGGCTGCGCTGCGCTCCGCGACTGCGCGCCGGCCTCGTCCGCGACGACCTTGATTGGCGGGAGAGCCTTTCGGCATCGCCCTTGTGCTTCTTCCTCGGTGAGGAAGCCGCCCTCGGCAATGTGCACGGTCTCGAACCCGAAGCTCGTCCTGGTCGGACCGGCGCTGAGTGCGTCGATCAGTAGCCGTCTGATGTTCGCCCGTGATCGCAGCGCGGCGGCACGTTCATTGTGGAACTTCGCCCGAATACTCCAGGCCGGTCGATCGGGCGCCGCGAGGAATGCCGGCAGCAGCTCGTCTTGCCATTGCCGCGCGGTCGCGCTCGTCGGATCTGTCGTGATCGAGGCTGTGGCGAAGATGTTCTCGAGCAGCATCCAGTCGGAGCGGGTCAAGTCCTCTTCGACCGCATCAGGATCGAGCGACGCAATCTTGAAGATGCCGGCCACCCGCGCCGGCGCATCAAGCACCGGCGGCATCGACTCGTTGACAACTCGGTTCGCGAAATCGTTGATGTGGACCAGCCCGGCCCGCGCGTACCTGACGGGCTTCTCATTCGTCTGCCGGCTTTGCGCTGCCGCTTCGTCAAGGTGCCGCGTCACGAAGTTGTCGGCCGGCGCCTTGCTGGTCTTGTCGTTCTTGCTCTTGCCCATGCGCCCTCGCGCCCCTCGAGATAGGTGCCGCGCCAGGCCGGTGAGGGAACCGGCTTTTCGGGGATCAGCCTATGCGCGACGGAACGGATCATGCGCCAGCCCGAGCCGGCGCGGCGGTAGGTCAGTCTTCTTCGCGGCGCCCGATGTCGTTGTAGACCGGCGGCATCAGCCACTTCTCGGCATCGCCGCGAACATCCTCGTGCCCGGTCAGCTTGGCGCAACCGAGATCGGCCATCCAGCCCAGGCGGCAGATCACGTCGCGCAGGCGCGTGAGTTCCAGGTTGACGTGATCGGCGTCAACGTGCAGCGCATCGAACGCAGCGTGCGAGTAGAAGCACTGGCGATCCGTGCGGTGGGCGAGGCTCGCAATCTCGCTGAACAGGTACGCGGCCTGCGTGAGCGCGGTCTCGGACGGGCCTTCCGGATCCGCGGGATGCGGCGCCGCGGCGCCAGGCAGTTCGTGGATTTCAGCCATGGTCAGCACCTCCCAGGTTGTCGATGGCGCTGAAGACCTTGTCGCCGGCCATGCGCGCCAGTCGCTGCACCATGGCCGCGGAGGCGTCTTCGGCGCGCGCCTCCCTGGCTCGCGCGTAGACGGCGTTGACCAGCGCCAGCACGTCGTGCAGGACTTCGACGCAGGCCTCCCGCGTGGCCTCGGTGACTGCTGCGGGGGTGGTGGTGTCAGCCATGGTCGGCCACCTCTTCGGCTGCAGGCAGCGGCGAGCACATGATCAGTTCGTACAGCTTTCCCAGATAGCTGCCGTCACCGAGGTGTTCCTCGAAGCACATCATTGCAGCGTCGTTGAGTTCCCTGATGCGGCGCAGCATGCCGCGCGACACGTCGCCAATGTCGCCACCTTCGTCGTTCGACTCGATCAGGTCGTCGAGCAGCCGCGTGATGGCTGCGATCTCGACGGACGCCTGCCCGGCGAGTGTCCTGGCCAGCGGTTCGGGCGCCGTCGCGACGCTGGTAGTCTCTTGGGTAGCCATGATGTGCGGTCCTTTCAGGGTGTGCACGTTGTGGTCAGGGGCCGGCGCTGTTGGAGCAGCGCCGCACCCCGCTTGCCGCTGATCCGCAGCGGCCACAGATGCCGGCGGCCGGCCGGCGCGGATCTCGTCGGGGGGGCCGAATCCCCGGCGAGGATTCGAATCAGCCTCTCTTGGCGTTCAAGTCGATCACCTCGGCCCTGCTCTCGGGCTTGGCCAGGAACTTCGCCCAGTCGGCCATCATCAGGCGGCGCTTCTGGAACAGGTCACCCCGCCGATACGCGGCTTCCACCTTGTCGCCGATGGCGTGCGCGAGCGCCATCTCGGCCACGTCGCGCGGGTAGTTCGTGCGCTCGGCCGCCCAGTCGCGGAACGTCGAGCGGAAGCCGTGAGGGACGGCAGGAACGTCGAGCCGGCGCAGGACCGCGGTGAGCGTCATGTCGGAGAGCACGCCACCACGCGGCGCCGGGAACACCAGATCGGTGCCGGGCATCCGGGGCAGCGCATCGAGCAGCGCCAGGGCCTCGGCAGTCAGCGGAACGCGGTGTTCCTTGCCAGCCTTCATGCGCTCGGCCGGCACCGTCCAGACCTTGGCGTCGCGGTCGATCTCGGGCCAGGTCGCGCCGCGAACTTCGCCGCTCCGCGCCGCGGTGAGGATCACAAACTCCAGCGCGCGGGCGCCCATGCCCTGGGCGGCTCGCAGCTGGGCCATGAAGGCGCCGATGTCGCCCACCGGCAGCGCCGCATGGTGCTCGGCCTGGTTGACCTTCGAAGGCTTGGGGAGCAGCTTGTCGAGGTGGCCGCGCCAGCGAGCAGGGTTCAACCCGTCGCGCAGGCCACGCGCCGCGGCCCAGTCGAGAACGAGCTCGATGCGGCCGCGCAGGCGCACCGCCGTCTCGTTCGTCGTCGTCCAGATCGGCTCGAGCACCGCCATGACGTGCGAGAGCTTCACATCCCGCACCAGCAGTTCACCGATCACAGGATAGGCGTGCTGCGCGAGCGTGTTTGCCCACTGCTGGGCATGACGGGCATTTTTCCAGCCGGCGCGGTGCGCCTTCATGTAGGCGGCGGCGCATTCCTTGAAAGTCAGTGCCTCGACCATGGACGCGCGCAACGCGCTCGCAGCCGCCTGCTGGCGCTCGATGGGGTCAACCCCTTGACGCACCAGTTCCCGGGCCGCCCTCGCCTTCTCGCGTGCCGTCGCGAGCGTCACCTCGGGATAGTTGCCGAGCCCCATGTCGCGCCGCTTGCCGGCGATGACGATTCGCAGGGTCCAGCTCCGGGCGCCGGTCGCGGTCACCTGAAGCGCCAGGCCGGGCACGACGCCGACGAAGTGCAGCCCCGGGGCGGTCTTGCCCTTCACTTCCAGGGCGCCCAGTTCCTTCGCAAGCTTCGGCATTCGGATCTCCAGTCGTCCAACCCATCAACGTTGGCTCGATTGGATGATACGGCGATACACGAATCGACGCTAGAGCTTCTTCTCTTCATAGGTGATCCGGCGGGCCGAAGCGCGGAGTGATACGGCCAGAAGTTCGATATCCGGGGACGCCACTTCCGCCAGGCCCACCGCGGCCCGCGGCGACCGCAGTGGTCGCGGCAACACCTCAGCGTCGACGCCCCGTCTTCTCGCACTAGATTTCGAGTCGCGCGCTCACGCGTTGCCTGATCCCGGGATCCAGCTACGATCGCGCCCCCGTCACCACCGAAGGCTGCACCCAGCATGGGGCCGTTCCATCACTTCGTCGGGTCCGCCGGCAAGGCAGTCGTCTTTCTCGGCACGGCCATGCTCGCTGCCACGACCCTCGCGAATGCGGTCACCAAGGCGGGAACCGCCAGAAGAGTCGTGTGGGCGATCGGGACGCTGGCCTGCTTCTACGTGCTCGCGCGCTTCGGCGGGCTGGCGCTTCCCTAGCGCTCGCGCGATCGCCGATAGCGCAGGCGCCGGGCTTCCTTCGGATCGACCTTCAGCGCACGGTAGACCTCGACCCGGTCCCGGTCGCGCAACGGCGTGCCCATGTCCTGCTTGCGAAACCAGATTCCGCAGACGAGGTTCCGCGCATCCAGCCCATGACGTTCCAGCAGGCCGCTCTCGCGCAGCGCATCGGCCAATGTGGCGCCGGCGGCAAGGCGCAATTCGACGAGATCGGCAAGGCCGGGCCGGGGGCAGTAGACGACCTCGACCTGCAGTTCTTCAGCGGGGCCCATAGACCTCGCCGGCGCGCTTGACGAAGGAATCGACGAACGTGTTGGCCACCTTGTCGAACACCGGGCTGACCACGGTCTCGAGAGCCGTGCTCGCGAACGCGTAGCGCATCTCGAATTCGATCTTGCAAGCGCGCACCTCGTCCGTGCCCAGGGGCCGGAATTGCCAGTTGCCGTCGAGGATCGAGAACGGGCCGTCGACGAGCCGCACCAGCACCGATTCGCCGGGAACGTTCTCGTTGCGCGTGGTGAAGGCGTGGCGCACGCCCTTGTACGCCAGGCCGAGCCGTGCGACCACGGCCTCGGGGCTGCGTTCGAGCACCTCGGCTCGATCGCACCAGGGCAGGAATTTCGGATAGTCCTCGACGGCGGTCACCAGGTCGTACATCTCGCGCGGCGTGTACCAGAGCAGGACGGACTTTTTCACATGCTTCATACAATCGTCGGAATTGTAGGCGGCACCCTGGTGCCCCAAGCCCATGGCCAACATTGCAGAAAACCGCCGCGCCCGGCACGAATACCACATCGAGGAGCAGTTCGAGGCCGGCATGGTTCTGGAAGGCTGGGAGGTCAAGGCCGTGCGCGCGGGCCAGGTACAGCTGACCGACGGCTACGTCCACATCCGCGATGGGGAGCTCTACCTCATCGGCTGCCGCATCAATGCCTTGCGCACCGCGTCGACCCACGTCCACCCCGAGGCCGACCGCACCAAGAAGCTGCTGATGCACAAGGAAGAGATCCGTCGCCTCGTGGGCAAGGTCGAGCAGAAAGGATTCACCCTCGTTCCGCTGAACCTGCACTACCGCGACGGCCGGGTCAAGGCCGAGATCGCCCTGGCCAAGGGCAAGGCCCAGCACGACAAGCGCGATAGCGAGAAGAAGCGCGACTGGGAACGCGAGCGCGGGCGCCTCATGCGGCACAAGGTTTCGTCGAAGCCCCGGTCCTGACGCCACGGCTGGAACCCGGGCACGCCGGAGCGGCAGCGGCGTCTTTGGCGCGTGCGGCGGGATTCAGTGCGGCGTGTCGGCTGGGCCGAAGCGCGCGCGCAGGCCCGCACGGTGGGGCAGCCGCGCCAGCGCCGCTCCGCTGCGCCGAAGCGCCAGCGCGTGATGCGGCCCGCGGCCCGCCGATTCGCCGTGGCGCACGACGGGGGCCCCTGGCGCCGGCGTCGGATCGGCGTCGAGTCGCAGCGACAGGGCGAGACGGTCGTGGAGTGCCGCGGCCTGGGTCCAGTCGCGCGCGAAGTCGTAGTCGGCCCGGACCACGACCTGCTTGCTTACGCGGTGCCACTCGCCGCCGTCGTACCAGCCCGATTCCGCGCGGCGCGGAATTCGCAAGCCCTGCACCGTGACCGGCTGGCTGTAGAAGCAATGCCAGGGCTTCTGCTCGTAGCCGCCCGCGAAACAGCCCCAGCGGATCGGCGCATAGGCACTCTCGATCTCGCCTGCGGCATCGAAGCCGAACTCCATTGCCACCGTGGTGCCGCCGCGGCTGAGCGTCGCGAGCGCCCTGCGCTCGTCGATCGGGCTCCAGACGAGGCTCTCGCTCGGCAACAACGCGCTCGGGTACCACACCGAGTCGGCCAGATAGCGCGCGAGCACGGCCGCAGAGGTTTCGGCGGCCGGGTTGCCGCCGCGCAGGCGCAACGTGGAGAGCAGGCTCACCCGGCTCGAGCCCTGGCCGTTGACGAGCGAGTCGCGGACCCGGATCGGCAGCCCCGAGGCCCCGACCGCGCGCGCGTTCCAGTCGAAATCCCCGTTCTCGGGCTCGATGCAGTGATCGGCATCGAAGCGCAGCCAGCGTTCGGCGCCGAGCGAGGTGCGCAGCCGTCCGACCTGGTGCAGACGCGCCTGCTGGATCGGCACACCGCCTTGCGGCAAGGCCAGCCTGAGGTAGCGCCGCACGGGCGGCGGCAACTCGGCCATCGCGGACTCGCGCTGGCGCGCGGCCAAGGCCGAGTCGCGCGCAGGACTCGGGGCGTTGAGAATCGCACGACCCCGATCCTCGACGCGCAAGGCGAGCAAGGACGCCAACGAGGTGAAGAACAACGACATGGGTCGAGAAGGCTCGGCGCCGGGTGGCGGGGCTGGGGGGCGTGGGCCGAATCCGTCCGTCCCAGAAGATGGTTGTCCGCTGCGAAATGACCTTGACTATAGTTTGCAGACCCCCTCGAGCGCCAGCCTCCACCTCCTGCAAACCCTTGCAGGGTGAACGTGACCGCAAGCCATGCGCCCCGGCAGCAAGTGCGAGCCTAAAATGCCCGCAACCCGGACCGGCTGCTTCGCTGGCAGGTCCGGGCCCATCCGCGATCGACAAACAGGAGGAATAACGTGGAAACCGTGAGCACCCATGGCGAAGACGGTCAAGGAGTTGCCGATGCCCTGCAGGGCGTGGTCGACGAAGCCAGCCAGATGTTGAAGTCAGCGGGCCGCAATGGCGGCGAACAGATGGAGTCCATGCGCAAGCGTCTCGAAGCGCAGTTGCGGCGCGCTCGCATCGAACTCGCCGCATTCCATGAAAGCGCGACCGACAACGCCCGGCGCGCGGCGCGAGCCACCGACGAGGCGGTCCACGAGCATCCCTACGCGGCCATGGGAGTCGCCGCCGGCGTCGGGGTTCTGCTGGGCATGCTGATCGCACGGCGCTGAGGCGGGCCCGGGGCTTGGACAATTCACCGAAGGGCCTGCTCGGATCGCTGCGCGGCCTGCTCGACGCCCTGCTCGATCTGGCGCAAACGCGGCTCGAACTGGCCAGCACGGAGATCGAGGAAGAGCGGCTGCGCATCAGCGAACTGCTGGCATGGGCCGTCGGTGCGCTGTTCCTGCTCGGGGTCGGCGTCGTCCTGGCCGCGATGCTCGTCGTGCTGTTGTTGTGGGACGGGCCGCGCGAACTGGTCCTGGCCTTGCTGACGGCGGCATTCATCGGCGCAGGTCTCTGGGCCGGCCATGTGTGTCGCCGCAAGGCGCGCGCAAAGCCGGCCTTTCTCGCGGCGACGATCGCGGAGTTCGCCCGCGATCGCGGCGCCGCCGTCGATCGGTCCGCCCGATGAGCACGCGCTGCCGCCGGCCGGCGCTCATCGCGCAGCCCCATGCGCCCGGAGGACTTGCTTGAGCCGCGCCCCCGAACACCCTGCCTCCCTGCTGGCGACCAAGCGCCAATTGCTGGTGGCGCAATCGCGCCTGCAGCGGCTCACGCTGCGGGCGCAATGGCACGCTCTTCAGCGTCCCCCCGCCTGGATGGCACCGGTGCAGCGAGCGGCAGAACTCGCACGCGAGAAGCCCTGGCTCGTCGTGCTGCCGGTGGCCGCCGCGCTGGTGGCGCGGCCGCGCTGGATCTGGCGCCTGGGCGCCGCCGCGATCGCGTCCTACCGCGCCTGGCGCTTCGCCCGGCGCTGGGTTTGAGGACGCTGCGCCGGGCGGGCTGAGGCCGCGGATTCAGCCTGCCTCGCGCTGGCCGAGCAGGCCCTCGTAGAGAGCGAGGTAGTCGCGCGCCGGTCCCTCCCAGGACAGGGGCTGCGCCATGGCGCGCTGCATCAGTTGCAGCCAGAGGGCTGGCTTGGCGCGTGCTTCGAGGGCGCGCTGGACGCAGCGTTCGAAGGCCGCCGGCGTCGCCGCGTCGAAGACGAACCCGGTGGCGCGGTCGGCCGCGAGCGCGGCTTCGTCGGCATCGACGACCGTGTCGGCCAGACCGCCGACGCGCCGCACCACCGGCAAGGTGCCGTAGCGCAGGCCGTAGAGCTGGGTCAGGCCGCAGGGTTCGAAGCGCGAGGGCACGGCGATCACGTCGGCGCCGCCGACGAGGCGGTGGGCGCGCGCCTCGTCGTAG
>JAGWTS010000447.1 GCA_028868875.1 Burkholderiales bacterium | reverse complement strand
TGAACGCGGCCGAGGGGCAACGACTCGGCTTCGTCCATTCGGTGGTCGAGCCTGAGGCCCTGAGTGCCGCCGCTTTGCGTTTTGCGGGTCGCTTCGCCAGCGGCCCGCGCGAGGCAATGGGCTTGACCAAGAGCCTCTTGAACAAGAGCTTCGAGACGCCCTACGCGACGCTCGCAGAACTCGAAGGCCACGCCCAGGCGATCGCGTCGACAGCAGCCTACCACCCCAACGCGGTGGCCACCTTTCTTCGCGGCGAACCCGTCGCCTACGACTGGGACCGCCACCAGGTTTGAGTGGCTCTCGCATACGGGCTAATACCCGAACGTATATCCAGTGGCTGCAATCGTTCAAACCGGATATAGCCCCGATCGGTGGCTGCCACCCGTGAGCGACCGCTGTTGCCTTCGTTGAATTCGTCGGCGGCGTCACCGAAGGTCAGGTCCCGGAGTAGAGCGGTCGGTCGCCGAAAAATCCTCCGCCGGCAGCTTTGGGTCGCAAGGAGCGCTACACGGCCGGCAGGAGCTGACGTAGGTCGTCACCCCGTGCCAAGGGAAGCTGGTCGGCAGGTTCCCGGAACTGCGGTCATCCGCTTGGTCACAGGTCGAGTGGCAGGTTAAGGCGACCGCCGATATTCACCTGCCGAGGCTCGATGGCCGCACCCAGTCTGAAGCGAACACCCCGCGGATTTGCGGTACCCGACACAGCACCAGATGCATGCCCAGCGCTCGGCACAGGGGAAGATTGGCAGGGGCGTCTTCGCTTTCTAGCGCCTCCCGACCAACTTTATTTTTCACCGACGGACTTTATTTGTTCCAGTCACTTAGCGAATTCAATCTATTCGACCGTCACGCTCTTCGCCAAATTGCGCGGCTTGTCCACGTCCGTTCCGCGCGCGCAAGCCGTGTGATAGGCCAGCAATTGCAATGGCACCACGTGCAGGATCGGCGACAAGGCGCCGTAATGCTCGGGCATGCGGATGACGTGGATCCCGGGTCCGCTTTCGATATGCGAATCGGCATCGGCGAACACGTAGAGCTGGCCGCCGCGCGCACGCACTTCCTGCATGTTGCTCTTGAGCTTTTCCAGCAGCGCGTCGTTCGGCGCCACCGTCACCACCGGCATCTCGTCGGTCACGAGGGCCAGCGGGCCGTGCTTGAGTTCGCCCGCGGGGTAGGCCTCGGCGTGGATGTAGCTGATCTCCTTGAGCTTCAAGGCCCCTTCCAGCGCGATCGGGTAATGCAGCCCGCGGCCCAGGAAGAGCGCATTCTCCTTGCGCGCGAAGTCCTCGCTCCAGGCCACCACGCTGGGTTCCAGTGCGAGCACCGCCTGCAGCGCCAGCGGCAGGTGGCGCAAGGCCTTCAGGTGTTCGGCCTCGCTCGGCTCGTCGAGCCGTCCGCGCACCTGGGCCAGCGCCAGCGTCAACAGGTACAGACCGACGAGCTGGGTCGTGAAGGCCTTGGTGCTCGCCACGCCGATCTCGACCCCGGCGCGGGTGATGTAGGCCATCTCGCACTCGCGCACCATCGCGCTCGTGGCCACGTTGCAGATCGTCAGCGTGTGCTTCATGCCCAGGCCGCGCGCGTGCTTCAACGCCGCCAGGGTGTCGGCGGTCTCGCCGCTCTGGCTGATCGTCACGACCAGCGTGCGCGGGTTGGGCACGCTGTCGCGGTAGCGGTATTCGCTCGCGATCTCCACCGTGGTCGGAATGCCGGCAATCGATTCGAGCCAGTAGCGCGCGGTCGAGCCTGAATAAAAGCTCGTGCCGCAGGCCAGGATCAGCACCTGGTCCACCTCCTCGAAGGCGCGCCAGGCGCCGTCGCCGAAGAGCTCGGGGCTGATGCCGCCGACGCCGTCGAGCGTGTCGGCGATGGCCCGGGGCTGCTCGAAGATCTCCTTCTGCATGTAGTGGCGGTAAGGCCCCAGGTCGGCCGCGCCGCTGTGCGCCTGCACCGTGCGCACCGGGCGCTCGACGCTGCGGTAGCGCCCCCCGGCGTCGGCCGCGCTCACCCAGGCCCGGCCCAGTTGCAGGTCGACGACGTCGCCTTCCTCGAGGTAGACGATCTGGTCGGTCACGCCAGCGAGCGCCATCGCGTCGCTGGCGAGGAAGTTCTCGCCCTCGCCCACCCCCAGCACCAGCGGCGAGCCCTGGCGCGCGCCGATCACGCGGTGCGGCTCGTCGCGGCAGAACACCGCGATCGCGTAGGCCCCGCGCAGGCGCGGCAGGGCGCGCTGCACGGCGTCGAGCAGGTCGCCTTCGTAGAGGTGGTGCACGAGGTGGGCGATGACCTCGGTGTCGGTCTGGCTGTCGAAGCGGTAGCCGCGCCCCACGAGTTCGGCGCGCAGCTCGTCATGGTTCTCGATGATGCCGTTGTGCACCAGGGCGATGCGCCCGGCCGCCGCCGGGTCGGACGCCGGGCCGGACGAGAAGTGCGGGTGGGCGTTGTGCACCGCCGGCGCGCCGTGGGTGGCCCAGCGGGTGTGGGCGATGCCGGTGCTCGCGTGGATGCCTTCTTGCGCCACCGTGGCTTCGAGCTCGGCCACGCGCGAGGTGCTGCGCGCGCGCTTCAGGCCGCCGTCCTGGTGCACGGCCACGCCGCAGGAGTCGTAGCCGCGGTACTCGAGCCGCTTGAGCCCTTCGAGAAGGATCGGAACGATGTTGCGCGCGCTGACGGCGCCGACGATGCCACACATGGTTGGAAAGCCCGAAGGATTGCAGTGGCCCCATCGTAGAGGAGGTGGCTTGAAGTTTTTCTTCAAAGACAGCAGGGTGTGTGAAGCAAATCACCATGCAGGTTCATGGATGACCAATTAGTTCACTTTTTGCTCCTTGATGGCGTAATATTTCTCCATGGAACTCGACGCCATCGACCTGCGCCTGCTCGATTGCCTGCAAGGCGATGCCTCCCTGTCCAACCAGGAACTCGCGGCGCGGGCCCTGACCTCGCCCGCCACGGCCTTGCGCCGGGTGCGGCGGCTGCTCGACGAAGGCGTGATCGAGCGCCGCATCGCCGTGCTTTCACCGGAGAAACTCGGCGCCGGGCTGACCGCTCTCGTCGAGATCACGCTCGACCGCCAGGGCGCCGAGCACCTCGACGCCTTCGAGCAGCGCGCGCTGGCCGAGGCCGCGGTGCAGCAGTGCTACCGGGTCTCGCCCGGCCCCGATTTCCTGCTCGTGGTCCACGCCGCCGACATGACGCGCTACCACGCCCTGGTGCAGCGACTGTTCACGCAGGACGCCAACGTGCGCAACGTGAAGGCCTTCTTCAGCGTCAAGCGCGCCAAGTTCGATCCGCGCCTCGTGCTCGAAGGCGTGGACGCTACTGCTTCAGCACCACCAGCCCCTTGAGGTATTCGCCTTCGGGGAAGAGCAGGGTGCTGGGGTGGTCGCTCGCCGCTTCCAGGCGCTCGAGGATCGCGCCGTCGACCCCGGCGTCGATGGCGGCGCCGGCGACGATCTTGTGGAACAGGTCGGCGCTCACCCCGCCCGAACAGGAGAAGGTCAGCAGCAGCCCGCCCGGCTCCAGCAGCATCAGCGCCAGGCGGTTGATGTCCTTGTAGGCGCGTGCGGCGCGCTCGGCGTGGGCCGCGGTGGGCGCGAACTTGGGCGGGTCGAGCACGATGGCGTCGAAGCGCCGCCCCTCCTGCAGAAAGCGCCGCAGCGTCTGGTTCACGTCGGCGTCGAGTTGTTCGCCGCGCGCGGCGTCGAAGCCGTTGAGTTCGAGGTGGGCGCGCACGCGCTCGAGCGCCGGCGCCGACGAGTCGACGCTGGTCACGCTCGCGGCGCCGCCGGCGAGCGCGGCGACGCTGAAGCCGCCGGTGTAGCAATAGCAGTTGAGCACGCGC
>JAGWTS010000063.1 GCA_028868875.1 Burkholderiales bacterium | reverse complement strand
GTCAGCGGGTTTTCGCCCGGGGCTGGATCGGCCGAGTTGGGCTGACCGATCAGGAACTCGCCCGGCTGAACCAGATTGTTCGGATAGAGCGGGCTTTTCTTCGCAGGATCGAGTTCCGGCTCCGCCCCGCCGTCCGCAAACCCGAAGTGTTCAATGGGCGGTGAATTCGTATCCTGGGGGTTCATCTGGTGCCTCACCATCGGTTCGACAGCCAGCACTTCCATGCACGAGCCGACACTCGCGACGAACTGCTCGATGTCGGCATGCAGAGGATGCCCAGCGTCGCCGATGCGGTAGCGGCGTTCGCCCGGGGACATGCCTCGAGGCTGCCCGGCGCGCAACTGGACGACGACATGCACGGCGCTCATCTCGATCGTCTCACCCTGACGCGGGTCGGCGGGCCGATTGCGCATGGGCCGCCGCCAGCGATCCGGGTGGTTGATCCAGTAGTCGCCGAGCACACTGGAGCGCGCCTCCATGCCTTGCCTGAATTCGAGTGGAAACTCGCCCAACTCGGCCTCAGTCAGCCCCGCGACGCGCAGCCCCTCGTGCGTCAGGGCGACGTTCCAGACCGTTCGCCCATCCGTGGGCTGATCCTTGGCCGATGCGCAAAGCCGCCGCATTTCGGCCCAGAAGGCCGGCGCCGGGCAGGCGGGCTTGAAAGCCATCAGCAGCAAGGCGCCATGCGTCATCTGGAGATAGGGGTCGAGGATGCCGCCCTGGATGGCGCTCTTGATCTCGTCCGATGGCGCCGCCTTGGGCGTCGCAGGCAAGCTTCGTTGCGCGAAAGGCTGCAAGAACCAATCAATGGCATCGGGAAAGCGCAGCCTTGCGGTGGCGATGGCCGATTCCGCCTGGCTCCTGTTCTCCACCAATTCGACGAATTCGGGGAGCAAATCGCGGGCTGCACGTTGCAGGAAATTGCCATCCTGCGTTCCGGGAATGAACCAGGCGGTCAAGCGGTGCAGCAGAACAATCGTGTCGATGCCCTGGCGCGCCGTCTCGGCAATCCAGTGCGGGTCGTATCGATCCGCCAACGCCCAAGCTCGCATCTCCGCCGTCGGCTCGGCCCGCCGCACCGATTCGAGGTCGGCTTGCGGCGCCGACCCCGCAACGCGCCTGAGTTGCTCTTCGTCGCGCAGGAATTGCACGTCGTCGCTGGTCAGCCTTGGGCGACCGTAGAAGAAGTCGGTTTTGATCTGGATGCGGTCGATCCAGGCGTCCCAATCGGCCAGGCTGTTGCCGTAAGCCGGAACATGTCCTTCGGTGTTGCAGAAGAGCAGATCCAGTAGCGTTCCGATCTTCTGCCACAAGACGCGCACATACGACTCGCGCGAACCGTCGAAGGTAACCGCGAGCAGCAACTTGTCTTCGGGCTCGACGATCGCGACCCGGAACGAATGGATGAGGGCGACACGCTCGGCTGAATCCGATATCGGGCGGAACGTCACGTACTCGTGCGAGGCCTGCCTGAGCAACTGCAAGACCTCCATCAAACGCCGCAGGCGCGACTTGTAGGTGATCGAATCGAGCGAGGGCACGAGGCCGCGCTTGATCGGCGCCATCACGGTCAGGTCGCTGAGACCGGCGAGGGACAGGCTCTTGTCGTTCAACGGAAGGTACATGCGCTCTCCTGGTCGATGAATCGGCGCCGGCCGATTGGCCGGACCCATTGCGCCAGCGCCTCGGCGAGATCATCCGGGGGCCAGAGACACGTGCCTGAAATGGCCCCTGTCAATCAGGCTCGGTGACGGCGTTCGTGGTGGCGCCGACGGACCCAACGACCACGATGGTCCGCCAAGGCTGACTCCTCGACGATGCTATCGAGCTCAGGGCAGCGGTCATCCTCAATTCGATGGAGGACGCGTGCCAGCGCTCGGGCTGCCGCGCCGCGCAGCGATTGACTATTGCGGAGCGCGACGCGATGAGCACCCGGACCCGCGATCGCGAAGGGCGACCGCCCCTTCAACCCGGGGCGACCTTCAGCACGAGGTTGCCCACCAGATGCCCGCCTTCCACCGCCTCGTGCGCCATCACGATGTCCGCCAGCGGCAGGCGCGCCGCGATGTTATGGCGCAGTTCCCCGCGCGCCAGCAGGCGCTGCAAGGCGGCGCTGGCGCGGGCGCGGTCGGCCGCGGCGAGGTGGTAGACCATGAAGAACTTCAGCTGCAGGTTCTTCGCCAGCAGCACGGCAAAGGCCAGGTCCAGCGGCTTCGAGCTGCTGCCGTAGGCGACGACCTCGCCGCCCGGGCGCAGCGCCTCGAGGTCGAGCGCCCCGTTTGCCGCGAGGTCGAGTTCGATCACGCGGTCGACGCCCTGGCCGCCGGTCAGCTCGCGCACGCGCTCGGCCACCGGCTCGGTCTTGTAGTCGATCACGGCGTCGGCGCCGGCCTCGGTGGCGAGCCGCGCCTTGGCCGCGCTGCTCACCGAGGAGATCACCTGCGCCGCGCCCATGCGGCTGGCGATCTGCACCGCGTAGTGGCCGACCGCTCCCGCGCCGCCGGCCACGAGCACGCGCTTGCCGGCCACGCCGCCGTCCATCAGCACCGCGTGCATCGCAGTGAGTCCGGGGATGCCCATGCAGGCGCCGGCCTCGCCGCTGGCTGCGTCGGGCAGCGGCAGCGCCTGCGCCTCGGGCAGGCAGCAGAACTCGGCCGCGGTGCCGAAAGGCCGGCCCCAGGCCGCGTTCCACAACCACACGCGCTGGCCGATGCGCGCGGCATCGACGCCGGCGCCGACGGCATCGACCACGCCCGCGCCGTCGCTGTGTGGGATGACGCGGGGAAAGGGCAGCACGCGCGTGCGCAGGCCGCCGCGCGACTTCACGTCCGACGGGTTGACGCCGCTCCATTCGATGCGCACCCGCACTTCGCCCGGCCCGGGTTCGGGTGTCGGCAGGTCGGCTTCGGAGAGGACTTCGGCGGCGGCGCCGACGCGTTCGTAGAACCAGGCTTTCATCGTCGGGGGGCTTTCTGCTGCAAGGGTGGGGGAGAGGGCCGGGCCATTGTGGGCGCCTGGGGATTGCGCTGTCCAGGGGCGGCGCGCAACGGCTACGATGCCGCTCAGCCCCTGCTTCAACTCCACCCTCCCGATGCAAGCCCTCGACCCCAGCGCGGCGCGCGCCGTCGTCCCGCGTGCCGCCTCCACCACCCTGGTGCTGCGCGACGCGGCCAGCGGCTTTGAAGTGCTGATGGTCAAGCGCTCGCCGCACGCGAGCTTCATGCCCGGCGCCTACGTCTTCCCCGGCGGCGCGATCGACGCCGCGGACGCCGATGCCACCGGCCCCGAAAGCGCGGCCGAGCTGGCCGAACGCATCTGCCGCGTCACCCGGGTCGGGGCGCGCGCCCTCGCCTACGCCGCCGCGGCCTTGCGCGAATGCCGCGAGGAATGCGGGCTCGACCTGGGCTCGACGCGCGCGCTCCAGCCCTGGAGCCATTGGGTCACGCCGCTGGGCCTGCCCAAGCGTTTCGACACCTTGTTCTTCGTCGCCCGCGCCCCGGCGGGCCAGGTCGCCCGGCCCGACCATGCCGAGACGACGACGCTGGAATGGGTGGCGCCGCGCGCCGCGCTCGAAGCCCACGGCGCGGGCCGCTTCCAGATGGAATTCGCGACCGTGCAGACCGTGCGCTCGCTCCTGCCTTTTGGCGGCGGCGCGGTGCAGGCCTTGCTCGACCACGCCGCCGCGCTCGCCGACCTGCCGCCGCTGCATCCGCGGCTGAAGCTCGACGCCGGGCGCCAGCTGCGCGGCATCGCGCTGCCGGGCGAACCCGGCTACGAAGCGCTCGAAGGCGACGGCCCCTGAATCATTCGGTCCGCGAGGCCGGTTGCTTCGCAGGCTGCGGGCCGGCGCGCTGCCGAACCCGCGTCCGGCCCGCCGCGGCGGGCCGGCTTCAGGCCATGCGCCCGAACTTGCCGGCGTTGAAGTCCGTGATCGCCTGCTCGATCTCGGCCCGGCTGTTCATCACGAACGGGCCGTAGCCGACCACGGGTTCGGCGATCGGCTCCCCGGCCAGCAGCAGCAGCTTGGCATCGCCGTTCGCTTCGATGCGGATCTCGCTGCCTTCGGCCGACAGCGAGGCCGACTGCGCCGCGCGCAGCACCGTCTCGCCGTTGACCTGCACCGTGCCGGCGAGCACGACGAGCTGCACCGCCCAGCCTTGCGGCTGCGCCAGCGACACGCTGCGGCCGGCCTGGAGGCGCACGTCCCACACGTTCATCGGCGTGAAGGTGTGCGCCGGGCCGCGCGCCTCGCCGAAGGCGCCCGCGATCACGCGCACCTGCCCCGCCGCGGCGCCGGCCTCGTCGGCCAGCGGCAGCGCCGGAATCTCGGCGTTCAGGATCGCCTGGTAGCCCGGCGCCGTCATCTTGTCGCGCGCGGGCAGGTTGACCCAGAGCTGCACCATCTCGAAGGGGCCGCCGCGGCGCGCGTAATCGGCCGAATGGAACTCCTCGTGCAGGATGCCCGAACCCGCGGTCATCCACTGCACGTCGCCGGCGCCGATGACGCCGCCCTGGCCGGTCGAATCGCGGTGCTCGACCTCGCCTTCGTAGACGATGGTCACGGTCTCGAAGCCGCGATGCGGGTGCTGGCCCACGCCGCGCCGCGCCGTGGTGGGCTCGAAGCGCGTCGGCGCCGCGTAGTCCAGCATCAGGAAGGGGCTGCGCTCGGCCGCGCCCTGGTCGTAGCCGAACAGGCCGTGGACGGGAAAGCCGTCGCCCACCCAGTGGCGACCGGGGGCGCTGCGCGTCGAGAGGATCTTCTTCATTGGGGGCTCCGTCGGTTCGGGCGGACGACGATACGCGATCCGCACCCGGGTTCGAGATGGAGGCGGGGCGAGGCTCGCCCAAGTCGGTGGATTTGAACGCATCGTTCAGTCGCCTCGACTCGATCGGCCCCGCGACATTTCAAACAGGGCCTGGAACCACCACCACTTTGCCGATCCGGTCCCGGGATGCGGTCGCAAGCACGGCCTCTCGTGAGCGATCGAGCGAGAACGCGACCACGGCTGGTGCTTTCAAGTGGCCTGCATGCACCATGGAGAACAACGATCGGCGCACGCGCCGTGCCTTGGCCGGATCACGGCCCAGCAAATGTCGAATCTCAACCCCCAGCAGAGAGGCGTTCTTGAGCAGTACCAGATTCACCGGCAGGGCCGGGATGCTGCCGCTGGCAAACCCAACGACCAGGTAGCGCCCTTCCTTGCCCAGCGAGCGAAACGCCGGCTCGAGCATCGGGCCTCCGATCGGGTCGAACACCACGTCGACCACTCCTTCAGGCGCCTTGCGTTTCAGTTCGGTGCGCCAGTCCGGGAGCGAATAGTCGACGGTGTCATGGGCCCCCAGCGCCAGCGCGGCCAGTCGCTTCTCGTGCGTCGAGGCCGCGGCGATGACGCAACACCCTGCACGCGCTGCCATCTGAACCGCTGCGGAGCCGACGCCGCCCGTTGCTCCCAGGACGAGAACGGTGTCGCCCGCGCTGATCGCGGCCACATCGAACAGGGCATGGTGCGAGGTCTGGTAGTCGACCAGCATCGAAGCCGCCGCTATCGAACTGATTCCGTCTTTCAAGACATCGACGTCGACCGCGCTCACGACGGTCTGCTCCGCCAAGCCCCCACCCCACTGCCAGGTCACGACACGTTGTCCGACGCGCAGCGCTTCCACCCCGGGGCCTATCGCTTCCACCACGCCAACGATCTCGCCCCCGGGCACGTAGGGCAGCGACGGCTCGAGCTGGTAGCGGCCTTGCACCATGAGTCCGTCGACGAAACCCAGTGCGGTTGCCTGGATGCGGATACGGACCAGGCCCTCGCCGGGCTCCGGTGTCGGGAGATCGTCAAGGACGAAGTTGTCGACCGAGCCGAAGGAGGTTCCGACGAAGGCGCGCATGGAGGGTCGTTCCTAGCCGAGCATCGGCCCCACCGCGACCAGCCTGAGGATCGTGTCGGTGTTGAACTTCAAGCGTGCCGCCAGCGCCTCCCGGCTGGCGAAATTGAACCCGAAGAGCACGCCGCCCGTATGGCGGTTGTTCAGGTAGTAGAAGCCGATCGCCGCAATCGTGATGCACAGCTGGGCGGCATCGATGTCCTTGCGAAACACCCCTTGCGCCGCGCCGCGCTCGAGGATGGCGGCGACCGAATCGACGTAATTCTTCTGCAGCTTGCGCAATTGCCGATTGCCGCTGATGTGCTTGGCCAGATGCAGGTTCTCGCTGTTGACCAGCGTGATGAATTCCGGGTTCTCGAGGTAGTAGCGCCAGGTGAACTCGACGAGCCGGCAGATCGCTTCAGTGGGCGACAGCTCGTCGAGGCCGAGTTCGCGCTCGCCGCTGCGGATGTGGGTGTAGGCGTCTTCCACCACCGCGGCAAAGAGCTGCTCCTTGCCGCCGAAGTAGTGGTAGATCATGCGCTTGTTGGCGCCCGACTGTTCGGCGATCTTGTCGACGCGGGCGCCCCCCAGGCCGGCCTTGGCAAACTCGCTGCGCGCGGCGGCGAGGATGTCCGCCTTCGTCGCCTCCGGGTTCCGCGAACGGAACGGCATCTTCTCACCCATGGTCGCCGGTCGCTCTCGTTGACATTTGCGGATGTTAGCGGCTGGCCCCCGGCTCGAGTTCGTCGCGCACGAGCAAGGTGTTGCTGCCCTCCTGCACGGTTCGGCCCTGCTGGTTGAGGGCCTCAATGCCGAGTCGAACGACGCCGCGCCCGGGATGGCGCGTCGGCCGCGCCGACAGGACTTCGATCCGGCCCCGGATGCGGTCGCCCGCATAGATCGGCGCCACGAAGCGCCAATTCCATTCGAGCGAGGCGATGGCATCGAGCCGGATCGCGCCGCGGTTCTTCAACCCGTCGATCAAGGCCAGGCCGAGCAGGCCGTGCGCCACTCGCCCCGCGAACCCTTCGGCGCGGGCGAAGGCATCGTCCATGTGGAGGTCGAAGAAGTCGCCCGAGAGGCCGGCGAAGGCCACGATGTGGCTTTCGGTGACGTCGATGGCGCCGGTCTCGAAAGCGAGGCCGACGTTCAGATCGTGCAGGCGCAGCAGCTTACTCACGACGGTACTGCCTTGGTCGGGGTTCTACTTCACGATCGCGAGCTTGCTGCGGTCGATGGTCAGAGCGATCGCGATGATCAGCACGATGCCGAAGACGATCTGCTGGGCCGTGGCCGGCACTTCGAGATAGACCATCGCGGTGCGGATCACGGCGACGATGAGCGCGCCGATCAAGGTGTTCAGCACCCCGCCGACGCCGCCCGTGAGCGGCGTGCCGCCGATCAGCACCGCAACGATGGCCGGCAGCAGAAAGCCCTCGGCGATGTTGGGCGAGCCGCCGGCGAGCTTGACCGAGAACATGAGCCCGGCGAAGGCGGAGATCAACCCGGCGAGGGTGTAGACCGCGATCTTGTAGCGATCCACGCGCAGGCCCGAAGCCAGGGCCGCCGGCTCGCCCGCGCCGATGGCCTTGAGCGCGCGCCCCAGCGTCGTGCGGCGCTCGACGAAGAGCAGGACGAGCAGCAGGGCGCCCGCGATGAAGATCTCGTGCGGAATCCCGGCGCTGCTGCCGGTGAACCAGCCGAACACCCGGTCGCGCAGCCCGGCATCCATGAACACGGCGCGCTGGCCCGATGCGAACTGCCCCAGCGACAACGCCACGCCGCCGACGGCCAGGGTCGCGATGAAGGACGGCACCTTCAGCCGCGTCGAGGCGAAGCCGGATGCGAAGCCGAAGGTCGCGCCCACGCCGAGTACCGCCGGCGCGGCCCAGCCGCCGAGCCGGGGCAGCGCGAGGGTGGCGAGCACGGTCGTCATGTTCGCGACCGATTGCGCCGACAGGTCGATGCCGCCGATGTAGATCACGAGCGTGATGCCCAGCGCCAGCACGAACAGCGTGGCGACGTCGGCAGCCATCTGCACGAGGCTCCTGGGCTCGAGGAAGACGGGGTTGATGGCGCTCACCGCCAGCGTCAGCACCACCAGCGTGATCCAGGGAAGGTGCGGACGGATCCGGTCGAGGTTCATGGCGGCGTCTTCTTCAGGTCATGTGGTGGACGAGGTCGTACAGGCTGGGCTTGGCGCCCGGCCGGCAGTCGAACCACTGCTGGATGCGCCCGTCCTTGAGCACGGCGATGGTGTGGGCCAGGCCGATCGCCTCTTCCAGCGTGTCGGCCATCAGCAGCACGCCGCAGCCGTCGGCGCACATCTCGCGGATCACCTCGTAGATGTTCTCCTTGGCGCCGACGTCGACGCCGCGCGTCGGGTGGTCGAGCAAGATGATGTCCGAGCCGCCGCTGCGCCATTTCGAGATCACGAGCTTCTGCTGGTTGCCGCCCGAGAGCTTGCCGGCATTCGCGTCGACGCCCGGGGCCTTGATCTCGAGGCGGTCGATCCATTGCTGGGCCAGCACCTTTTCGGCGCCGATCCTGAGCACGCCGCCGCGGCTGAAGCGGCCCAGCTGCGACAGCGTGATGTTCTCCGCCACGCTCATGCCGGCGACGATGCCCTCGATCTTGCGTTCGCGCGGGATGTAGCCGATGCCGCGCGCCACCGCGTCGGCCGCCGAGAAGTGCGCGAGCGGCCGGCCCTTGACCTGCAGCGAGCCGGATTCGGGCTGCTCGAGGCCGAAGAGGGTGCGCATGACGGACTCGCCGCCCGAACCTTCGACGCCCACCAGGGCCAGCACCTCGCCGCGGCGCAGCTTCAGCGAAATGTCTTCGTAATGGCCGTGGCGGGTCAGTCCCCTGGCTTCGAGCAGCACCTCGTCCTGCGGCGGCAGCTGCTTCTCTTCGCGGTAATACTGCTTGCTGATCTCGCGCCCGACCATCTTGTGCTGGATCGACTCGATCCGGGCCTCGGGGCCCTTGACGACGTCGACCACCTCGCCGTCCTTGAGCACGTAGACGCGGTCGGAAATCTCCAGCACTTCGTCGAGCCGGTGCGAGACGAAGATGAACGAGGCGCGCTGTCGCAGCTCGCGCACGAGCTTGAACAGCAGCGCGACCTCCTCCTTGGCGAGGACCGAGGTCGGCTCGTCGAGCAGGATCACGAGATGGCCTTCGATGCGCTCCTCGAGCGTGAGCACCTTGGCCAGCTCGACCATCTGGCGCTGCGCGAACGAGAGCTTGCCGGTGATCTCGTAGGGGTCCACGTCGAGGTGCACCTTGGCGAGCTGGCGCCGCGCGGCCTCGGCCATCCGCTTCCAGCGGATCACGCCCAGGCGCACGAAAGGCTGCTCGAAGCCGAGGAAGATGTTCTCCATCACCGACAGGTTCGGGATCAGCGACTGCTCCTGGAACACCATGCCGATGCCCTGCTTCATCGCCTCGCGCGGGTTCGCGAATCGGGTCGGCCGGTCGTTGATCAGGACCTCGCCGCCGTCGTGCTGGTAGGCGCCGTAGAGCACCTTCATCAGGGTCGACTTGCCGGCGCCGTTCTCGCCGACGAGGCCGACGATCTCGCCGCGCTCGACGCGGAAGTCGATGCCCTTGAGCGCACGCACCCCGGTGAACGTTTTTTCGACCTTGCGGAATTCGAGCATCAGGGCCTCACTTGACCAGCGCGGAGCTGCGCCGGTTCGTCGACAGCACCACGGCGAGGATGACGAGTACGCCCAGCACCCCGTTCTGCACGTAGTTGGGCAGGCCGATCACGACCATGCCGTTGTTGATGACGTTCACGATGAGCACGCCGACGACGGTGTTCCAGACGCCGCCGTTGCCGCCCATGAGCGAGGTGCCGCCCACCACCACCGAGGTGATGGCGAGGAACATGTAGTTGCTGCCGGTGAGCGATTCGGCCATGCCGCCGCGCGCCACCGCGAAGATCGCGCCGATCGCGTAGAACACGCCGGCGAGCACGAAGCCGAGCACGCGCACGCGCTTGACGTTCAGGCCCGAGGCATGGGCCAGGTCTTCGCCGCCGCCGACGGCGTAGAAGTTGCGGCCCAGCGTCGTGTTGCGCTGGATGAACCAGGCCACGAGCACGAGCGCGAGAGCGACGTAGAACATGAGCGGGAAGTCCGCGAAGCGCACGAACAGCAGGGCGCGGAAGGTGTCGTCGTCCACGCGCACGATGTCGCCGCTGGTCAGCACCACCGACAAGCCCATTGCGACGAAGCCGATGGCCAGGCTGGCCATGAAAGTGGGGATCCTGAGCTTGACGTGGACGAGACCGTTGACGAGGCCGATCGCGGCGCCCGCCAGCAGCGCCAGCGCAATCGCGAGCCAGCCCCAGCCGAGCAGGCTGCCTCCCAGGGCCTTGAACGCGAGCGCGAACAGCACGGCGGTGGCGGAAACCGTGCCTTCCATCGACAGGTCGATCGAGCCCATGATGATGATGAAGGTCACGCCGAGTGCCACCATCAGGGCCGGCACTGCGGCGATGCTGATGCGGCTGAAGTTGTGGAGCTCGAGGAAGCGAGGATTGGCCAACGAGAACGCGAGCACCAGCGCGGCCAGCACCAGGGTGGGTGCCCAGCGGCTGAGGCGTTCGGCAAGCGGCGGCCCCGCCGCCGGGCGGGGCGCACCGGCGCGGCTGCGGCCTTGCGGGCCGGGCGCTGACGCTGCGGGGGTTCGCTGCATGGGGCCGCCGACGATCAGGCCTTGGCGTAGGTGATCGGGCCGGGGCTCGGACCCCAGAAGTCGTTCCAGTTGTACTTCGGAGTCGCGGCGATGTATTTCGCCTTGAAGGCCGCCGCGTCCTTCTGCGTCACGAGGATCGTGGGGCCGTAGAACTCGCGGTGCGCGTACGGCTCCTTGCTCGGCTTGAAGGTGCCGATCGCGGCGTGGTAGGCCAGCGCCGCGGTGATGCCGCCGCCCCAGTACGGGTTGGTGAAGCAGGTTGCGAGCAGGTCGCCCTTGATGATGAGATCGGTCGCCTCGGGGTTGCCGTCGTAGGCCACCACGGGCAGCTTGCGGCCGTCGGCCTTGAGCGCCTCGAGCACGCCGTAGGCCATCGAGTCGTTGGCGCAGAACACCCCGGTGATCTTCTTGCCGAAGCGGGTGAGGAAGCCCTGCATCACCTCGTTGGCCTTCTGGGTCGCCCAGTCGGCCGGCTGGTAGTCGAGCAGCTCGATGCCGGGGAAGTCTTTCAGCGCCTTCATCATCCCGGTGTGGCGCTCGATCGCCGGGTTGTTCGCCGCGATGCCACCGACGCCGACGATCGCCCCCTTGCCGCCCATCGCGTTGAAGAGGATGCGCGCGGTCTGCTCCGCAGGCCCGACGTCGGACCAGCTCATGTGCGAGACCCAGTTGTCGCCGAAGTCCCAGGGGTGCAGGCTGTCTTCCTTGTTCCAGATCGTCGAGATGTAGGCCCCGGCCTTCTTCACCGATTCGACCACCGGGCGGCAGTTGGGGGCATCGTTGGCGTCGCAGGCGATCGCCACCTTGCCGCCGGTCTTGGACAACAAGGCCTGGATGTCGGCGAGCGACTTTTCCGAACTGCCGTTGTTCAGCAGGTTGATGAGGTCGCTCTTCTTGCGGCCGATGCTCTCGATGAAGCCCTCCCCGCCGGAGACGATGGCATGCCAATAGGGGTTGTTGCGGTCGCGGTAGCTCCAGGCCACCGGCATGTTCGTCTGCGCAGCAGCGGGCAGGCCCAGGGTCGCCGCGCTCGCGCCGACGAGGCCGTATGCGCTGGCCAGCAGGAAGTCGCGGCGCCGGGCCGTTTCCTGCTCGATGAAGGTCTTGATGAAGGACATGTTTGCTCCGGTGGTTAGCGTTGCCCCCATCGTCGCGGGGGAGTGAGTAGCATCGTTCGTCTCTGGGGCTGACGTAACTAGCTGGTTAGTTACTGTAGAAGATGGACCTCGGCTTGGCTACAGGGTTAGTCCTTAAGGAGGCCTTGTGGGGTGCGGGATTCGGTTCAGGCCGAAGGCACCGGCGCGTCTTCGCGCAGCAGGCCGCGGCGCTTCAACTCGACCCAGAAGTCCGCCGGAATGGGCAGGTCGAACCAGGCGAGGTTCTGGCGCAGCTGCTCGACTGTGCGCGTGCCGGCGATGAAAGACGGCACCGCCGGGTGGGCGACGACGAACTGCAGCGCCGCGGCCGGCAGCGGCACGCGGTACTCGGCGCAGACCGCCTCGATCTTCGCCACCTTGTCGAGAATGGCCTGCGGCGCGGGCGAGTAGTTGTACTTCGCGCCCGGGCGCGCACCGGTGGCGAGGATGCCCGAGTTGAAGCCGCCGCCCACGACCACCGCGGCGCCGCGCTTCTCGCACAGCGGCAGGAATTCGTCGAGCGCCTCCTGTTCGAGCAGCGTATAGCGTCCGGCGAGCAGGAAGCAGTCGAAATCGCGTTGCTTCAGCGCCTCGTGGCAGACCTGCCATTCGTTGACGCCGACGCCGATGGCCTTGACCAGCTTCTCGGATCGAAGCCTTTCGAGGGCACGCCAGCAGCCGTCCATCGCCTGCCTGAACACCGCGGGCTGGTCGGCGCCGCGGGTGAAGACGTCGATGTCGTGGATGAAGCAGATGTCCATGCGCTCGAGCCCGAGGCGCTGCAGCGAGTCCTCGAACGCGCGCATCGTGCCGTCGTAGCTGTAGTCGAAGTTCAGCGTGAACGGCGCGGCGTCGACCCAGGGCGCGAAGTCGATGCTCGCGCGCGGCGCGGGCTTGAGGATGCGGCCGACCTTGGACGAGAGCACGTAGTCGTCGCGCGGCTTCCAGCGCAGGCCGTGGCCGGTGCGCAGTTCGGCCAGGCCATGGCCGTACATCGGCGCGGTGTCGAAATAGCGCACCCCCGCGTCCCAGGACGCCTGGATCATCGCCTGCGCCTCTTCTTCGGGCACGCGCGCGAAGATGTTACCCAGCGGCGCGGTGCCGAAACCGAAGGCCGTGACTTCGAGGTCGACGCGGCCGAACTTGCGTTTCTGATTGACGAGCATGAGGGTCTCCTTGGCTTCAATCCCAAATCGGTGCCCAGGGCACGAGGTGCTTGTCGACGATGCGATAGCCGGTGCGGGTCATCGCGTCGATGCGGTCCATGTCGATCGAGGACAAGGTGAAATCCATGACCTCGAAATTCGAGCGGATGTTCGCCGGTTGGGTCGACATCGTGTTGATCGGCACGCCCTTCTGCAGGATCCAGCGCAGCACCACCTGCGCCGCGCTCTTGCCATAGCCGGCGCCGATCTCGCCGAAGATCGGGTGCTTGAACACCTCGCCGCGCGCCATCGAGCAGTACGACGCCAGCGGGATGCCGGTGACGCTGGCGGCGCGCAGCAGCGCCGATTGGTCCAGCAGCGGGTGGAACTCCACCTGGTTCGTGACCAGCGGTGTCGAGATCGCCTCGCGCGCCGTTCGCATCATCGCCGCGGTGTAGTTGCTGACGCCGATGTGTTTCGTCAGGCCCTGGGCTTTCGCCTGCTCGAGCAATTGCAGCGATGGCACGACGCTGGCCTCGATCGGCGGCCAGTGCAGCAGCAGCACGTCGACCTGGTCGAGCTGGAGCTTGGCCAGGCTCTCCTTCACCGAAGGCAGAAAGCGCTCGGGCGTGAAGTGGTCGGGGTGGACCTTGGTGGTGACGCACAGTTCGTCGCGCGCCAGCCCGCTCTCGCGCAGCACCGCCCCGACCTCGGCCTCGTTTCCGTACATCTGCGCCGTGTCGATCGCACGGTAGCCCACTTCCAGGGCGCAGCGCAAGGCGCTCTTCAACTCGTCGCCGACGAGCGGAAACGTGCCGAAGGCGCGCTGGTGGGTCTTCGTGAAGTAGATGTTCATCGTTGCTCCTCAACGCACCGCGATCTGGATCTTGTTGATGCGCCGGTCGCCGACGAAGGCCTGCATGGCCTCGGCGATGCGCTCCAGCGGATAGACCGTCTCGACGAAAGGCGCGAGCCGCACCCGCTTGTGGGCGATCAAGGTCATGGCCTCGTGCATGTCGTCGCCCATGCCGGCCACGCTGCCCTGCAGGCCGAGCTCTTTGAGCACGACCTGGAACGGCAGGTAATGGGCTTTGGCGCTCGGCTCGGCGAGGCCGAAAGCCAGCACGCGCCCGCCCGGGCGCACGAGATCGAAAGCCTGCTCGTACAGCGCGGGCAGGCCGACCGATTCGATCACGAGGTCGGCGCCGCGCCCGCCGGTGGCGGCCAGCACCTGCTCGCGCAGCCTGGCCGCGTCTTCGACGACGAGATCGGCGCCGCTCTCGCGCGCCCAGGCGGCGCGGCCGGGGTTGGGCTCGGAGACGATGATCGGCGCCGCCCCCGCCTGCCGCGCCACCTGCAGATGCAGGTTGCCGATGGGCCCGGCGCCGAGGATGAGCACCGATTCACCGAGCCGCAGCCGGCTGCGCTTGACGGCGCGCACGATGCACGACACCGGCTCGGTCAGGGCGCCGAGCTCGACCGAGGTGCCTTCGGGAATCGGCACCACGTGGCTGGCCGGCACGCGCACGTACTCGGCGAGGCCGCCGTCGACGTGGATGCCGAGCTGCACCATCGAAGGGCAGTTCAGGATCTCGTTCTTGCGGCAGTAGAAGCATTGGCCGCAGCCCAGGTTGATGTCGGCGGTGACGGCCTGCCCTAAGGCGAGCCCGAGCCCGCGCACTGCCCTGCCCCGCGCGGCGATGTGGCCCGAGAACTCGTGGCCCGGAATCAGCGGCAGCCGGTCGGCCGAGTAATCGCCCTTGAAGATGTGGATGTCGGTGCCACAGAGTCCGCAGCGCTCGACGCGGATCAGCACATCGGCGTCGCCCAGTGCCGGCAGCGGCCGGTCCTGGAGCTCGAAGCGGCCGGGCGCGACCAGCACCGCGGCGCGCATCGTCGAAGGCAAGTCGGCATTCATGCGGGGTTCATGTGGAACATGCGTAGTCGACAACCAGCACGTCGGCGAGCCATGGCTTGAGCCGCTCGACGAAGGCCAGGTGCTCGGGATGCGGCAGGTAGGCATCGCGGTCGGCGGCGTTCGCGAAGCCGAGCACGAAGACATGGGTGAAGCCCTTGTCCAACCCCTCCGGGCTGGCGTTCGGGCCCCATTCGAGATCGCGCACGAGGGCTATGCGTTCGCGCAGCGACGCGAAATCGACGGCAATCGCGGCGCGCCGGGCCGCGTCGGCGGCGTCGGTGAAGCGCAGCAGGACGAGGTGCTTGATCATCGCTTTCCTTCGGCGGCGGCGATCAGGTCCGAAGCCTTCTCGGCAATCATGATCGTCGGCGCATTGGTGTTGGAGCTGACCAGCCGCGGCATCACCGAGCTGTCGCAGATGCGCAGGCCTTCGACGCCGCGAACCCGCAGTTGCGGGTCGACGACCGAGGCCGCATCGCCGCCCATGCGGCAGGTGCCCACCGGGTGGTACGAGGTGCGGCCGTACTGGCGCGCGTAGGTCTCGAGTTCGGCCGGGGTCTTCACCTGGCTTGCAGGGAAATGTTCCTTGCGCACGTAGCGGCCGAGGGCCGAGCGGGCGAAGATCTCGCGGCTCATGCGAACCCCCTCGACCGAGGTCTTCAGGTCGTAGGGGTCGCCGAGGAAATTCGGGTCGACGACCGGCAGCACGGCCGGATCGGCGCTGCGCAGCGTCACCGAGCCGCGCGCCCGCGGACGCAGCGTGTACGAGTTCATCGTCATCCCCGAACCCGATTCGATCTTCGGCACCCCTTCTTCCACCCCCGCACCGACGAGGAAGTGGAACTGCAGGTCGGGGGTGGCCGCAGCCGGGTCGGCGTACCAGAAGGCGCCTCCCTCGACGATGTTCGAGGCCACCGGGCCTTTCTTGAAGAGCGCGTATTCGAGCCCGGCCCAGGCCATCCAGTGCGGCTTGGCGTACTTGTCGAAGCTGTGCGCGCCGTTGAGCTCGTAGACCACGTCGATGCCGAAATGGTCGTGCAGGTTCTTGCCGACTTGCGGGAGATCGGCGGCGACCGTCACGCCCAAGGCGCGCAACTCGTCGGCCGGCCCGAGGCCGGAGCGCAGCATGAGCCAGGGCGAGCCGATCGCCCCGGCGGTGAGCAGTACTTCGCGCGCGGCGCGCTTCAGCACCGGGCGGCCGTTGTCGAGCAGTTCGACCCCGACGGCACGGCCTTTCTCGACGACGATGCGGCTGATCTGGGCATCGGTCTTGAGCGTCAGGTTCTTGCGGCCCAGCGCCGGCCGCAGATAGCCCACCGCGGCCGAGCAGCGCCGGGCGTTGCGGATCGTCGTCTGGTAGGCCCCCGCCCCCGCCTGTGTGCCGGCGTTGAAGTCCGGGTTGTAGGGCATGCCGATCTGCTGGCAGGCTTGCACGAAAGCGCGCGTCAGGGCATGCGGCGCGAGGTTCGAGACGCCCAGCGGCCCGCCGATGCCGTGGTGCTCGCCGGCCAGCGTGTCGTTGTCTTCGGAGCGCAGGAAGAGCGGCTCGATGTCCTTGAAGCTCCAGCCGCTGCAGCCGAACTCGCTGGCCCAGGCGTCGTAGTCTTCGGGGCAGCCGCGGGTGAAGATCTCCGCATTGATCGAGCCGCCTCCGCCCAGCACCCGGGCCTGGGCGTAGGCGATCTCGCGGTTCATCGCATGCCTTTGCGGCGCCGTCTTCAAGCCCCAGGTCAGCGGGCCCGCGGTCATCTTGTAGAAGCCCACCGGCAGGTGGATGTAGGGGTTGCTGTCTTTCGGGCCGGCTTCCAGCAGCAGCACGCGGCGCTGCGGGTCTTCGGTCAGCCGGGCGGCGAGTGCGCAGCCGGCCGAGCCTCCTCCGACGATGAGGTAGTCGTACTCCATGACGTCTCCCGTCTCCCTTCAGCCCAGCCAGCGCACGCGCGGCTGCAGGTTCAGATGCGCGGTCTTCAGCTCGGTGTATTCCTCGATGCCGGCCAGGCCCGCTTCGCGGCCGAGCCCCGACTGCTTCATGCCGCCCAGCGGTGTCTCGGGGCCGTTGTCCAGCGTCGTGTTGATCCAGACGCGGCCGGCCTTGACCTCGCGCATCGTGCGCATCGCGCGGTTCAGGTCGCGCGTCCAGATCGAGGCCGAGAGCCCGTACTCGGTGTCGTTGGCCAGCGCAATGGCCTCGTCGTCGCTGTCGAAGGGCTGCACCGCGAGCACCGGGCCGAAGATCTCGTCGCGCAGCAGGGCGGCGTCGGCGGGCACGTCGGCGAGCAAGGTGGGTTGCACGAAGAAGCCGTCGGCCGAGCCGGTGCGGCCGCCGCCGCAGACCACGCGCGCGCCGCCTTCGACGCCGCGCTGGATATAGCCCAGCACCTTGTCCATGTGGGCGCCGTCGAAGAGCGCACCGACCTGGGTGCTTTCGTCGAGCGGATCGCCGACGCGGATGCGCTGCAGCTTCTCGGCGAGCTTGGCGACGAAGGCCTCGGCCACCGAACGCGCCACCACGAGGCGGCTGCCGCCGACGCAGCACTGGCCGGCGTTGAAGGCCATGCCGAAGGCGACGCCGTCCGCGGCGTCGTCGAGGTCGGCATCGGCGAAGACGATGTGCGGGTTCTTGCCGCCGAGCTCCAGCCCCAGCTTCTTGATGTTGCCGGCCGAAGCGGCGATCGCCTTGCGGCCGGTGGCGGTCGATCCGGTGACCGAGATCATGTCGACCTGGGGGCTGTCGAGCAGGGCTTGGCCGACGACCGAGCCGAGACCGCTGACGACGTTGACCACGCCTTCGGGCAAGCCGGCTTCGTGCAGCAATTCCGCCAGGCGCAGGGTCGTGCCGCTGGTCGACTCGGCCGGCTTGACGACCGCGGTGCAGCCGGCGGCGAGGATGAAGGGGAGGCGCTCGGCGAGAATGAAGAAGGGAAAGTTCCAGGGCGTGATCACGCCGACGACGCCGATCGGCTCGCGCAGCACCAGGGCCAGCACCCGGTCGCCGAGGTTGTTCAGCGTCTCGCCGGCCATCGAGCGCGCGGCTCCGGCGGCAAAGCGCCAGATGTCCACCGCACCGCGGACCTCGCCACGCGCTTGCGCAATCGGCTTGCCGGTTTCCAGGCATTCGATCAAGCCGAGTTCGTCGGCGTGTTGCTCGATCAGGTCGGCCACCTTGAAGAGCAGGGTCGAACGCTCGCCCGCCGAAAGCCGGGGCCAGGGTCCGCGGTCGAAGGCCTGGCGCGCCGCGATGCCCGCGGCCTGCGCGTCTTCGGCGGTTCCGGCCGGCCATTGCGCGACCGGCGTTCCGTGGCCGGGGCTCTTGCGCGTCATCAAGGTCTGCCCGCTGCCGTCGGTGAAGCGGCCGCCGATATACATGCGCCAGCGGCGCGGCTCGGTGGGGAGAGAGGCTTTGGACATCGTGACTCCGGAATTCAGAAGCGCGCCGGGCGCTTGTCGAAGAAGGCGCTGATGCCGATTGCCGAATCGGCGCTGGCCTTGATCTCGCGCCCTGCCTGGGCGTGGAAGGATTCGGACTCGTGCTCGCCGACGATGGCCTGCTTGGCCAGCGTGGCGGCGAGCGGCGACATCGCGGC
>JAGWTS010000446.1 GCA_028868875.1 Burkholderiales bacterium | reverse complement strand
GCCACGGCCAGCGCCAGGGCGAGGCCGGCGAGCAGGCCGATGATGAGGCCGAGGACGAAGCCGCCGCGTTGCGAATTCATGGCCGGGACTCCTCGGCGGGCACATCGCGCGCCATCGATTCAGGGGCGCCGACGCCGAGCAGGGCCAGCGCATTGCGCAGCACCTGGGCGGTGGCGGCGAGCAGCGCCATGCGCGCACGCGCCAGCACCGGGTCGTCGACGAGAAAGCGCTCGGCGCCGTAGTAGCTGTGGAAGGCCGCGGCGAGCTCGCGCAGGTAGAAGGTGAGGTCGTGCGGCGCGAACTCGGCCGCCGCGCGTTCGAGCACGCCCGGCCAGGCGCCGAGCTGCATCATCAGAGCGGCCTCGCTCGGCGCGGTGAGCCGACTCAGGTCGGCGCCGGCGAAATCGCGCTCGCCGCCGTACTGCGCCAGCACCGAGCAGATCCGGGCATGGGCGTACTGGACGTAGAAGACCGGGTTCTCGTCGTTCTGCGCCAGGGCGAGGTCGATGTCGAAGGTGAACTCGGTGTCCGACTTGCGGCTCGAGAGGAAGAAGCGCACCGCGTCGCGGCTGGTCCAGTCGATCAGGTCGCGCAGCGTCACGTAGCTGCCGGCGCGCTTGGAGATCTTCACCTCCTGGCCGCCCTTCATCACCGTGATCATCTTGTAGAGCACGTAGTCGGGGTAGCCCGCCGGGATGCCGACGCCGGCGGCCTGCAGCCCGGCTCGCACCCGCGCCACCGTGCCGTGGTGGTCGGTGCCCTGGATGTTGATGGCCTTGGTGTAGCCGCGCTCGAACTTGGCGATGTGGTAGGCGACGTCGGGCACGAAGTAGGTGTAGCTGCCGTCGGACTTGCGCATCACGCGGTCCTTGTCGTCGCCGTAGTCGGTGCTGCGCAGCCACAGGGCGCCGCCTTCCTCGAAGGTCTTGCCGGCCGCGACGAGGCGGCGCACCGTGTCCTGGACGCGGCCGTCGGCGTAGAGGCTGGACTCGAGGTAGTAGTGGTCGAAGCGCACGCCGAAGGCGCGCAGGTCCAGGTCCTGCTCGTGGCGCAGGTAGGCCACGGCGAAGCGGCCGATGGCGTCGCGGTCGTCCGGGTCGCCGCTGGCCGTGACCTCGCGGTCGTCGGCGCGCACGGTCTTCTTCGCGAGGTAGTCGGCGGCGATGTCGGCGATGTAGTCGCCGTTGTAGGCCTGCTCGGGCCAGCCTGCGTCGCCCGGCGCCAGGCCCCTGGCGCGGCACTGGGTCGACAGCGCCAGGGTCTGGATCTGGACCCCGGCGTCGTTGTAATAGAACTCGCGCAGCACGCGCTTGCCCTGGGTTTCGAGCAGGTTGCAGATCGAGTCGCCGAGCGCCGCGTTGCGGCCGTGGCCGACGTGCAGCGGCCCGGTCGGGTTGGCCGAGACGAACTCGACCATGACCGATTCCGTGCCCGCGGGCTTGTGGCCGAAGCGCTCGCCTGCGGTCAGGATTTCGGCGACGACGGCCTGCTTCGCGGCATCGGCCAGGCGCAGGTTGATGAAGCCGGGGCCGGCGATCTCGATCGCGCGCACCCAGCGCTGCACCGCCGGCTGGCGCTCGAGCGCCTCGACGAGGGCGGCGGCGAGTTCGCGCGGGTTCTTCTTGAGCGAGCGGGCGAGCGCCATCGCCGCGGTGACGGCGAGGTCGCCATGCGCGGCCTGGCGCGGGGACTCGAATACCGCTGCCACAGGGGATGCCGGGGCCAGCTCGCCGAGCGCCGCCGCCAGCGCCTGCAGCAGCTCCTGCTGGGCTTGGATCATCGGCGGATTCTACTTTTGGCCTTTGCGTGCGGCGGATTGCACGAGCTTGGGCCGCCAGTTCGACCCCTAACGGGCCCGCGATGGGAGCAAGATCGCGGCTGCCGCGGCGCGTCTCGTGCCGGCAGCCCCGCCATGCCCGCCCCTCTTCCCAATTCGCCCTCCCGCCACGCCGTCGACGGACTGCCCGAGCAGATCGGCAAGTACCGTGTCCTGTCCAAGCTCGGCGAAGGCGCGACGAGCGAAGTCTTCCTGGCGCGCGACGAATTCCGCAACGAGGAGGTCGCGATCAAGCGCGTGCGCGCCGACGCCTATGCCGACGCGCGCGAGGACCGCTTCCACCAGCACGTGTTCGCGGCCGAGGCGGCGCTGGTCGGGCGGCTCCAGCACCCGAACGTGGTGCGCATCATCGACGCCGTCGCCGACGAGCGCCAGCCCTACCTGGTGATGGAGTACGTGCCGGGCTCGACGCTGCGGCGCTTTTGCCGCGCCAACGCCCTGCTGCCGCTGGCGCAGATCGTGGAAATCGGCTTCAAGTGCGCGATGGCGCTGGGCTACATGTTCCGCCAGGGGCTGATCCACCGCGACGTGAAGCCGGCCAACCTGCTCGCGGTGCTCGACGGCGACCACGTCATCGACGTCAAGGTCACCGACTTCGGCAGCGTCTTCAACCTGGCTGCCGACCGGACCCAGATCTACCGCGTCGGCTCGCTCGCCTACATGTCGCCCGAGCAGCTCGACGGCGACGCCCTGGACTGCCGCGCCGACATCTATTCGCTCGCCGCCGTGCTCTACCACCTGATCGCCGGGCGCCCGCCCTTCGACGCGACGCAGCAGGCGGCGATCATGAACCAGATCTACCACGCCGTGCCGCCGCCGCTGCGGGGCTTGCGCGAAGGGGTCTCGGCGCGGCTCGAGGCGCTCATCATCGGCGCGCTGTCGAAGCGGCGCGACGACCGGCCCGCCGACTGGGACGCCTTCGCCCAGGCGCTCTCGGGCCTCGTCACCGACCACGAGGTGCCGCGCGGCCCGCTCCAGGGCGTGCTCGATTCCGAGCGCTTCAACCTGCTGCGCAAGCTCGAGTTCTTCGCCGGCTTCGGCGACGTCGAGCTCTGGGAGGTGGTGCACCGCGCCAAGTGGCAGCGCTACGCCTACGGCCATGCGCTGTACCGCAAGGGCGAGGAAGGCGGCACCTTCCACATCATCACGAGCGGCCAGGTCGAGGTCTACCGCGACGGCCAGCGCGTGGCCCAGCTCGGCGCCGGCACCTCGGTCGGCGAGATGGCCTATCTGGCCCCGAGCCCGGACCTGCGCCTGCACAGCGCCGACATCCTGGTGGCCGACGCGGTGACCACGGTCTCGTTCACGACGCAGTCGCTCGAGCAGCTGTCGATCAACACCCGCCACCTCTTCGACGCCGCCTTCATCCGCGTCCTGGTGCGCCGGCTCCACGCCGCGCACGAGGCGATGGCGCATCCGCGACGCATTTTGTAACACATCGGTCGTCCGAAAACGCGGCTCGCGCGTTGTGGGCGTGTCGATTGCCTCCGGCATCGGGTGCAATCGCCAATGGCAACCGCCCGCTCCCCAACCATCCTTCCAGGAGATCTCCCCATGAAGAAGACCACCGTCACCGCCGCCCTGCTGGGCCTGAGCCTGTTCGCCGGCGCCGCCTTCGCCGATTGCGCGAGCCAGGCTGCCGACAAGAAGCTCGCCGGCGCGGCCAAGGCCAGCTTCATCAAGAAGTGCGAGAAGACCGCCGGTCCCGACGCCTGCGACAGCTCGGCCGCCGACAAGCACCTCGCCGGCGCCGCCAAGAACAGCTTCCTGAAGAAGTGCAAGGCCGACGCGGCCGCCTCCGCCGCCAAGAAGTAATTCGCCGCGGGCCCAAGCGGCCCGCTCGCGAACCTCGACAAGCAAGGGCGCTACGGCGCCCTTGATTTCCTCTTGCGATGCGCCGCGATGCGCCGCGATGCACGCTGTGAGGCACTGCTCAGCCATCGAGCGGACGCCGCGGATCCGGCTTTGCCGGGCCGCTGGCGTCGCCATCCGGCAAGCATGCCGGATGGCCCTCGCGGGCGAGGAACAGTCCGCAGGGACT
>JAGWTS010000445.1 GCA_028868875.1 Burkholderiales bacterium | reverse complement strand
CGGGCACTGCTGGCCTACATCTGCCAACGAATCGTCGGTCAGATTGGCCTGCCGCCAGCGCCAGCTGCGCTCGCGGCGACCGGGTAACTGCTGTTTTTAGGTTCAGTCGAGCGGCCAGGGCAGCGATGGGGGCATCGTCATCGCGGGCGCGGGCGGCGCCTCGGGTCTTTCGGCGCCGCCGACCCCGCGCCACCAGGGGCTGACGCCCTCGATCCGCACCGGCTCCACCGCCTCGCCCAGGCGCGGCATCACGAGCGGGGTGCCGCGTCGGGTGCCGAGTTCGAGCAGGGTTTCGGCGGGTTCGTCCCAGGCGTGCAGGGCGAGGCTGAAGGTGCCCCAGTGCACCGGCAGGAAGGCGCCGCCGCCGAGCAGGGCATGGGCTTCGAGCGCGTTCGCCGGGCCGAGGTGGATGTCGCCCCACGAGGGGTGGAAGGCGCCGACCTCGAGCATCACGAGGTCGAAGGGCCCGAGGCGATCGCGGATGAGCGCGTATTCGCTCGTGAGCCCGGTGTCGCCGCTGAAGAACACGCCGTGGCGTTGCGAGCGGATCACGAACGACGACCACAGCGTCGCGTTGCGGTCCTTCAGTCCGCGTCCCGAGAAATGCTGCGAGGGCGCGGCGCTGACGCGGATCTCGCTGCCCGGCAGGTCGTGGTGTTCCCACCAGTCGAGCTCGGTGACGAGCTCCGGGCGCACGCCGAAGGCCTCGAGGTGGGCGCCGACGCCGAGCGAGGTGACGAACGGCACGCCGGTCTTCGCCAGCGCCGTCACGGTCGGGTAGTCGAGGTGGTCGTAGTGGTCGTGCGAGAGCACGACGAGGTCGATCGGCGGCATCTTCGCCAGGCCCACCGGCACCGGCTGGAAGCGCTTGGGCCCGGCCAGCCGCGAAGGCGAAGCGCGCGGGCCCCAGACCGGATCGGTCAAGATGCGCCGGCCGCCGATCTCGACCAGCACCGTCGAGTGGCCGAGCCAGGTGGCGCGCAGTCCGGTGTCGGGCGCGCGCAGCCAGGCCGCTCGCGGATCGTGCGCGGGCAGCGGCGCGTCGGGCACGCGGCGCTTGCCGCCGCAGAGGAACTCGCCGAGCGTGGGCCGCGGCGCCTGCAGGTCGCGCAGCCCGGGCGGAATCGGATGCAGGTTGCGAAAGCCCTCGCCGCCCCAGCGCGGCGAGGCCTGGACGCGTTCGAGGCGCAGCCCCTGGGCGCGACGGCCGAAGGATTTCATCG
This sequence comes from Burkholderiales bacterium, assembly GCA_028868875.1. Taxonomy (GTDB): domain Bacteria; phylum Pseudomonadota; class Gammaproteobacteria; order Burkholderiales; family Burkholderiaceae_C; genus Rubrivivax. The sequence continues at coordinate 2,658 of JAGWTS010000445.1, read as the reverse complement.
CAGCGGCTCCTCCTCGCTGCGGCGGGTCATGCCGCCCTCGATGCAATCAGCACCGCGTTCGTGCCGCCGAAGGCGAAGGAGTTGCTCATGGCGTGGCGCAGGCCCGGCAGGGGCCGCGCCTCGCCCTGGACGAGGTCGATCTTCAAGGACGGGTCGAGCGCGCTCGCGTGGCCGGTGGGCGGCGCCAGTTCGCGTTCGAGCGCGCGCAGCGTGGCCACCAGTTCGACCGCGCCGCCGGCGCCCAGCAGGTGGCCGATGACGGCCTTGGTGGCGGTCACGGGCGGGCCGCCTTCGCCGAAGACACGGCGCAGCGATTCGCCTTCGGCCGCGTCGCCCGCCGTCGTCGCCGTGCCGTGGGCGTTGACATGGCCGATCGCCGCCGCTTCGAGCCCGGCGTCGGCGAGCGCCGCGTGCATCGCCCGCGCCTGGCCGGCGGCGTCGGGCTGGGTGATGTGCAGGCCGTCGCAATTGGTCGCGAAGCCCGAGAGCACGAGATTGCGGCGCGCGCCGCGCCGCGCCGCATGGGCCTCGGATTCGAGAATGAACGCGGCCGCGCCCTCGCCCAGGGCGAAGCCGGCGCGGTCGGCGGCAAAGGGGCGGCAGGCGTGCGTCGGGTCCACGCCTGCCGGAGCGAGCACGCGCATCGCCTGCCAGGCGGCGACGACGCCGGGCGAGAGCAGGGCGTCGCTGCCACCGACGAGGGCGGCGTCGAGCCGGCCTTCGCGGATCGCCCGCATCGCCTCGCCGATCGCCACCGCGGCCGAGGCGCAGGCGCAGGCGTAGCCGATCGCGGCGCCGCGGGCGCCGAACCGCAGCGCCAGTTCGGCCAGCGGCGCATTGGGCATCGTGGTCACGACCGCGGTCGGGCGGATCCGGCGCGCGTCCTGGTAGACGCCGCGGCTGGTCGCGTCGAAGGTCGCGGCGCCGCCCATCCCGCTGCCCCAGTACAGGCCCAGGCGCAGCGGGTCGCAGGCGTCGGCAGACCAGCCGGCGGCGGCCGCGGCCGATTCGGCGCACAACAGTGCCAGGGCGGTGCCGCGGTCCGGCGGCAGGCGCGAGGGCGTGCGCAGCGCGGCTTCGTCGAAACGGCAGCGCGCCACCGGCACGCGGAAAGGATCGTTGCCGGGCAACTCGAAGGCATAGACCTCGAGCGCGGGGCGCCCGCCAAAAAGCCCGGCGTCGAACGATTCGAACTCGTTGCCGAGCGGCGAGGCGACGCCGTAGCCGGTGATGCAGACGCGGTGCATCGGCTTCACGAACTCAGGGCGCCGGCTTGCGTTGGGCCAGTCCCTCTTCGAGCGCCTTGCAGAGGTCGCCGAGCGTGAGCGTGGCCTGGCGCGGGTCGAGCCGATCTTCGGGGATGCGCAGGTCGAAGCGGTCTTCGATCGCGAAGACGAACTCCATCAGCGTCAGCGAATCCAGCCCCAGGGATTGCAGCGTCGCCTCGGGGGCGATCAGTCCGCGCTCGACGTGGAACTGCTCCTGCAGCACGTCGGCCACGACTTCAATGGTAGGCGGGTTCATGGGGCGCTTCTCCGGGGCAGGGGGCCTCGATCGCGAGCGCCTGGACGAAAGTCACGGTCTCCCGGGCCACCTGTTGGCGATCATTATCGATGGTGATCATGTGGTGGCTATTTTCCAGAACCACGCTGCGAAATGACCGTGTCTTCAGCTGGCGTTCCAGCAGATGGACATTGGCGAGGCTGGCGACCTCATCCTCGCGCGCGTGCAAGGCCAGCACCGGCGGGCAGGCGAAGCGGCCGAGCCGGCGCAGCAGTTCGCGCCGCAGCCGGTCGTGCTCGCGCAGATGGTCCACGCCGATCACCGCCGCGCCGGCGCGCGAGACCCGGCGCGTCTGCAACTCGCGCTCGATCCACGTGCGCACGCGCGGGTTCTTCACGCCGAAGGGCGCGCGCTCCTTGTAGCGCCAGAAGCGCCCGAGCGGGGTGTACAGCGCCAGCGGCATCAGGAAGTGATGGCGCGGAATGCCCCAGCCGTCATAGCGCAGCGTGGTCGACATCAGCACGAGGCCGTCGATGTCGACCTTGCCGTGCATCGCCGCGCCCAGGGCCAGCGAGGCGCCGGCCGACAGGCCGATCAACACCACTTTCGAATGATGGGCGCGCAGCGCCTTGACCTGGGCCCCGACGTCGCGCAGCCAGTCCTGCCAGCGGCTGGCGTGCTGGCGCCGCGCCTGGGGGTCGAAGGAATAGCCCGGCAGCGGGACCGATCGCACCGTGATCTTCGCCGCCTTGAGCGCTGCCTGGACCGGCAGCAGTTCTTCCGGCGTGCTGCACAGGCCGTGCAGCAACAGCGCGGCGGCCGGAGTGCCTGCAGGCGTCATCGGCGGCAGGCGGTTGCGGGCGATCGGCCACGCCACACGGCATCACACCCTGCTGGGCGATCGATCAAGGCCATCACCAACGACATTTCTGATCCTCGACACGGATTGCGGGCGCCATTGTGCGCTGACAAAGGCATACCCGACTCCAACGCGCGAGGCAGCGGTTCGGTTGATCAGCCGGTGCCGGCATCCTGCAGGTTCGTGATGCCGGCCGCGACGTGGCCCGCCGGCACATGGTCGGCCGCGGCGTCGACGTGGCGGGTCTGGTCGTCGAAGAAGAAGTCGGGCTCGAACTCGCGCAGGAACTCGCCCTT
>JAGWTS010000062.1 GCA_028868875.1 Burkholderiales bacterium | reverse complement strand
TCGGCAGCACAACAATAGCTGGGGAGCGGGATGAGCACAGAGCGGGAGAAAGAGCGGTTGACCTTGATGGTGTCGTCCACCGTCTATGGCATCGAAGAGCTGCTGGAGAAGATCTACGCCACGCTCACGGCTTTCGGCTACGAGGTGTGGATGTCGCACAAAGGCACGCTGCCCGTCAGTTCCACGCGCACGGCCTTCGAGAACTGCCTGCACGGCGTCGAGCATTGCGACCTGTTCCTCAGCCTCATCACGCCGCAGTACGGCTCGGGCGTGGCGGGCAAGGGCGAGATGTCCATCACCCACCAGGAGCTGCTCAAGGCCATCGAGCTGAACAAGCCGCGCTGGATACTGGCGCACAGCGACGTGGTGTTCGCGCGCACCCTGCTGATGAATCTGGGCCACGACTCGGCCGAGAAGCGCTCCGCGCTGGGGCTGAAGAAGAACAAGGTCATCGACGACCTTCGCGTCGTCGACATGTACGAGGCGGCCATCCGCCACGATGTGCAAGTGCCGGACCGCAAAGGCAACTGGGTGCAGAAGTTCGTGAACCCCGATGACGCCTTGTTGTATGCGTCGTCGCAGTTCTTTCGCTACCAGGAGGCGGAAAGCTTCGTGGCCGAGCACCTGCGTGACCCGCAAGCCGTGGCCCGCAGGCTCGAGAAAGGGAAGCAGCCATGATCAGCGACGTATTGCTGCAGCAGATCGCCCAGGGCGAAGGGCCGCATTCCGAGTTCCGGTCGGGGCTGGACAAGGTGGAGTCGCTGGCCGAGGTGGTGTGCGCGTTCTTGAATTCCCAGGGGGGCACGGTCTTCTGCGGCGTAAGTGACGACGGACAGGTGGTCGGTCTGCCGCCGGCCGAGCTAGAGCCGCAACGCGTTCGCGGCGTGCACCAGGCCATTGCCGACCAGTTGACGCCGTCGGCCTTGTTCACGGTGAGCCTGGACCGTCTCGACGGCAAGGCCGTTCTGTCCATCGAGGTGCCCGAGGGCAAGGACAGGCCTTATGTCTGTGCGGGGCGCGTTTTTGTGCGTCAAGGCGGCCGCACCGTGTTGGCGGACGCACGAGTGCTGCGCGAAATGGTGCAGAACAAGGCGGTGAGTGCGGACCGCTGGGAGAGGCGGCCCTCCATGGCGATGGAAGAAGGCGACCTCGACCACGAAGAGGTGCAAGCCCTGGTCAGCGAGGCCGGCAAGGCGGGGCGGCACCGCTTTGCCAAGCCAGCGGACGATGAGGCGGTGTTGGCCGAACTCGGTCTGGCGGGCCCTCGCGGCTACACGCAAGGGGCCGACGTGCTGTTTGCGCGCAACCCCGCCTTGCGCCACCCGCAGACGCGTGTGCGGCTGATCCGCTACGCGGCCGGCAAGACGGGCAGCGAGTACCTGGACGACAAGCAGCTGCAAGGGCCTTTGGTGCGGTTGCTGAACCAGGCCTTCGACTGGCTGCGCTCACAGCTGCCGATGGAGCAGCGCTTCGAGGCGGACCCGAAGGCGCCACTGGCTCGGCAGGCGCGCCCGGCCTACCCCGAAGCGGCGATACGCGAAGGCCTGGTGAATGCGTTTGCGCATCGTGACTACGCGGGCTTCTCCGGCGGGCTGACGGTGAGCGTCTATGCCGACCGCATCGAGATCTGGAACGCCGGTCGCCTGCCGGACGGTTTGAAGCCCACGGATCTGCGGCGCAATCACCCCTCGTTGCCGACGAACCCCGACATCGCACAGGTGCTGTACCTGCGTGGGCTGATGGAGCGCATCGGCCGCGGCACGCAGAAGATCATCCAGTCCTGCGTGGATCAAGGCCTGCGTCCACCTCAATGGGACGACCGGGAGACCGGGGTGACGCTGACGCTCTGGGGGCCGGGCGGTGCGCCCGGCGGGCTGGCGTCGCTCAACGCCCGCCAGCAGGCGCTGCTGGAGGCGATGAAGGTCGATGAGCGCATCCGGCCGGCCGAATACCGTGAGCGCTTTGCGGCCGAGGTGTCCGAGCGCCAGGCCCGGCGCGACCTCGTGGCGATGGAGGAACTGGGTCTGCTGCGGGTCGACGGCGCCGGAGCCTCCACGGCCTACGTGCGGACAAACCGGACATGAGGGCTGCCGAACCGGACACGATCCGGACATCTCCGGCCTCCGCCTCGACCCATCCCGCGGCCAACGATGCGGCCAAGTTGTTGATTTGGCTTGGACTTCCTCGTCCGCTCCGGGCGCTGTGATGGGTCCGAGCCCTGCGAACCGGACATCCACCGGACATTGGCCGCTTCAGCGCTGAGACCCACCCACCATGTTGCCTTCCCTACTCGCGCGTGACATCCAGCAGGGGCTGAAGCAGTTCCTCGTCTCCGGCTTCGAGCCGGCCGACGCCTTCATGCACGGGCTGATGAGCCGGTTTGTGGAAGAGGAGTCGGCGTGGCTGAAGGGGCCCTATGTCCAGGTGGGGCTGCCCTTCGTCACCGGCTCGGCCGGGCGCAAGTTCTTCAAGAGCTTCGAGACCGAATACCCCGGCTATGGGCATCAGGAGCAGGCCTGGAAGCGGCTTTCCAGCCAGCACCTCGCGGCCAGCACGCTGGTGGCCACGGGCACCGGCAGCGGCAAGACCGAATGCTTCCTGTTTCCGGTGCTGGACCACTGCGCCCGCGAGCGCGCAGCAGGCCGGGCCGGCATCAAGGCCTTGGTGATCTACCCGATGAATGCGCTGGCGACCGACCAGGCCCGGCGCATCGCCGCCCTGGTGGCCCGGGAGCCGGCATTCAACGGGCTGCGCGTGGGCCTGTACGTCGGCGGCACCGCGGGCAAGCCGGGCGAAGGCATGGTGATGACACCCAGCGGCGTGATCACCGACCGGGACACGCTGCGCAAGCACCCGCCCGACATCCTGCTGACCAACTACAAGATGTTGGACTACCTGATGCTGCGGCCCAGGGACCGGCAGCTCTGGGCGCACAACACCCCGACGACGCTGCGCTACGTGGTGGTGGACGAGCTGCACACCTTCGACGGGGCCCAGGGCACGGACCTGGCCCTGCTGCTGCGCCGCCTGCGTGCCCGCCTGAAAGCCGACAAGGACCACCTGATCTGCACCGGAACGTCGGCCACGCTGGGCGGGTCGTCCGACACGGGGCCTTTGCGTGAGTACGCGCGGCAGGTGTTCGGCGTGCCGTTCGAGGCGGATGCCGTGGTCACCGAAAGCCGGCTGAGCGTGGACGCGTTCCTGGGCGACGCGACGGTCGACCACATGTTCATCTGGCAGCCCGAGCTGGACCCGGCGCTGGCACCCGCCGCCTACGCGACGCCGCAGGCGGCGGTGCGCGCCTGGTTCGCGCTGTTCTTTCCTGCGCTGGAGCAGCCTGCAGACGAGGCGGAAGTGGCAGCTCCGGCCTGGCGCATGGCGCTGGCGGACCACTTGAAGCGCCACCAGCTCTTCGTCAACCTGCTTCGGCTGATGAAGAGCGGCGTGGTGGGCTACGACACCTTGACCGAGGCCTTCTCGCGCAACATGCCGGCCGCCGGCCGGCCCCAGGTGGCGCGGGTGCTGGATGCGCTGCTGGTGCTGGTGGCCTGGGCGCTGCGCGACGGCAAGCAGCCGCTGGTGACGCTGCGCGTGCAGGTGTGGGTGCGCGAGCTGCGGCGCATGGTGGGCAAGCTCGCTTGCGACCCCAAGGACGTGAGTCTTCGCAGCGAGCGCGATCTGCCGGGCGAACGCGATGGCGTCTACCTGCCCATGGTGCAGTGCAGCCAGTGCCGCACGACGGGGTGGTTGTCCCGGCTGGTGCAGGGCAGCAACAAGCTTTCCACCCAGCTCGACGAGATCTACAACACCTGGTTCTCGCGCCGGCCCGAAGCGGCGCGGCTCTACGCCGCGAAAAGCGTCGGCCGCCCGCATGTGGACGGCGTGAACCAGCATGTCTGCGTGGCCTGCGGCAATGTGCAGCATGCAGGCTCCGAAAGCGGCAGCGCCTGCCTGGCCTGCGCACACCAGGATCTGTTGCCGGTGTTCCGCGTCACGGCGCAACGCACCGTGGTGGTGGGCAACGCCCAGTACACACGCCATGACGACACTTGCCCGAGTTGCGGCGAGCGCGACGAACTGCTGCTGTTGGGGGCGCGCAATGCCACGCTGGGTTCGCAGGTGGTGGAAGCCAGTTGGGCCAGCGTCTTCAACGACGACAAGAAGCTGATCGCGTTCTCCGATTCGGTTCAGGATGCGGCGCATCGCGCCGGCTTCTTCGGCGCCCGCACCTGGCTGAACAACGTGCGCACGGCCTGGGCCCATGTGCTGGACGAGTTGAACCTCACCCGCATGCCCTGGCCCCAATTGCTGGCGCTGGCCGAGAAGCGCTTCGACGACCCGGCATCGCTGCTGCACATGGCGCCGGAGAGGCTGGTGTCGGAGTTCCTGGCGCCCAACATGACCTGGCAGCACGACTGGTCGGTGGAACTGGTCCAGCACGGGCAACTGCCGGCCAGCACCCGCCTGCCGGCCAAGGTGAAGAAGCGCCTGCTGTGGCAGCTCTTCAGCGACTTGACCTACCAGAGCCAGCGCGGCCGGACGCTGGAGCGCATCGGCAAGGTGACGCTCTCGGTGCCGTGGGCGCGGGTGCAGGAAGTGGCCGAAACCTTGTTGCCGCAGTTCCGCGAGCAGTTCGGCGCCCAGGGCCTGGACCTGCCTGTGCTGACCCAGTGGCTGTGGGGCACGCTCGCCCACATGCGCCGCCGTGGCGGCGTGATGCACGCCGAGACCGCCGCCTACGCCGCAGATGGCAACGTGTGGCTGCTGGCCAAGGGCGGCGGGCGCGCCGAGTGGATGCCGAAGATGGGCGAATACACCCCCCGGCCGGTGCTGCTGACCTTGGGCAAGCATCGCGACTTCGACAAGCTGGCGGGCAATTCACGCCCCACCTGGTACGACCGCTGGGCCGCCGCGGCGCTGGGGCGGCAGATGCTGCTGGCCAAGGGCATGGCGGCGGATCTGTACCACGCCGCCTTCGATGCGCTGGTCGCCGCGGGCGTGCTGGTCCGAACCGTGCACCATCTTGGCGACACCTTGGCGCTGCATCCCGATGCCTTGCAGGTGGACACCGAAGTGGCTTTCGTGGCCACGGCCGGCAACAAGCGGCGCCTGGCCGTTGCGCGCCAGGATGCGGAGTTCCTGCTGGACATGCCCTGCCTGGATGCCGTGGAATCCGGGTACGAGCAACTGATCCCGGAGGCTGCCGATTGGTGGTCACGCCGCTTCAGTCATGGCGATCTGCGCCGCGTGATCGCGGCCGAGCACACCGGACTGCTGGATCGCCAGGAGCGCGAGGCACTGGAACTGCGATTCAAGAACAAGCTGCCCAAGCCCTGGTTCGAAAACCTGTTGTCGGCGACGCCCACGCTGGAAATGGGCGTGGACATCGGCGACCTGTCCTCGGTGCTGCTGTGCTCGGTGCCGCCCAACCAGGCCAGCTTTCTGCAGCGCATGGGCCGCGCGGGCCGCCGCGACGGCAACGCGATGACGACCACGCTGGCCGATGGGAACAGCCCGCACGATCTGTACTTCTTTGCCGAGACCGAGGAGATGATCTCGGGCGAGGTAGCGCCGCCCGGGGTGTTCCTTCAGGCGGCGGAGGTGTTGCGCCGGCAGCTGTTCGCGTTCTGCATCGATGACTGGGTGTCCAACCTGAGCAGCGCGACGGCCCTGCCGGAGAAGACATCGCAGGCGCTGGATGCGATGGAGCAGGTCAAGCTCGATCGCTTTCCCTACATTCTGGCCGACCATGTGCTGAAGCACGAGCAGCGCCTTTTCGACGGATTCATGGCGCTGTTGGACAAGGACGTGGACGAGGTGGTCCGCGGCCGGCTCTGGGACTACATGCAAGGCCAGGGCGAGACGGACGGCTTGCGGGCGCGCCTGATGAAGGCGCTGGAAGAACTGGTGGAGGAGCGCCGCACCTACAAGAAGCGCAAGGACGAACTCGACAAGGCCAAGGCCCGGGCGCAGCAGAAGCCGCAGGACGAGGCGACCCGGGACGAGATCGACAACCTGCTGCGCGAGCGCGACAAGATGCTGGAGTTGATCAAGGAGATCAATTCCCGCGACCTGTTGAACACCTTGACGGATGCGGGCCTGATCCCGAACTACGCATTCCCGGAGTCGGGCATCCAGCTCAAGTCGGTGCTGTGGCGCAAACGCGGCGCCGACGAACCGGGGCAGGGCGCGTACGTGACGCTGGCCACGCAGAAGTACGAGCGTCCTGCGCAATCGGCGCTGTCGGAGTTCGCTCCTGAAAACCGCTTCTATGCCAATCAGCGGCGCGTGGAGGTGGATCAGATCAACATGAATCTGGCGAAGACCGAGGACTGGCGCTTCTGTCCCAGCTGCCACCATATGCAGAATCTGGCCATCGAGCCGGACGTGCACCCCACCTGCCCGAATTGCGGCGACCCGATGTGGTCGGACGGCGGCCAGCGACATGTTCTGCTGCGCTTTCGCCAGGCCATCGCGAACAGCAACGACACCGACGTTCGCATCGACGACAGCTCGGAAGACCGCGAACCGAAATACTACGTGCGGCAGCTGATGGCGGACTTCCAGCCGGCCAGCATCCGCGAAGCCTGGCAGATTCCGACCGGGGGCACGCCCTTCGGTTTCGAGTTCATCTCGCGAGTCACCTTCCGCGACGTGAACTTCGGCGAGCTGGCCAAGCCGGGCGACGCGTTCAAGGTGGCCGACAAGGAATCGCAGCGTCCCGGCTTCAGCCTGTGCCGTCATTGCGGCAAGGTTCAGAAGCCAGCGCGTCGAGGCGGGCAGGCGGCACAGCAGAACCACAGCTTCGACTGCGCCAAGCACGGCAGCGATGACCCGACGAACCTGCTGGATTGTTTGTACCTCTATCGCGAGTTCGAATCGGAGGCGTTGCGCATCCTGGTGCCTTACACCAAGAATGGGGTGGACGAAGCCGTGGTGCAGTCGTTCATGGCAGCGGTGCAGCTCGGGCTGAAGCGACGCTTCGGCGGCAAGGTGGACCATTTGCGCATGGTGCTGCAGGACGAGCCGGGCAAGGACGGAGGCCCGCGCAAGCATTACGTGATGCTCTATGACTCGGTGCCTGGCGGCACGGGCTATCTCCACCAGCTGCTGGCGCACGACGCGAGGACGCTGGCCGACGTGTTGCGCATGGCGCTCGATGCCTCGAGCACCTGCTCCTGCAACCAGGACCCGGAGAAGGATGGCTGCTACCGCTGCCTGTACCAGTACCGCCTGGGGCGCAGCATGGAACTGGTGTCACGCGACAACGCCCGCACGGTGCTGACCGAACTGGTCGGGTCCTTGGGTGCCCTGGAGCGCGTGAAGACGATTTCCGACATCTACATCAACCCGAATTTCGGATCGGTGCTGGAAGCACGGTTCATCGAGAGCCTGAAGAAGCCCAGCGGCGTGGGAGGCCTGCCCGCCGTGAAGGTGGTACAGGATGTGGTGAACGGGAAATCAGGCTACCTGCTGGAGGTGGGCACCCAGCGCTACCGCGTGGAGCCACAGGCCGAGCTCGATGGTGACCACGGCGTGGTCGTTCCGAGCAAGCCCGACTTCGTCATCTGGCCCTGGTCGGCGGGCTCGAAGCGGCGGCCGGTTGCGGTGTTCTGTGACGGCTGGGCGAACCACAAGGACTCCATGCGCGACGATGCCCTGAAGCGCAGTGCCATCGTGGCGAGCGGCAGGTACTGGGTGTGGTCGGTGACCCATCAGGATGTTGCGGCTGCGCTGGCGGCGAATTTGGATACCGACCTGGAGTCGCCCTTGGTGGCGATGTCGCGGCACGATGGCGCCAAGGCCCCGGAGATGCTGCCGCGGGCACAGGAAAAAGCATTCACCCAGCATGGCGTCGCGCGGCTGCTGCAGTGGTTGGCGATCGGGTCGGACGGCGGCGGAACGGATCCCGCTGTCGAGGCGATGCAGCGCAATGCGGCGTGGCTCGGGTTCCTGATGATCCCGAACACGCCGGACGACAAGTCCGCCTGCGACGCTCAGCGGACGCACTGGCTGCCACGGCTGCCGCTGTACCTACGCGAGCCCGGTGCCGGCTTCGCGCCGGTGATGTCCCGCACCAACGGTCCCGCGGCGATCGTCGGCTGGTGGGCGATGGCGCTGGCCAAGGGGCTTCCCGCGCCGGGAGCCTGGTCGTCGCCGGGCGCCGTCGTGCTGGACGAGCCGGCGGCCCCAGACGAAGAGGCCTTGCACCGGGGTTGGAGGCGGTGGCTGCAGCTCTACAACACGGCGCAGTTCATGCCGGGCATGCTGATGGCGACGGCCTCAGGCCTGGATGCCCACGACTACGAAGCGCTTGGCGCCATGGATGGTGGAGCGCAGCCTCCTGGCAAGCCGCAAGATCACGCAGGACTCAGCGCTGCCTGGCAGGCCGTGTTGGAGCAGTCGCTCCCGGAGTTGGCGGGAGGGCTGAAGTCGCTGGCCGTTGCGGGTGCCATGCCGCCCGAGGTCGGTACGGAATTGGCCGACGAGAAGGGCAAGGTGCTTGCCGATGCCGAACTGACCTGGGTCGATCAGAAGCTGGCCCTGCTGCGGCCCGACCAGGCGGACTTGGCCGATGTGTGGCGGGCTGCGGGATGGACGGCGCAGGTTTTGGACGACAAGCTGGCCACGATTCAGGGGCAACCCTGGTCCGTCGTCCTGGCGGATGCGCTGGACCTGACGCTGAACAACGAAGGGGAGTGACACCGTGAGCCTGAAGCCGAAAGTTGCCCTGTCGCAGGACTTCCTGCTGCAGCTCGCGAAGCTGCCTTCTGCCATCCAGTCGAAGGTGATGAAGTGGGCGATCCAGTTCCAGTCGGACCCGACGAGCCCGGGCATCAACTACGAGAACATCAACGCAGCGCGTGATTCGAACCTGAAGTCGGTTCGCCTGGACCGCGACTGGCGCGGCATCGTCTTCAAGCCGAGCAGCGGAGATGTCTACGTCCTGCTGTATGTCGACCATCATGACGACGCCTACCGCTGGGCGGAGAAGCGCAGATTGGCCATCAACCCGGTGACGGGCGCGATGCAGATGGTGTTCGTCGAAAGCGTGGCCGATGCAGCGCCCGTGACGCCTGCCGAAGTGGCGTCCAATCCGCTGTTTGCCGAACTCAGCGATCGCGACCTCTTGAGTCTGGGCGTTCCCGAAGCGGCGCTGGCCGCGGTGCGGGCGCTGACCTCCGACAGCGGGCTTGATGCGATGCAGGCGCAGTTGCCGGTCGAGGCCTACGAAGGGCTGTTCCTGGTCGCGGCGGGCGACAGCGTCAGCCAGGTTCTCGCGGCCAGGGAGACGCGCGTGGATCGCCTGGTCGACACGGCAGACTTTGCGACGGCGCTGGCGACGCCTGAATCTCAGTCGCGCTTCGTCATCGTCGACGACGACGAGTCGATGCGCGCGATCATGAACGCGCCGCTTGCGCAGTGGCGGGTGTTTCTTCATCCGACGCAGCGCAAGCTGGCAGCGGGCGACCGCAGCGGGCCCGTGCGCGTGCTCGGTGGCGCAGGCACCGGCAAGACGGTGCTGGCCATGCACCGTGCGAAGTGGCTGGCCGAGAACCGCACTCCGCCCGGCCAGAAGGTGCTGTTCACCACCTTCACGCGCAACCTGGCCGGCGACATCGAGCAGAACCTGAAGACCTTGTGCGGCGCAAGCACCCTGGCAAAGCTGGAGGTTCGCAACCTCGATTCGTGGGTCCATGGCTTCATGCGGTCGCAGAAGCTGGAACACAGGATCGTCTACGACCGCAAGCAGGATGCTGCCTTGCAGGCCTGGCGAGCAGCGATGGCGGTTCGGGACCCGAAGCTGGAGCTGCCTGACGACTTCTACGAGCAGGAGCTCGAACAGGTCATCCTGGCGCAAGGCATCACGACGCTGGGCGAGTACCGCACCGCTCGCCGCGTCGGACGCTCAGGCGTTTTGAGCCGCTCCAAGCGCGATGCCGTGTGGCCGGTCTTCGAGGAATACCGCGGCCAACTCACTTCGCGCAAGCTCAAAGAGGTGGACGATGCCTATCGCGAAGTGGCCGCCCTGCTGCAGAGTGCCCAGGCGAAGGCAGGCAACTACAGCGCCGTGGTTGTGGACGAGACGCAGGACCTCGGCCAACAGGCGCTGAAACTGCTGCGGGCGCTGATGCCGCCGGGACCAAATGACCTGTTCTTCGTCGGCGACGGGCATCAGCGCATTTACAGCCGTCATCGCGCGGCGATGAGCAAGTGCGGCATCGACATCCGAGGACGTTCGCGCAAGCTTTACCTGAACTACCGGACCACCGACGAGATCCGGCGCCAGGCCGTTGCCCTGCTCGAAGGCTGCGAGGTGGACGATCTCGACGACGGGCACGACGAGTCGAAGCGCTACAAGTCGCTTTCACGCGGGCCGGCGCCGGTCCTCGTTCAGGTGCAGGGACTGGAAGCAGCGGCCGCGCAGGCTATCGGCTTCATCAAGGCGCTGCGAGCGGAGGCTGCTGATGGCCAAGCGCCCACGATCTGCGTGATCGCATCGAGCGAGAAGACGCGCGAGGGCATGGCCAAGCAACTGCTGGCCGCCGGGCTGGCCGGCGTGACAATCACGGCGCAGAGCAACCACGGCGACGCGCGCGACACAGTGCACTTCGCCACCATGCACCGAGCCAAGGGTCTCGAGTTCGACGCGGTCGTCGTCGTCGCTCCTGAAAGTTACTTCGGCGACGCGGAGCAGACCGCGAACCAGCGCAAGCTGATGTACGTGGCACTGACGCGCGCGAAGCGGGCGGCGATGCTGATCAAGGTGGGGTGACGCTGTACATCGATCAGCGAGCGAGGCATTTTCCTGGTTGTGGATTTCCGCCATGTAATGGCGGCTGAGCCTTCTAGCGGCTCTTTTTACAGGACAACAGGAAAATACAGGGGCAAACGCTGCCGCCTGCGCAGGTTGTTGATTTTGCTGGAATATTTGGTGCCCGATAGGCATGCACGATGACCGATCCAGCGCAGTCGCTGACCGAACACGCGCGGTGCAGTGATCGAACACGCGCGAATTAGATGACCGAATAGGTGTGGATAACTCGAACAATGCCATTCACAATGCTCAGGCCTCATGTCGCCGGCGGCACGCTGGTCGGGGATTTCATGAAAATCAGAGATGAGTCCTGCAGCTTGAATTTCATGGCTCTATTTGAGAGTTGTCTATCGAGGGGCGGGGTTCTGCTTCAACCCACTCGAGTAAACTCGAAATCTATTTTCGCGAAAAGCAATGTAGTACACGCAGGCGCCCATTGTTCCCTGCAGCAACTGAACTTTCAATCCAGGAAGGCCGCATTTCTTTGCGCCAGGATCAAACGCGGTCCCCGTCGAGTTGTCGTATTGTGCAATTCGGCGCGTAAATGCAGTCTGACCGCGATCGAGAAACGAAAGCACCGTGGTCGCCGGGGCCCCATCTGGATACTCTTCCTTGACGGTAAATCGCCCGCTCTTTGTCATCTTCGGAGCAAATCCTTGGAGATCGCCGGCAATTGAGTTGACGCATTGAGACTCGGATGGCCCGCAAGTCTCATCCGAACTTGCGGATTTACAGTAAGGCAAAATTGCACAAAGCATTACGGAGAGGTCCGCTCCGATTCGATTCGAACTTGAGCCGGGCGACGCCTTGAAATAGTATTTCATGGTTCTATTTCCTATTTTAAAATGGCTTACAGGCTCATGCGCAACTCGCGCTTGCGAGGGCATGGTACGAGGCCTGCATGTACAGGTTCGGGTCCAGATTCCCTGAATTGGGGGCGGCGCGACGAACGACATCGACGCCCGTCAGGACGAGCCGCCAACCGGAGGTGTCTGACGACCTGCACACGGATCGGATGGGGTCTTGCACGGTTGTTGGCGCCCAGGGTCTCCGAGGCGGCGGTGCCGTTGCGTCTGCCGCTCCGCCCTGAGTGCAAATCGCGGGCGGACTCGATGCCTGGAATGTCGAATCTCGTGTGCAACGCACTTGTTCGGATCTCCATGGTCATGATGGGTCACAAATCTGCGCAGACATGATTGCCGACTCTGCTGTTGAAGACTTCTGTTCATTGATCCACACTTTCACTCACATTTGCGACACAATCCTGCGAGGCAGTCGGATGCAGGTGCGGAGACAGACCCGCCTGAATTGCGGCGCGCAAAGCAAATAAGAAGCGGGGAGGACACGTGGACGAGTCTGCGATCGTGGAGTCCGGCGACCTGCAAGCCTGGTCGGCGCGAATCAGGAGCGCTGCAAGGAAGCATCGAGTGCGGCCGCTCGCCTTGCTCGTCGAGTCCGGCGCGCCGCTCGCGGCGGTCAGCGGGCGGCTCGACCTGGTCGCTTCGTGGCTGCGGCACCTTCCCGGCGCGCAGATCGAGAGCAACCCCCATCTGCTGTACTGGTCGGGAACGAGCATGGCGTTGAAGCGTCCTGCCGACGCGCATGCGCTGCTGCTGCGCGCCTTCGAGCAATTGCGCGACGGGCCCGACCGCAGCTGGAGCCTTCTCGCCTGGGCCGGGCTTGTCGACGCGATCTTCCTGCTGTACCGCGACCTGCGCGAACTCGATCCGCTCATCGAGTGGATGAACGCCGAACGCGATGCCAGCGTCGATCGGATGCCGCGGCCGTTGCGCAGCCTCGTCGTCGGCAGCGCCTTGTTCGCGCTGCCGTTCCGCCAGCCGCGCCATCCCCGCATCCCCGCCTGGCGCGAGCGCGCCGAGCGCCTCGTCGAGCACAACCCCACGAGCGATCTCGGCGTGCGCCTGGCAGCCGGCCTGAGCTTCGAATATCTCTGGAGCGGCAATCTTCCCGCGGCCGAGATCGTGTCCACGCGCTTTGCCGCGCGCGCCACGGGCAAGACGCTCTCGCCGGTCGGGGCCGTGATCAGCCGCCTGAACGAGGCCACGCTGCGGCTGCACCAGGGCCGTCTCGACGAATGCGCGGCCGCGGTGCATGCCGGCCTGGCCGCAGCGCGGCAGCACGGCATCCGCGCCTGGGACGGCATCCTGCGCTGCCATGCCGCTGCGGCCTGCCTGAGCCGCGAACGGGTCGACGAGGCGCGCAGCCAGCTCGCCGCGATCGAGGCGCTGTTCGCCGAGGGCATTCCGGCCGACGAGGCCTATTACCGCGCCATGCTGCTGTGGTGCGACTTCGTCGGCGGCGTGCGCATCGGGGCGGTGGCGCGTTGCGAAAGCGCGATCGAGATCACCGATGCGAAAGGGGTGCCGTACTTCATGGGCGTGGCCCGGATCGCGAGCGCTCTGGTGGTGCACGAGGCCGGCCACCCCGAACGGGGCCGGGCGCTGCTCGACGCGGGGCTGGCGCTGGCCCGGGACCCTGCCAACCCGCTCCTGCTCTGGATCGGCGGCTTGTTCGCGGCCCACATCCACTACGCGGCCGGCGACGCGGCGCGCGGCGATGCGGAGCTGAAGGCGGCGCTGCAACTGGGCTGCGATCGCGCGCTGGTGCACTTCTTCTGCTGGCCGCGCCGCATCGTCGCGCGGCTGGTCGACCGTGCGCTCGAGCGCGGCTATTGCACCGACTACGTCGCGCGGCTCATCTCCTTGCACGCGATGAAGGCGGGGGAGGCCCCGACGCGCTCCGAACGCTGGGACTTTTCGGTGCGCATCCATCTGTTCGGCGACGCGCGCATCGTCCATGCCGACGGCCAGGTGGAGCCCCTCTCGCCGCAATTCCTGCGCCAGATCGAATTGCTGGCCGTGCTCGTCGAAAGGCAGGGCAAGCCGACGCCGCTCGGCGCATTTGCCGCCGCGCTGTACGCGGGCGAAGGCGTCGACCCGATCGCGAGCGTGAAGCGGATCCTGCACTCATTGCGCAGCCGGCTCGGGCAGGTCGTCGTCCAGCGCAATGCGTCGCTCGCGCTCGACTTCGAGAAGGTGTGGATCGACGCCTGCAGTTTCCAGCAGCTTCAGCGCGAGGCCGCTTCCAGCGCCGAGCTCGAAGCCTGGCTCGATCGCTACTATGCCGGGCCGCTGCTGGAACGGGTCGAGCATTCAGGCGTGGTGAGCCGGCTTCGGCGCCGCATCGCCGAGTCCGCCGAGCGCGCGATTGCCGACGTGCAGGGCCAGAGGCTGCGCGAGCAGGACGACGCGGCCCTGCAGCGCCTGCAGGCGCGCTGGCGGCCTCATTTTCCGGCCGCCTTCGACCCGCCGGCACCGTGATGCCGGTCTTGCCTGCGGATCCGGGGGCGGGCGTGCGGGCCTGCCGCCCGCGCCGGAATTTCAGTCGCGGCCGCTTGCCGCCAGCATCGCCGCCGTCACGACGCAGATGCCGCCGGCGCTGATGGCGAAGCGTGCCCGGTCTTCGTCGGGATGCAGGCCCACGCACAGGCCGTCGGGCAACGCGCAGCGGCGGTCGACGATGGTGCGCCGCAAGCGCACCCGGCGCCCGACGCGCGCTCCCGGCAGCAGCAGTGACTCCTCGACGATGCTGCCCTCGCCGACACGTGCCTGCGCGAACAGCAGCGAGCGCCGCACGGTGGCACCGCGGACGACGCAGCCGTTGTCGACGAGCGAATCCAGCGCCATGCCGCTGCGGCCTTCTTCGTCGCAGACGAAGCGTGCCGGCGGCAGTTGCGCGGGCAGGCCGCGAAGGGGCCAGGTTTCGTCGTCGAGCTCGAACGCCGGACTGGCGCCGAGCAGTTCCATGTGGGCCTGCCAGTAGGCGTCGAGGGTGCCGACGTCGCGCCAGTAGGGCTGCGCGCCGACGGGGTGGACGCAGCTTGCGGCGAAGTCGTGCGCGTAGACCCGGGCCAGGCGAATCAGGCGCGGGATGAGGTCGTGGCCGAAGTCGTGGCACGAGGCCGGATCGGCCGCGTCTTCGCGCAGGGCGGCGACGAGTGCTGCGGTCTCGAAGGCGTACACGCCCATGCTCACCAGGGCCTGGCCCGGGTGCGCGCGCTGGGACCAGGGATGCGCCGGCTTCTCCTCGAAGGCGGTGATGCGGCCGTCGTCGGCGCAGCGCACGACACCGAAGGCCGGGGCCTGCTCGATCGGCACCTCGCAGCAGGCCATGCTGAGCTCGGCGCCGCGGCGCAGGTGTTCGCGCAGCATCGGCCCGTAGTCCATCTTGTAGACATGGTCGCCGGCGAGCACGAGCACGTGGCGCGCACCGGTCTCGGCCAGCAGGTCGAGGTTCTGGAACACGGCGTCGGCCGTGCCGCGGTACCAGTCTTCGCCGATGCGCTGCTGGGCCGGCACGATGTCGACGAACTCGCCGAGGCCGGCGTCCAGCGAGCCCCAGGCCCGCGTGATGTGGCGGATCAGGCTCTGCGCCTTGTACTGCGTCAGCACGGCAACGCGCCGCAGCCCCGAGTTGATGCAGTTGCTGAGCGTGAAATCGATGAGGTTCAGGTGGCCGCCGAAAGGCAGAGCGGGTTTGGCGTCAGCGTCGGTCAGTGGCTCGAGGCGGCTGCCGCGGCCGCCGGCCAGCACCAGGGCGAGCGTGGATTGCAGCACGCGGTCCGGCTCAGGCGCCGGGCGCGCATCCGGCAGGCTGCGCAATGCCGGACGATCGAACGTCGGTTCGCTCATGGGACGCCTCCTGCGCGGGCCCGGGGTCCGCATGACGGGTTTCCAAGGCAGCGGCGACGCCTGTGGCATCGCGCCGACTCACCGCATCCTGCGCGGCTCGAACTCGCCCGGCATTGCGCCAACGCAATGACGCCCGAGCGAGCGCCGTTCAGGTGATCAGTCGAGGGTACATCCAGCCCCCTACCCACACCAGCAGCGCGAGACCGGCGGCGAGCGCACCGAAATCGGCGCCGAGGCCGAAGCCGCCGGCGCCGGCCCCTTGGGCGAGGACCAGCGTGCGCAGCCCGTCGACGACGAAGCTCAGCGGGGCGGCGTGGGCCACGAACCGCAGCCAGGGCGGCATGACGTCGGTCGGATAGATCGCGTTGCCCGCGAAGAACAGCGGCGCCGTCAGCATCTTGATCAGCGTGCTCCTGCCCGCACCGTTGCACCCGAGCAGGCCGTAGACCTCGCCTTCGGCCACCGTGAGGTCGACGCTGCCTACGACGCTGTGGGCGCCGAAGCGGCGCGTCAGCGCGTGCGTCTCGAGGGCGAGGGTCTGGCCGGTCATGCTGGCTCGTGATGGGCCTGCGGCTCGGGCCCGTTACGTCATTCGGACTCTCGGTGCTCGGCGCTGGCTTGCGCCGCGTCAAGGCCCCGGGGGAAATCGAGCCGGCGCGAGCGGGGTGAGCGGGCTGGGTGGCGCGCCGGGCTGCGCGCCGCGCGCCCGCTCGCGGCCGAACCGATCGATCAGGTGCCGCAGAAGGTCTGGTAGCCCGCCGTCACCGCGGCCGGCGCCGGCACGCCATACCGAGCGTTGGCGGGCGTTTCGTCGAAGGGCTGCTGCAGCGCGGCCAGCAGGCGCTCGAAGGGGCCGAGTTCGTCGTCGTCGGAGGCCGCTGCGAGCGCCTCTTCGACGCGATGGTTGCGCGCGATCACGAACGGATTGGCGCGCCGCATGCGCGCGGCGCGTTCGGCGGCGCCGGGCCCGCCTGCCGCGTCGTCGGCGGCGCAGCGCTCGCGCCAGCGCGCGAGCCAGGGGGCCAGCGCCTGCGGTTCGGCGAAGAGGGTTCGCAAGCGCTGTTCGTCGCCGCCGGCAGCGTCGGCCAGGCGGCGCCAGGCCAGGGTCCAGTCCACCGCCTGGGCGTGGAGCAAGGCGAGCCAGTCGTCGGCCAGTTGCGCATCGCCGGCCTGGGTGTCGGCGCGGGCATCGGCGGCCAGCCCGAGCTTGGCGCGCTGGCCGCTTCGCAGCGCCTGTTCGTACCAGCCCGGGAAGGCGTCGATCACCGCCATCGCCTGCGCGACGGCGCGTTGCGTTGCGGCTTCGTCCTCGCCGTCGGCGACCAGGGGCAGCAACGCTTCGGCGAAGCGCGCGAGGTTCCAGCGCGCGATCTTCGGCTGGTTGGCGTAGGCATAGCGGCCGCCGTGGTCGATGCTGCTGAACACCGCCGCCGGGTCGTAGGCCTCGATGAAGGCGCAGGGCCCGTAGTCGATGGTCTCGCCCGAGAGTGCCATGTTGTCGGTGTTCATCACGCCGTGGATGAAGCCCGCATTCATCCATTGCGCGACGAGCCCGGCCTGGCGCTGCGCCACCCGGCGCAGCAGGCCGAACGCGGCGTCGGGCGTCCCCGCGAGTTCGGGGTCGTGGCGCGCCACCGTGTAGTCGAAGAGCCGGCGCAGGTTGCCGAGGTCGCCGCGCGCGGCGAAGAACTGGAAGGTGCCCACGCGCAGATGGCTCGCGGCCACGCGCGTCAGCACCGCCCCGGGCAGGACGCGTTCGCGCCGCACCGGCTCGCCGGTGGCGGCCACGGCCAGCGCCCGCGTCGTCGCGATGCCGAGCGCGTGCATGGCCTCGCCGACGAGCACCTCGCGCAGCATCGGCCCGACGGCGGCACGGCCATCGCCGCCGCGCGAGAACGGCGTGCGGCCCGAGCCCTTGAACGCGATGTCGCGACGCCGCCCGGCGCGGTCGATCACTTCGCCGATCAGCAGCGCGCGGCCGTCACCGAGCTGCGGCGAGAAACCGCCGAACTGGTGTCCGGCGTAGGCCTGGGCGATGGGCTCGGCACCTTCGGGCAAGGCGTTGCCGGCGAACAGCGCCGCCGCCTGCGGCCCGGAGAGCGCCGGGTCGTCCAGCCCCAGCTCGGCGGCGAGTGCGTCGTTGAAGTAGAGCAGCCGCGGCGCCGGCGCGAGCGCCGGCTGCGCCGCGACGTAAAGGCCCGCGAGCTCGCGGGCGTAGCTGTTGTCGAAGGCGATGGGCAAGGTGCGCGAACCACGAAAGAGGATGCGCCCAGTGTGCCGGGAATCGCCGGCCCGCGCCGGGGCCGGGTTGCTCGGTGGGCCCGCTTCAGCGCGCGGCTGCCATGATCGCCACCCCGTTCACGTGCGGGTTCGCGAGCGTGGCCTGGCCGCGCAGGCTGAAGTTGCCGTCTTCGTCGACGCCGAAGACCGAGACGTGCGAGACCGTGCCATTGCCGTCGACCACCGCGGCCAGGCCGCCGCGCGCGGCGATGTCGGTCGGGCTGCCGCTGAACTGCGCGATCACCGCGGCGTCCTGGACGATTTGCTGGCCGTAGACCGCGTAGCGCGAAACGCTGTGGCTGGGCGAATTGGCCGAGAACAGAAACGGCCCGTCCAGCGCCACCCAGCAGGGCGCGCTCTGCGTGCCCGAGCCGGTGGTCGTGAGCACGGTGTCGTGGCGCACGAGGCTGATCTCGTTGGCGTGGGCGATGGTCACGTAGGCCTCGTCGCCGCGCGCGGCCAGGCCGAAGGGCGCGTTCACGTTGTCGGGAATAGCCGCCACCATCGCCGCCGGGCCGGCCACCGCGCCGCCGGCGTCGAGGGCGACGCTTTCGATCGCATTGCTCTTCTCGCTCAGGATCAGCTCGCCGCGCAGGACGCCGACCTGGGCCGCGCTGCCGTCGGCATGGAGCAGCGCCGTCGCGCCGTCGGCGCTCGCGGACACGCCCC
>JAGWTS010000444.1 GCA_028868875.1 Burkholderiales bacterium | reverse complement strand
GAAGGCGGTGGACAAGTTCGAATACCGCCGCGGCTACAAGTTCTCGACCTACGCCACCTGGTGGATCCGCCAGGCGATCACGCGCTCGATCGCCGACCAGGCGCGCACGATCCGGATCCCGGTCCACATGATCGAGACGATCAACAAGATGAACCGCATTTCGCGCCAGCATCTGCAGGAGTTCGGCTACGAGCCCGACGCACCGACGCTGGCCGAGAAGATGGAGATCCCCGAGGACAAGATCCGCAAGATCATGAAGATCGCGAAAGAGCCGATCTCCATGGAAACGCCGATCGGCGACGACGACGACTCGCACCTGGGCGACTTCATCGAGGACACCAACAACGTGGCCCCGGTCGAAGCGGCGATGCAGGCCGGCCTGCGCGACGTGGTGAAGGACATCCTGGACAGCCTGACGCCGCGCGAAGCCAAGGTGCTGCGCATGCGCTTCGGCATCGAGATGAGCACCGACCACACGCTGGAGGAAGTCGGCAAGCAGTTCGACGTGACGCGCGAGCGCATCCGCCAGATCGAAGCCAAGGCCATCCGCAAGCTCAAACACCCGAGCCGCTCGGACAAGCTGCGCACGTATCTGGACAATCTTTGATTGGACGGATACGGGCCGCCGCAGGCGGCGCGGCTCGCGCAGCGAGGCGCACGCTGGCTGCGCTACAAGCTGCGCACGTATCTGGACAACCTGCAGGTTTGCCGACTCCGACTGCGGACCCGGCTTCGGCCGGGTTTTTTCGCATCGGGGCGCTACACTTTGACGGCGCATGACCCAGATTTCCGATCTCACCGTCTTGTTCGCCGACCTGCGCGGCAGCACAGCGCTTTTCGAGACGCTGGGCAATGCCGAGGCCACCTCGGTCGTCACCCATTGCGTGACGGCGCTCTCGCGCACCGTCGGCGAAACCGGCGGCCATGTCGTCAAGACCTTGGGCGACGGCCTGATGGCGGTCTTTCCGCTGCCGCCGGCAGCGGTGCGGGCGGCAGCGCAGATGCAGGAAGTGCTCGAAGCCATCGTCTCGCGCGGCAGCGAACGCGGCGCCTCGGCCGGGCTGCGGGTGCTGCGCCTGCAGGTCGCCGTCGCGCGCGGCGAGGTCGTCGAGATGGGAGGCGACTGCTTCGGCGATGCCGTCAACGTCGCGGCGCGCCTGCTCGACCACGCCGGCGACAGCGAAACCCTGATCACGGTCGACGTGCTGCAAGGCCTGAGCCCGGACCAGCAGGCGCGCTTTCGCAGCCTCGACCGGCTCATGCTGCGCGGCCGGGTCGAGCCGGTCGAGGTCCACGTGGCCGGAGGCCGCCGCGCCAGCGACCAGACGCCGACCCAGTTCGGCGCCGTCGCCCCGGTCGCCGAGCCCGACGGGCTGCGCCTGGGCTGGCTCGACCTGCACCGGGTGTTCGCAAGCCAGCAGATGCCGGTCGTGCTCGGCCGCAGCCCGCAGGCCAGCTTCTGCGTCGACGACTCGCGCGTCTCGCGCTCGCACGCCCGGGTCGACTGGCACGGCGGCAGCTTCCAGCTCACCGACCTCAGCTACAACGGCACCTACGTGCGCTTCGCCGACGGCGAAATCGTCAGCCTGCGGCGCGGCAACTGCACCTTGCACGGCAGCGGCACGATCGCCCTGGGCGGCTCGCCGCGCGACCCGACCTCGGCCGCGGTGCGCTTCGAGGTGCTGCGCTACGGAGACACCCAGCCCTCGGTCGACCTCGGCGCCTGAGCCCCATGCGCGTGCTGTACATCGACGACGACCGGGTCAACATCATGCTGTTCGAGGAAACCTGTCGGCACGCCCCAGGTGCGCAGGTGGCGAGCGCGAGCAACGGCGAGGAAGCGCTCGAAGTGGCGCGCGAGTTCGCGCCCGAGCTGCTCATCATCGACCTGCACCTGCCGGGCATCACGGGTTACGAACTGCTCGCCCGGCTGCGCGAGGTGCCGGGCCTGGGCGCGGTGCCCGCCATCCTCTGCAGCGCCGAATCGGCGGCCGACGTGCGGCCCGCAGCGCTCGGCGCCGGTTTCAGCGAATGCTGGGAGAAGCCGGTCGAGCTTCAAACCTTGATCGCCCGCCTCGAACGCCTGGGCACAGCCGCCACCGACCCGCCGCCATGAGCTTTCGACCCGAGCCGCCCCATCGCCACGGCCAGGCCGCGCGCAGCGCGGTGCTGCTCGTCAACCTCGGCACGCCCGATGCGCCGACGCCGGCCGCACTGCGGCGCTATCTCGGCGAATTCCTGGCCGACCCGCGCGTGGTCGAGATCCCGCGCTGGGCCTGGTGGCCGATCCTGCACGGCATCATCCTGCGCACCCGCCCGGCCAAATCGGCCGCCAAATACGCCTCGATCTGGATGCGCGAAGGCTCGCCCCTCGCGTTCTGGACCCAGCGCCAGGCCTTGCTGCTCGGAGGCTGGCTCGGCGAGCGCGGCCACCGCGTCGAGGTGCGCGCGGCCATGCGCTACGGCCAGCCCTCGATTCCCGACGCCCTCGACGCCTTGCGGGCGCAGGGCGTGACGCGCATCCTCGTCCTGCCTCTGTACCCGCAGTACGCAGCCGCGACCACGGCCAGCTCGGCCGACGCGGTGATGGCCTGGGCCGCGCGCGCACGGCGCCAGCCCGAGTTGCGCTTCGTGAACAGCTACCACAACGACGCCGGCTACATCGCGGCGCTGGCGGCCCGGGTGCGAGGCCATTGGCAGCGAAACGGCCGCGGCGAGCGCCTCGTGCTGAGCTTTCACGGCCTGCCGCGGCGCTCGCTCGACCTCGGCGACCCGTACCACTGCGAATGCCTCGCAAGCGCGCGCCTGCTCGGCGAGCGCCTGGGACTCGCGCCCGACGAACTCGTCGTCACCTTCCAGAGCCGCTTCGGCCGCGCACGCTGGCTCGAGCCCTACACCGAGCCGACGCTGCGTCGCCTCGCCGCCGAAGGCCTGCGCCGGGTCGACGTGATGTGCCCCGGGTTCCCCGCCGACTGCCTCGAAACGCTGGAAGAGATCAACCGCGAGGCGCGCGCCGCCTTTCTCGGCGCCGGCGGCGAAGAGTTCGGCTACATCGAGTGCCTGAACGACAGCGAGGCCTGGATCGGTGCGCTCGCCGGCATCGCCGAGCGCCACCTCGCCGGCTGGGACACGAAGACCGCGCCCGACGCCGCCGCGCTCGAAGACTCGCGCCGGCGCGCCCTCGCCCTCGGCGCCGCTGCCTGAGGCCATGAGAGCGCCCAGCCGCGACAAGGCGCGCCTCGGCGGAGGCGGATCAGGCCCGCTCGCACGATGAGCGAAGCCCGGATTCGCCTCGACAAGTGGTTGTGGGCAGCGCGCTTTTTCAAGACGCGCTCGCTCGCGGCGGCCGAGGTCGAGCGCGGCCGCGTCGGCGTCAACGGCCAGGTCGCCAAGCCCGCGCGCGAGCTGCGCGTCGGCGACCGCATCTCGATCCGCGAACCCGGCTTCGAGCGCGTCGTCGACCTGCTCGAGTTGGAGACCGTGCGCGGCCCGGCCAGCCGGGCCCAGGCGCTGTACCGCGAAACCCCCGAGAGCATCGCCGCACGCGAGCAGGCGGCCGCGGCGCGCCGCGCCGAGCCCGCCGCCTCGATCGAGCAAGGCCGCCCGACCAAGCGCGACCGGCGCCAGCTGGCGGACTGGCAGCGCTGGAGCGCCAGCCTCGACGATTGACATCGCCGCGGCCCTTGAAATCATTCCGCCGGCCCCGACTTACGGGCGAGTTTGCCAACCAAGACCATGAATCCGACAGCCGACACCCCCGACAACGGCGCCGAAGCCGGCGCGCAAGAGCCCCAGTCCGCATCCGCACAAGCGCGTCTGGCCGAACTCGAAGCCAAGCATGCCGAGGTCTCCGACGCCTATCTGCGCGCCAAGGCCGAGACCGAGAACATCCGCCGCCGCTCCGA
>JAGWTS010000061.1 GCA_028868875.1 Burkholderiales bacterium | reverse complement strand
TACCACCGCATCATCATCATGACCGACGCCGACGTCGACGGCGCCCACATCCGCACCCTGCTGCTGACCTTCTTCTACCGCCAGATGCCCGAGCTCGTCGAGCAAGGCCACATCTACATTGCCCAGCCGCCGCTGTACAAGGTCAAGCACGGCAAGCGCGAGGAATACCTGAAGGACGGGCACGAGCTCGATGCCTTCCTGCTCGGCGTGGCGCTGGACGGTGCGGTGGTGCTGCCCGATGGCGCCCAGGCGGGCGGCCGCGCGCCGATCGAAGGCAGCGCCCTGGAGAGCCTGGCGCGCAAGTACCTGCTGGCGACGAGCGTGATCGAGCGCCTGTCGAACTGGATGGACCTCGACGCCTTGCGCGCGATGGCCAACGGCCTGACCCTGGACGTCGACACCGCGGCCGGCGCCGAGGCCAGCGCCTCGGCCTTGCAGCAGGCGCTGGTCGACGCCCAAGTCGAAGCCCAATTCGACGCACGCAGCGACAAGCACCTGTTGCGCATCGGCCGCCGCCACCACGGCAACATCAAGGCCAGTGTGATCACCCAGGACTTCCTCCACGGCGCCGACTACGCGGCGTTGAAGGAAGCCGGCCAGACCTTCAAGGACCTGCTGGGGCCGGAGGCCGTCGCGCGCCGCGGTGAAGGCGAGCGCATGAAGGAGCAGCAGGTGGCCGACTTCCGCGCCGCGATGGCCTGGCTCATGGCGCAAGCCGAAGCCGCCGTCGGGCGCCAGCGCTACAAGGGGCTGGGCGAGATGAACCCTTCGCAGCTCTGGGAAACGACGATGGACCCGACGGTGCGGCGCCTGCTCAAGGTGCAGATCGACGATGCGATCGCCGCGGACCAGGTGTTCACGATGCTGATGGGGGACGAGGTCGAGCCGAGGCGGGATTTCATCGAGAGCAATGCGCTGAGGGCGGCGAATATCGACGTGTGATGCTGTAGGCCCCGCCGACGCCTTCGGGGACGCATACATCGCACCCATGGCCCTCTCAGCACCTGCCCTGCCACCGAAGATGGCCGCCGAGCCCGACGGCGGACTGCGCGACCGCGAAGAATTGCTGTTGGCGCTCATCGAAGCGCTGCGCAATCTCGAACGGGACTTCAAGCTTGCAACGGGCTTCAACGTGTTTGACGCCCTCGCGATCGCGCGGCAGGAGATCCGCCACTCGCGTTTCCTGGCATTCCTGATGGATCCTGCCAGTCCGCATGGACTTGGGTTTGCGTTCCTGAGGGGAATCCTGTCGCTGGCCGTCGCCGAGCATCCGGATCCGCCGGTCTCGCGACTGGACGTGGCAATCGCCGACCTGGCAGCTTGCATCGTGCATTGCGAGCGGGATCACTTCGACATCACGGTCGAGGTGCCGTCACTGCAGCTGCTCTTCGTCATCGAGAACAAGATCGATGCCGCCGAGAGCGATGAACAGCTGAGCAAGTACCGGCAACTGGCGATTTCGCGATACCGGGACCACCGGTTCATGGGAACGTTCCTGACGCCATCCGGCTACGACGGCGAGGACGACAACTGGGGAACGATGGGTTATGCCGCGGCCATCGCCGAGTTGAAGCTGGCGCTGCAGAGCGCGTCGGTTCCTGCGGAGGTTGCGATGACGGCGGCTCACTATATCGAACTGGTCGAAAGGAAGATCGTGCCTTCACAAGCGCTCATCGACGCCTGCAAGCGCATCTACCAGCAGCATCGAACCGCCTTCGACTTGGTCGTCCAGCATGGCCAGGAGCCGATTCTGGCGCAGGCCTTCGACCAGTTCATGCAGGCCAGTGACCGAGGGCTCAGTTCGACCGCGGTACGGAGCAACACCGCATTCTTTCTGTTCGAGGACTGGCTGAAGATCCCCGGGTTCCCGCAGGCCGATCGCAAGCGATGGACCTCGACCTTCCCGGTATTGATGTGGTTCGAGGTCAGACCCAAACGGCTTCATCTGCGCCTGGAGGTGGGACCGATTGTCGATGTCGTCAAACGGACCTCGGTGGTGCAAGGACTTCAGTCGAGGCTGGATCCCGACAAGCCGCTGGCGCGCGGCAATTCCAAAGGCAACACCTACACCCGCATTGCCACGTTCCGCACGAGCATTCCGGAGGATCCGGAAACAGCCGATCTGGTGGAGGCCATGGAAAAGCTCTGGAAGGAAGCGCAGCGCCACAAGTGGAGGGAAGTCGTTCACCTTCTCCTGACGGCGGCCCCTGACGAAGAATAGAAGGCCCCTGGGATTCGAGCCGGCGGCGGCTTTGCCCAGTCGCCCCCGCATCGCTGCCCAAAATTCGCAGCCAGCGGGCCGGCCGGACACCGGCTGCGCATGGCGGCGGGAGTGTCGCCCGACGCGCGCCAGCATGGGCGGCCGGAATGCAAGAGCCTCGAGCGTTCGGATCAGAAGCTGTAGCCGATCCCGAACACCAGGCCTTGTGTCGTCGAGCGGCCCTTCTCCGAACCGGTCGCAATGACGCCGACACCCGGCGTCGTGCTCACGGTCGTCGTCGGCAGCGTGAAGTCGACATTCTGGAATCGGTAGCCCAGGTTCGCGCTCAGGCGGTTGGATGCGAAATCGGGAAATCGAAAACTCACGCCCAGTTCGCCGACGGTGTAATTGCCGTTGCTGGTCGGCATGCCGGGGGATCGGCCTTTACCGGGGCCGATCGCGAGACTCGCGGTGAGTGCGGTATTGGGACCGATCGGCGCTATCGCATTCAATCCCACCAGCACGGCCCACAGCTTTTCGTCGCCGCTGGCTCCGAGAAGCGATTGCGCTGCCACCGAATTGATCTCGCTGATGCGAGCGGACTTGTAGACCAGGGCGGCGCTCCAGTTTCTCAAGAATGAGTAGCCGATGCCGATATCGTTCTCCGATCGGGAAACGGTTCCGCCGTAGACGGCCGTATTGCTGACCTTGGTCGACGGAACGATCGATGTCGACAGCGTCCAGCGGCCGATCCTCAGCCCGAACGAGGTGACCGGGAGAATCAGGTTCGCGACGATGTGCTGAGCGCCCGACTGGATCACCGGCGTGGTGCTGGATGGGCTCGGCAAGACGACCGCGGCATTGTTGAGCACGTTGTCCCACGAGGTGATCCACAGGCGCTGGGCGACGTAGAACGAGACGTCGCGGCCCGGCCCGGACGCGGCCGCAGAGGCCGGCGCCGCGGGCGCTGCATCGGCGGCGCGGGCGCCCTGCAATGCCGCGGCCGGGAGGAGAGCGACGAGCAGCGAGAGGCGAAGCGAACGGTTCATTTGAGGGGCTCCCCTGAGTGATTGGACCCATCGCCACGCTCACCCGTTTTAGAGATTGAGTCGGATCCGCTCGAATCGAGCTGGATCCGATGGCGCGTAAGGGTCATGGACCTCGGCAGCGATGACGATGGAGTCGATGATGCACCGCCGTCGCTTCCGATTGAATCCTTTGGGCGGCCGCCATTTCCTCAATATTGGGGAGGATTTCGCCCCGATTCGAGGCTCGAATCGAGTTTCGGGGCCGCTGATCGCGTCAATGGCCTCGCGCAGCCGAGGCATTGCCGGCACAATGAATTGCGGGCCCGCCGTTCCGGAATGGGCCCATGGCAGGCGATCACGCGATGGCAATTCGAGGGTTCGAAATGGGCGCTTTGCAGCGGGTCGGTGCCGATCGGAACACGCGATGCGCGCGCGCCTATCGTGCGCTGCCGTCGCGGCGCGGCGCAATCGGAGACGCTGCCGCTTGCGCTCGGGGAAGGCCCTCGTGAAAGCCGGCCCCGGGCTTCCCATCGGCACGACTGTCGGCGAACTGGTGATTCGCGACGGCATCGGGCGCGGCGGCTTCGGACTGGTCTACGAAGCCTACGACCCGGGGCTCGACATCACGGTGGCATTGAAGGAGTACTTTCTCTACGAGTATTCCCGGCGCGAAGGGCTCGCTGTCGTTCCGTTCGACGACGCGGCAGCGGAGATCTTCGAGGCCGGCAAGTCCCGTTTTCTGCGCGAGGCGCGCTTGCTCGCCATGCTGCACGAGCGCTCCAGGCAGGCGGCCCATTCGCTGGTCCTCGTGCATCGCGTGTTCCAGGCGAACGAGACCGTGTACATGGTCATGAAGCGCTATCACGGCCAGACGATCCGGCAATTCCTGCACGAGCGGCCCGGCGCGGTGTCGCAGGACTGGCTCGTCGCGCTGATGCTCAGGATTCTCGATGCGCTGGAGGCGCTTCACACCCTGCCCGGCGAGCGCCTGATCCACCGCGACGTTTCGCCGGACAACATCATCCTGCAGCCCGATGGCGCCCCGGTGCTGCTCGATTTCGGCGCCACCCGGGATTGGGCTTCCGAAATGACGGCCCTGATTTTCAAGCCGGGCTTCTCGCCGATCGAGCTCTACACCGACGCCTATGCCAGCGGGCCCTGGACCGACCTGTATTCGCTCTGCGCCGTGGCCTATCACGCGTTGTCCGGCGTGGTTCCGGTCGAGGCCATCGCGCGGCTGGCCGGGGCCGCGATGGCGCCGGCGGCGCAGCTCGGCCGGGGCCGCTGTGCGCCGGGCTTGCTGCGCGCCATCGATCGCGGGCTCGGCCTGAGGCCCGAAGAGCGGTTCGCGAGCGCGTCGGAGCTGCGGACGGCCTTGATCGAAGCGCTCGGCCAGGCGTCGCTTGCCGAGGCGTCGCCGCCGGACCCGGCGGCGCCTGCCGACGATGCGCCGACCCTGATCCTGCCGATGGCGGGCGCGCTTGCGAACTCCGGCGCAAGCACGGCGAGCAGCGGCTCGGCGCTTCGAACCTGGCCGGACGGCGCCGCCGAAACGACGGTCGTGGCCGGGGCCGGCGAGCGCCGCGAAGTGCATCACAACAGCCAGCAACAGCGCTTGTTCGAGGCGGTGCATGCCTCCGAGCAGCAGCGCCGGGCCAGGCACGCCCGCCTCGCCGAGCGGGCTCGGCTGGAGGAGGAGGCGGAACAGGCCGAGCTGGCGCGGCAGGCGCGACAAGCGGAAACGGCTCGGCAGGAGGAAGAGGGGTGGCGCGCCGAAGCGGCCCGCCATGCCGAGGCGGCGAAGCGCGCCGAGGACGAGCGCATCGAAGCTCAGCGGCAGCAGGCGCAGGCGCAGGCGCAGGCGCTGCGCTTGCAGGAGGAGGCGGCGGCGCAGCGGGCCCGAGAAGCACGAGAAGAAGCGCAGCAGGCCGAAGCGGCGCGGCAGGCGCAGGCCGAGCGGCAGCAGCGGCGCCTCGAGCGAGAGCGCATGCAAGCGCTGGCGCGCCAGGCGGAGTCGGCGCGACTGGAGCGGGAGGCGGAACGGGCCAGGGCGGAGGAGGCCGCGGAGGCCCTGCGCCAGGTCCAAGTGCGTCAGGCGGCGGAAGACGAGGCTTGCAGTGCCGCGGCGGCGGTGCCGGACGATCCGCCTGAGAGCGTCGAAGTCGGCGCGGGTACCGGCACGGGCAGCGGCCGTGACGCTCGACACCGTGATGGAGCGGAGCGTGAGGCTCTGCTGCCGCTGCCGCTGCCGCTGCCGCTGCCGCTGCCGCTGCCGCCTGCGGCGATGCGCTCTCGGGCCCGGGCTCCAGCGGCGGTAGGGGCGGTAGGGGCGGTAGGGGCGGCCGTCGTTCTTGGCGCGGTCGCGGTGTTCCTGCTGCGGGCGCCGGCTTCGGTGCCGGGCGCGATGCCGTCCGCCGGCCTCGTGGTGTCGTCGAAGGCGGTGCCGGCAACCGCGGTTCGGGCGAAGGTCGAGGCTCCGCCGGCGCTGCGGGCTGCGCCAGCACCTGCGCCCGTGCCGGAGGCCTTCCCTGCATCCGCGCCGCCGCTACGTCGGGCACCGGCGGCTGCGCCCGCTCCTCCCGTTACGCGACGCGAATCGCGGCCGCTGCCGCGCATCGCAGCGCGGGAACCGGTGACAGCGGTGCCGAGGCGTCCGCCGCTCGCCTCGGCCCGAACCCCGGCCCCGGCTCTGCGCAATGGGCCCCTTGCGGAAACCGTCGACGCGGCGCGTCCGTTGGCGGCCCCGCCGCCGGTTGCCCCCCCGGTGGCCGCGCCCATCATCGAGCCCCGGCAAGCCGGGCCGAGCGGCGGCGCGCACGAAGCGCCGGCTGTCCAGGCAACCCAGGCAACCCAGGCAACCCAGGCAACCCAGGTGTTACCGGCGGCGCCCCTTGCGACCCCGCTTGCCGGGATCGCGGCCCCCAGGACAGCGGACCGGAGCCCCCCGCCCGGACCGCCGCAGCCCGCCGCAGATCAGGCCCGAAAGGGCCGCGACGGCGCCGCCGCAGCCACGGCCGCCGAGTCGCGGCCCGCCGCCGCCACGCCTGCGCTGAAGCCGGGCGCTGCGCGGCCCCCAAAGCCGCCTGGGCTCATCCCGTTCTATTGACCGGCGGGCCATGGGCGAGGCGCGCCGCGCCGGCACGCTGGAACGCGGATCCGAACCGCGCCCGCGCCTTGGCGACTCAGCTCTGGCGCGCGGCCAGCGTGCGGTTCACACGCAAGGCCACCAGCGTGGCGATGCAGCCCGAAAGCAGGTAGCCGGTCACGGCCAGGGTGCCGAAATAGCTTGACAGGCCGAGGGCGACCAGCGGTGCGAAGGCCGCGCCCATGAGCCACGACAAATCGGTCGTGAGCGCGGCGCCGGTATAGCGGTTCTGCGGCTCGAAGCGGGCGCTGACGACGCCCGCCGACTGGCCGTAGGACAGCCCCAGCAGGGCAAAGCCGATGAGGATGAAGGCGTCCTGCCCCGAGGTGCCGCCGTTGAGCAGTGGCTCGGCGAAGAGCGCGAAGAGGGCGATCAACACGGCCAGCGCGCCCAGGGTGCGCTTGCGGCCCCAGCGGTCGGCGATCAGGCCCGAGGCGACGATGCCGACGGCACCTAGCCCGGCGCCGATGATCTGGACGACGAGGAACTCGCTGATCGTCTGGTGCGAGAACAGGTTGATCCACGACAGCGGGAAGATCGTGACGATGTGGAACAGCGCGAAGCTGGCGAGCGCGGCAAAGGCGCCGATGAGGAGCACCCCGCCCTGCTTGCTCACGATCTCGCCGGCGCCAGAAGGCTGGAGGTCGCGCTCGTCGAGGAGTTCGGCGTATTCGGGGCTGGAGAGCAGGCGCAGGCGCGAGAACAGCGCCACGACGTTGATCGCGAAGGCGCAGTAGAACGGATAGCGCCAGCCCCATTCGAAGAGGTCAGCCGGCGTCAGGCTGGAGTAGAGGAAGGCGAAGAGACCGGCCGCGATGGCGAAGCCCACCGGCGCGCCGAGCTGGCCCAGCGCCGCGTACCAGCCGCGGCGGCGCTCCGGCGCCGACAGCGCGAGCAGCGAAGGCAGGCCGTCCCAGGAGCCGCCGAGCGCGATGCCCTGGCCGATGCGAAAGACCGCGAGCAGCAGGATCGCGCCCATGCCCAGGGTGGAATAGGGAGCGACGAAGGCGATGCCGGCGGTCGAGCTGCCGAGCATGAACAGCGCCACGGTGAGCTTGGCCTCGCGCCCCCAGCGGCGCTGGATCGCCATGAACGCCAGGGTGCCGAAGGGCCGGGCGATGAAGGCGAACGAGAAGATCGCGAACGAGGCGAGCGTGCCTTCGAGCTGGCTCAGGAAGGGGAAGAAGATGCTCGGGAAGATGAGCGCCGAGGCGATGCCGTAGACGAAGAAGTCGAAGTTCTCGGAGGCGCGGCCGATGACGACGCCGATCGCGATCTCGCCCGGTGCGATGTGCGAGGAATGGCGGCGCCCCGCGCTTGCGGCGCCAGGCATCGCGGGAACCCCTGAATTTGTCGCGGTCATGCTTGACATGTCTTTTGTCTTCCGATCTGGAACTCACGGTGTTGCGCGGTCGCGCCTACCGGAAGAATATTGTCGGTGCAAGTGAGGGGTTCTAGTGGTCAACCCTAGGAAATGAAGGTAGATTCTCGGCCTTTCGTCTTTCGAGTATCCGGCCCCGCGCCATGCACCGAACAAGAACTTCGCGTCGGCTCGCTTCATTGCTGCTGCTGACATTGCCGGTTTTCATGACCGGATGTGACACGGTTGTCATAAAACCGTCGGGCGATATTGCGGCCCAGCAAGGTCATCTCGTCGTCGTCTCGACGGTATTGATGCTGCTGATCATCGTGCCGGTGATTCTGCTGACGCTGTTCTTCGCCTGGCGCTATCGCCAATCCAACAAGTCAGCGGCCTACGACCCCGAGTGGGACCATTCGACCACGCTCGAACTGGTGATCTGGACCGCGCCGCTGCTCATCATCATCGCGCTGGGCGCGATCACCTGGATCAGCACCCACACGCTCGATCCGTACCGCCGCCTCGACCGCATCGACGCGGCGCGGCCGCTGCCCGCCGACTCCCGGCCGCTCGTGGTCGACGTCGTCGCGCTCGACTGGAAATGGCTCTTCATCTACCCCGAACAAGGCATCGCGACCGTCAATGAATTGGCGGCACCGGTCGACCGGCCGATTCATTTCAACATCACTGCCTCCTCGGTCATGAATTCCTTCTACATTCCGGCCCTGGCCGGCCAGATTTACGCGATGCCAGGCATGCAGACCCAATTGAACGCCGTGATCAACAAGGCCGGCAATTACCAGGGCTTCTCGGCCAATTACAGCGGCGCCGGGTTTTCCGACATGAATTTCCAGTTTCGCGGCCTGAGCGAAGCGGATTTCGAGCATTGGGTGCAAAGCGCGAAATCGGGGTCGGCCCGGCTCGACGACGCGGCCTACAAGGACCTGGTCCAACCCAGCGTGCGCGTGCCGGTGCAGCGCTTCGGCGACGTCCAGGCCGAGCTCTTCGACCGCATCGTCGGCGGCTGCTTCGGCGCCGGGGCGATGTGCATGAACGCGATGGGGCATTGAGCATGGGCGAGCCCTCGAACCTGCAGACCCTGCTCCTCGGCCGCCTCGGCTGGGACGCGATCCCGATCCACGAGCCCATCCTCGTCGGCACCTTCGTCGCGGTTGCCCTGGGCGGCCTCGCGGTGCTGGCCGCGCTGACCCGGTTCCGCCTCTGGGGGCCGCTGTGGCGCGACTGGGTCACCTCGATCGACCACAAGCGCATCGGCATCATGTACATGGTGTTCGGCGTCGTCATGCTGCTGCGCGGCTTCTCCGACGCGGTGCTGATGCGGGCCCAGCAGGCAGTCTCGTTCGGCAGCTCGCACGGCTTCCTGCCGCCGCACCACTACGACCAGATCTTCACCGCGCACGGGATGATCATGATCTTCTTCGTCGCGATGCCCTTCGTCGTCGGCCTGATGAACTTCGTCGTGCCGCTGCAGATCGGCGCGCGCGACGTGGCGTTTCCGTGGCTCAACAACTTCAGCTTCTGGATGACGGTGTTCGGCGGCGTGCTCGTGATGATCTCGCTCTTCGTCGGCGAATTCGCGCGCACCGGCTGGCTCGCCTACCCGCCCTTGTCGGGCATCGAATTCAGCCCGGACGTGGGGGTGGACTACTACATCTGGTCGCTGCAGATCGCGGGGGTCGGAACGCTGCTGTCGGGCGTGAACCTGATCACGACCATCGTCAAGATGCGCGCCCCGGGCATGACGCTGATGAAGATGCCGGTCTTCACCTGGACCGCGCTGTGCTCGAACATCCTCATCGTCGCGAGCTTCCCCGTGCTCACCGCGGCCCTGGCCCTGCTTTCGCTGGACCGCTACGCCGGCACCCACTTCTTCACGAACGAGCTCGGCGGCAACGCCATGATGTACGTGAACCTGATCTGGATCTGGGGCCACCCCGAGGTCTACATCCTGGTGCTGCCGGTGTTCGGCGTCTACTCCGAGGTCGTCGCCACCTTCTGCGGCAAGCGCCTGTTCGGCTACACCTCGATGGTCTACGCCACGGTCGTGATCACGATCCTCTCGTACCTCGTCTGGCTGCACCACTTCTTCACGATGGGCTCGGGAGCGAGCGTCAATTCGTTCTTCGGCATCACGACGATGATCATCTCGATCCCGACCGGGGCGAAGATCTTCAACTGGCTGTTCACGATGTACCGCGGCCGCATCCGCTACGAGCTGCCGATGATGTGGACCGTCGGCTTCATGATCACCTTCGTCATCGGCGGCATGACCGGCGTGCTGCTCGCGGTGCCGCCGGCCGATTTCGTGCTCCACAACAGCCTGTTCCTGATCGCGCACTTCCACAACGTGATCATCGGCGGCGTCGTCTTCGGCGTCTTCGCAGGCATCAACTACTGGTTCCCGAAGGCCTTCGGCTTCAAGCTCGACCGCTATTGGGGCCTGTGGTCGTTCTGGCTCTGGTTCGTGGGCTTTTATTTCGCCTTCATGCCGCTGTACGTGCTCGGCCTGATGGGCGTGACGCGGCGCCTGAGCCATTTCGACGATCCGTCGCTGCAGATCTGGTTCCAGATCGCGGCCTTCGGCGGACTCCTCATCGGCCTGGGCATCCTGTGCTTCATCGTCCAGATCGTCGTCAGCATCCTGCGCCGCGAAAGCCTGCGCGATGCCAGCGGCGACCCCTGGAGCGGGCGCACCCTGGAATGGTCGACCTCGTCGCCGCCGCCGGCCTACAACTTCGCGTTCACGCCGCTCGTGCATTCGCCCGACGCCTGGCACGACATGAAGACGCGCGGGTATCGGCGCCCGCTCGAAGGCTTCATCCCCATCCACATGCCGCGCAGCACCGGCGCCGGCTTCGTGATCGCGGCGTTGTGCGCGCTGTTCGGCTTCGCGATGATCTGGCACATGTGGCTGATCGCGGGCCTGAGCTTCGCCGCGGTCGTCATCGCGACGATCGTCCATACCTTCAACTACGACCGCGACTTCCACATCCCGGCCCAAGAGGTCGTGCGGGTCGAAGGCCTGCGCACCCGGATGCTTGCCAGCCATGTCTGAACCCGCCGCCAGCCTCGCCCAGGGCGCCCCCCTGCGCTTTCACCTGAGCGAAGAGCATCACGCCGAGAACGGAACCCTGCTCGGGTTCTGGCTCTACCTGATGAGCGACTGCCTCGTCTTCGCCTGCCTGTTCGCCTCGTATGCCGTGCTCGGCCGCAACTACGCGGGCGGCCCGAGCGGGGCCGAGGTGTTCGAGCTGCCGACGGTGGCGCTCAACACCGCGCTGCTGCTGCTGTCGTCGATCACCTACGGCTTCGCGATGCTCCAGATGCAGCGCGGCCGCGCGCCGGCGGTGCTCGGCTGGCTCCTGGTCACGGGGCTGCTCGGTGCCGGTTTCGTCGGCGTCGAGCTGCACGAGTTCGCCCACCTCATCGGCGAAGGCGCGGGGCCGCAGCGCAGCGCCTTCCTCTCGTCGTTCTTCGCGCTCGTGTCCACCCACGGCCTGCACGTGAGCTTCGGCATCGTCTGGCTGCTCACGCTGATGACCCAGGTCGCGCGCCACGGCCTCACCGAGGCCAACCAGCGCCGGCTGCTGTGCCTGTCGATGTTCTGGCACTTCCTGGACGTGGTCTGGATCGGCGTCTTCACCGTGGTCTATCTGATGGGGTCGCTGCAATGAGCGCGCATGGGCATGGGCAGGGGGTCGGCCACGAGGCGCCGCACTTCACGCTGCAGGGTTACGTCACGGGCTTCCTGCTCTCGGTCCTGCTGACGGCGCTGCCGTTCTGGATCGTCATGGCCAAGGTCTTCGCGAATCCGGCCGTCACGGCGGCGGTGATCCTGGGCTTCGCGGTCGTGCAGATCGTCGTCCACATGGTGTACTTCCTGCACATGAATCCGAAGTCCGAAGGCGGCTGGACGCTGCTGGCCCTGGTCTTCACGATCGTGCTTGTCGTCATCGCGATCAGCGGCTCGATCTGGGTCATGTACCACCTGAACCACAACATGATGCCGAGCGCCGAAGTCATGCGCACGGCCCCTTGACGAAGCAGCGCGCTGCGCTGGCGGCCTGGCTGGGCGGCGTCGCCGTCTTTGCCGCGCTCGGGGTCTGGCAGCTCGAGCGCCGCGTCTGGAAGCTGGACCTGATCGCGCGCGTCGAGCAGCGGGTTCACGCCCCGGCCATCGCGCTGCCGGTCGGCGCCCAGGGCGCGGCCGACGAATATCGCCATGTCGCGCTCGCCGGCCACTGGCGCTCCGGCGCCGAGACCTGGGTCCGGGCCACGACCGAACTCGGTCCCGGCTGGTGGGAGCTTTCGGCGCTGAAACTGGCCGACGGCCGCACGGTCTTCGTCAACCGGGGTTTCGTCGCCCGGCCCGGAACACCGGGTGCGGACGAGCCTGCCTCTGGCATCACGCTGACCGGACTCATCCGCCCGAGCGAGCCGGGCGGCAGCTTCCTGCGGCCGAACGTGCCGGCCGCAAACCGCTGGTATTCACGCGACGTGGCGGCCCTCGCGGCGGCGCACGGCCTCGGCCGGGTCGAGCCCTTCTTCGTCGACGCCGATGCCGCGCCGCAGCCGGCCGCCGGGGCGCCGATCGGCGGCCTCACGGTGATCCGCTTTCGCAACGAGCACCTTCAGTACGCGCTGACCTGGTTCGCGCTCGCGCTCGGCCTGGGCTACGCCGGCTGGCAGGTGCGGCGCGGCGCCTGGGGCGCGGACGACGACGCTTGAACGCTCGATCCCGGGTTCGTGGCCGACGCGCTGCGGCCCCGCGGCGGCGCGCCCGCTTCAGCCTGCCGCGAGCGGGTTCGGCGTCGGTTCGCCGATCTTTTTCAGGTTGTTGCGATCGGTATGGTGGAAGAGCTCGTCGCGGCCCAGGATCTTCAGCACCGTGTCTTCTTCGTAGCCCCAGGTTCCGTCGTCGTTGATGCTGACCTTGATGCGGAACTCGACCGTCTTGAAGGCTTCGTCGAGGAAGGGCGCGGAGCAGATGCCCCAGGTGTCCAGCCCCTGGGTCGCGACGAGCTCGAAGCTCTTCGCGTCGGCCGCGGCCCGGCCCGAAGCCAGCGCAACCTGGCCGCGCGGGATGGTGAGCGAGTGCATCACGGTCCCGGTGGCCGGCTCCCACAGCCAGTAGCCGACCTGGTCGTGATACGTCTTGACCTGGTCGGGCTTGGTCACGTGCACGTGGTAGCGCAGGCCGTAGAGCAGCTGCGGCCCGTTGGTCTGGGGGTCGATGGGCTGCAGCTCGATGCGCTCGACATAGGCCTGCTTCTTCGGCCCTTCGGCCTTGGGCTTGGTGTCCAGGCCGCGCGTGCCTTGCCAGATGCCGGCCAGGGCGCGCAGCGGGCCGAGGTTGGCGAGCGTGTCGACGTCGATGTTCTGCGGTTCGGTGTAGATGTCTTTCATGGCGTGTTCAGGGGGTGGGTCAGGGAACTCCGAATTCGACGATCCAGGTGAGGCCGACGACGGGGGTCGCGAGCGCACCGCGCAGCGACTTCAGATACCCGGCGCTCAAGCGCAGGCGGTTGTAGCGCCCGAGCTCGTAGCCGCCCCACAGCATAGGCTGGGTGACGGCGCCCCCGGTGCTCGCGACGCCGCCGCCGCCGGCCGCGCCGACCAGGGCTTCGGCACCGAGGCTCAGGCCATGGCTGCCGCGCCAGGCCGCGCCTGGGCCGACGAGGCCGATCGAGTAAGCCCCGGCGCCGCCGGTGATCGCGCTGTAGGCCTTGCCGGCGAGGTAGAAATGGTCGTCGAGCCAGCGGTTGAACTCGAGGCCGATCGCGCTCATCGACTCGACGGCGCCGTTCTTCCTCTGGGCATGGGCGTATTCCTGCACGCCCAGGCCCCATTCCATCTCGTGCACGCGGCGGCAGGCGCCGAGCTCGCAAGGGGCGGGTGCGTCGAGCGCGAAACCGAGGCTGGCCTGGACGTAGTCGGCGCGAAGTCTGCCGTTGAAGGCGCGCAGCTTGCCGGCTTCGAGTCCGAGCGTCAGGTTGCGGCCCCATTGCAGCCGGGTCGCGAGCGCGGCCTTGCCGATGAGGCCGCCGCCGGTCGCGACCGCGCCCCCCCCGGCCATGCCGACCGCGGCGCGCGCGCCCAAGCGCAGCCAGTCGCCGACCACCGGCCACAAGGCCTGGGCGCCCACGGTGGCCTCGGCGTAGCCGTCGGCGCCGCCGCTGGCCGCGCCATCGGCTTCGAAGGTGGTCGCCAGCACCGGGCTCCACTCGTGCTCGAGGCGCATCCCGACCGTGCTCAGCGAGTTCGCGCTGCCCGAGGCGCGGAAGTAGTGGCCGACGACGAGGTCGGCGCGGTCGGTGCCGAGGCCGCCGCTGCCGCTGAAGTCCAGGCTGCGCCCGCGCGCGCCGGGCGCGGTATAGGCGAAGCCGCCGTCACGCATGAAGACGAGGCCGATCTGGGTGCCGTGGATGTCGCCGCTGGGGAATCGCACCTGCGAGATCGAGACCCCGCCGCCCCAGCCGCCGAAGCCGAACAGCAGGTCGGCGTGCGGGCGCAGCATGAGCCCGCCACCGACCGGCGCCGCCGCGCCGCCGCCGCCGCCGACATAGAGGCCGGCGACGCCGCGCCAGCGCTCGGTGAGGGCCCAGCGCCGCTGCACTTCGGCGCCCCAGGTGAAGAGCCCGCCGCGCTGGCCGGTGACGGCGCCGTAGAGCGCCGGCCCGGCGGCCCAGCCCGGCGCCATCTCGAACAGGTAGTTGGCGCCGAACAGCCCGACATGCTCGCCCCCGGGCAGGCGCACCGATTCCAGGCTCATTTCAAGCGACGAGTTGGCCTGGATGACGATGGGCGGTTCGTCGGCGGCCGCGGCGGCGCCGGCGGTGAACGCGAAGGCCAGCCCCAGGGCCAGCGGCGTTCGGTGGATCGAGGACATGAAAGATCGGCTCCCTGCGGGTGGTTCTCGGGCGGATCGGCGCGCCGCCTGGCCGCGCAGCACGCCTGCTGCGCCGGCGCCCGCGAAAGGCGAATGATCGCCCAGGTCCGGCCGAGGCCGGGCGCGACAATGCGGGCTTCGCCGAAGTCAGGGGTTTTCGCTTGAGACGTTTCAAAGCCATGCAGCAGCGCGCCGCCGCGCGGCGTGCGTTGCGCGCGGGCCTCATCGGCGCCGCCCGCTTCGGCGCGATGGACCCGGCGCAAGCGGCGCAGCGCTGGCGTGCGCAGGCCTGCGGTCAGCGGCGGTGGCGGCGTGCTGTCGTGGTCGGCGCCGCGGTCGGCACCGCGATGCCGGTCGGCGTTCTGCGGTACGTGCGGGCGCGCTTCGGCGTGCCCCGGAGTTGAGGCGCGGCGATGTCTGACGAATCGCAGATCGTCGTGCCGCCCTCGTTCATCGCCTTGTACCTGCGGCCCGGGCGCAGCAAGCCAAGCGCCCCGCGCGAGGAGATCGCGGCGCGCCATGAGTTCTGCGAAGACCTCGCGAGCGCCTTGTGCGAGCCGGCCACGACCCGGCTCTGGGATCTGGGCGTGACCGAAGCCGATGTGCTGGAGCGCATGCAGCGCGGCCTGGAGAGTCCCGGTGCGGTGGTCTCGCCGGCCGAGGCGCGCTGGGTGGTCCGGCGCCTGGCCGAGATGCTGAACTGGCCGGCACCGGCCGACGCGCCGCCGCCAGCCTGAGCCGACGGCAGCGGGCGCCAGGATTACCAGCCGCCGCCGTCTCCGCCGCCGCTGCTGCCGTTGTCGCCGCCGCCGAAGTCGGCCCCGCCGCCGCCCCAGCCGTCGCCGCCGCCGAAGTCGACATCGCGGCGTTCGAGGTCGGCCGCCGCAGGGTCGTAATCGGGCTGGGACGGGAACGGCCCGGCGCCCAGGCCGCCGCCCAGGCCGAGGTTCGAGTTGCCCTGGCCCGAGAGCAGCTTCTCGGCGAGCATGCCGGCGGCGACCCCTCCGGCCACCGCGAGGCCGGTGCCGAGCATGCCGCTGCCGGCGGCCGGTGCCGCGTAGCCGGGGCCGTAGCCGGGCTGGCCGACGCCCGGGGCCGGCGCCATGCCGGCGGGCATCATCGCGCCGCCGTTCGCGTAGGCCGCGCCGCGGCGCCGGTTCGAGACGGCAAACAGCACCGCGGCGCCGCCGGCGATCAGCAGCACCCAGACCCAGGTCGGCGTGCCGTTGGAGGCGGGGGCGCGTTGTTGCAGCGCGGGCAAGGCCGGCGTGCCCAGCGAGAGCGAGCGCGAGGCATGGGCCTGTTCGCGCTGCAGCAGCTGCTCGAAGGCCGCGAACTTGGCCGGGTCGGTGAAGCTCGCCTTGGGGTCGATCTGGCGCGCGCGCGCGGCTTCCTGCGCGGCCACGTCGAAGCGGCCGTTGTGGGCCAGGATTTCGGCATAGACGTAGTGGGCGCGCGCGCTGTCGGGCCGCGCCGTGACCACTTCCTTCATCATCGATTCGGCCTGGACGTAGTGGCCCTGGCGCACTTCGGACTGGACCTGGTCGACGCTGGGCAGCGCAAAGGCCGCGCATGCCAACAGGCCGAGGGCGGCGGCGGCGAGGAAATGCTTGATCTTCATGGACGGGAGACTCCCGAGTGATGGCGCCTGCAAGATGGCGGCGTTTGGACCGCGTTCAAGGGCCGGCGGTTCCGGCAGGGCGGCGCAGGAGCCGCGGTACAGTCGGCCGGCCATGGCGCCGACGACCGAACCCGATGTCCACCAGGCCCGCCTCGCCAACGGCGTGCGCGTGCTCGTGATCCGCCTGCCGCAGCTCGAGACGGCCTGCGCCAGCGTCTTCGTGCGCACCGGCAGCGCCCACGAAAGCCGCGCCCTCAACGGCATCAGCCACGTCGTCGAACACATGGTGTTCAAGGGCACGGCGACGCGGGACGCGCGCCGCATCAACGTCGACGCCGAGCGCCTGGGTGCCGAAGTCAACGCTCACACCGACAAGGACCATACCGCCTTCCACATGCGCGGGCTTGCGGCCGATGCGCCGGCCTTCGTGTCCATGCTGGGCGACATCGTCAGCGGGGCGAGCTTTCCCGCCGCCGAGCTCGAGCGCGAACGCCAGGTGCTGCTGCACGAATGCACCGAGGACGAGGACGACCCGGTCTCGACCGCGTTCAAGCTCTTCGACAAGGCCTGCTTCGGTGCCCACGGCGCGGCCCAGGCCGTGATCGGGCCGCGGCGCAACATCGAGCGCTTCAGCCGCGACGAGCTCGTGGCCTGGGTCGGCGCGCGCTACAGCGGCGCCAACCTCGTCGTCGGAGTCGCCGGCAACGTCGAACCCGGGGCCCTCGTCCGCGCCGCCGAGGCGGCTTTCGGCGGCCTCGCGAGCGGCCAGGAAAACCGGGTCGAGCCGGCGCGCTATCTCGGCGGCATCGCGAGCAAGCGCGACGCGGGCAGCAGCCAGGCCCATCTGGTGCTGGGTTTTCCGCTGCCGCCCCTGGCGGACGACGACTACGGCGGCGAGGTTGCGGCGGCGCTCTTCGGCGAAGGCATGAGCTCGCCGCTGCTCGACCAGATCCGCGAGCGCCGCGGCCTGGCCTACTACAGCGCCTGTTCGGCGGATGTGCTCGACGTCTGCGGCCAGTTCGTGATCGAGGCCTCGACCGGGCCGAAGCAGATCGACGAGTTGCTCACCGAGGTGCTGCGCCTGCTCGCGGCCCAGGCCGAGGCGATCGATCCGCTCGACCTCGAACGGGCGCGACGCCAACTCGCGGTGCGTCGCCTGCGCGACCACGAACGGCCGCACCGGCGCCTGGAGGACGCGGCGCTCGACCTGATGTTCCTCGGCCGGGTGCGGCCCGCGGCCGAACGGCGCGAGCGCATCGAGGCGCTGGGCAGCGGCGACTTGCGCGCCGTCTTCGAGCGCATGCTGGCCGCGGGCGTGTCGGTCGCGCTCGCGGGCGAGCTGCCGCGCGCGGCGAGCGAGCGCGTGCGCGAGATCATTGCGCGCTCGGGCTACCGCGTGCGCCTGCCTCAGCCGTAGTCGGCGATGCGCGTGTAGCCGCCGGCCGAGCGCACCAGCGAATAGCCGCGCACGGCCCAGCCTAAGGCCGCGTCGGCCGCAGGTGGCCGGGCCGCTGCGGCCTTGCGCGCCAGCGTCACGTGGGGCCGGTAAGGGCGGTCTTCGAGCGCCAGCCCCAGGGCCGCGAGCCGGTGCCCGAGCGCGGTGTGGAGGGCGTCGAGTTCGGCCGGCACGGCCAGCGGCGAGAGGAGGGCGATGCCGCGCGGCCAGACCTGCGCGCTGCCGAACTCGATCTCGAAACGCGGGCAGGGCGCGGCCAGTCCTTGTGCGATTTCGGCGACGCGCGCGGCGGGGACGCTGCCGATGAAATGCAGCGTCAGGTGCAGTCGACCCGGATCGACCGCGGCGCAGCCCGGTGGCCAGAGCCACTGCGAGCGCCAGGCCAGGATCGCCTCGACGGTCGCCGGGTCGGGCCACAAGGCCAGGAACAGGCGGGCATTCGACCCCGCCGCATCCGGTGGCGCGGCGGCGGCCGGGGCGTTCACGGGTTCTCGGGGTCCGCGCTCTGCGGCGGCCGATTCGCGGCGGCTTCGGCCGCTGCTGGGTCGGCCGCTGTCGCGCCGGTGGCTGGTGCGAAAGAGGCCGGCGCCACAGAGGCTGGTGCGCCGCCGCTGGGTGCGAAAGAGTCTGGTGCGACCGAGGCCGCTGCGGCGGGTTGCGGTGCCGCGGGCCCGGCGGCCGCGGCTTCAGCCGGAGCCCCGGGTGCCGCCTTCACGGCCTCGCGCGGCGGCCGTGCACCGCCGTCGCGGGCCGGCCGCGCAGCAGCTTGCGCCGGCGTGGCGCTGCCGGACGCTTGCTCGGGCCGGCCCTGTCCGCGCCCGGAACCG
>JAGWTS010000060.1 GCA_028868875.1 Burkholderiales bacterium | reverse complement strand
CCGCGTGCGCTGGCTGCTGCTCGACCGCGTCGCGATCCACGCCCGGCGCGCCCTGGCCGAGCACGAGCAGCTGCTGGCCCAGCTCGCCGCGCGCGACTTCGCGCGCCTGGGGGCCACGGTGGCCGGCCACATCGACCGCATCGGCGGCCATCTGCCCGAGGTGCGCGAGCGCGCGCCGGACTATTTCGTCGACTGACCCGCTCCCCCCGAGCCGCCGCATGAAGATCGAACGCCTGCAAACCATCGTCACCTGCCCGGGGCGCAACTTCGTGACCGTGAAGATCACGACCAGCGACGGCGTGCACGGCCTCGGCGACGCCACGCTCAACGGCCGCGAGCTCGCGGTGCGCGCCTATCTGGAAGAGCATGTCTTCCCCTGCCTCGTCGGGCGCGACCCGCGCGACATCGAGGACATCTGGCAATACCTGTATCGCGGCGCCTATTGGCGGCGCGGCCCGGTGACGATGACCGCCATCGCCGCCATCGACATGGCGCTCTGGGACATCCTGGGCAAGCTCGCCGGCATGCCGGTGTACCGCCTCCTCGGCGGGCGCAGCCGCGCC
Source organism: Burkholderiales bacterium (assembly GCA_028868875.1). Classification (GTDB taxonomy): domain Bacteria; phylum Pseudomonadota; class Gammaproteobacteria; order Burkholderiales; family Burkholderiaceae_C; genus Rubrivivax. The sequence goes on along the minus strand of JAGWTS010000060.1, from coordinate 18,274 downwards.
GGGTTGATGGTCTACGGCCACGCCAACGGCCGCGACCACGAGGAAGCCGTCGACGAGGTGCGGCGCCACGTCGAAGCCGGCTACCAGGCGGTGCGCGTGCAGTCGGGGGTGCCCGGCCTGGACAAGGTCTACGGCGTCGGCCCCGCCGCGGGCTTTTACGAGCCGGCGCAGAAAGGCCTGCCGCCCGAAGAACGCTGGGACACCGCCCTGTACCTGCGCCACACGCCCGAGCTCTTCCGCAAGGTGCGCGAGGCCGTGGGGCCCGATGTGCACCTGCTGCACGACGCCCACCACCGCCTGACGCCGATCGAGGCCGGGCGCCTGGGCAAGGACCTCGAGCCCTACCGCTTGTTCTGGCTCGAAGACCCGACCCCGGCCGAGAACCAGGAGAGCTTTCGCCTGATCCGCCAGCACACGACGACGCCGCTGGCGGTGGGCGAGGTCTTCAACTCGGTCTGGGACTGCAAGGACCTGATCCGCGAACAGCTCATCGACTACATCCGCTCGACCCTCGTCCATGCCGGCGGCATCACCCATCTGCGGCGCATCGCCGACTACGCGGCGCTGTACCAGGTGCGCACCGGCTTCCACGGCGCCACCGACCTGTCGCCGGTGTGCATGGCGGCGGCGGTGAACTTCGGGCTCTGGGCGCCGAACTTCGGCATCCAGGAGCTGATGCCCCACAGCGCGCTGACCGACGCCGTCTTCCCCCACGCCTACCGCTTCGACAAGGGCTTTCTGGTGATGGATGACGAGGTGCCGGGGCTCGGCGTCGAGATCGACGAAGCCCTCGCCGCGCAGCACCCCTACGAGCGCGCCTACCTGCCGGTGGCGCGGCTGCGCGACGGCGCGATGTGGAACTGGTGACAGCCCCGCCCTGCCCCCCGCCCAATCACTCCGAGGAAAGACCGCCATGCTGAGCGTTGTCGTCGACCAACCGAACCGCCTCGTGCTGCGCGAGCTGCCGCTGCCCGAGCCCGGCCCGGGCGAGCTGCGGGTGCGCGTGCGCTACGCCGGCATCTGCGGCTCGGACCTGCACATCTTCCACGGCCAGAACCCGTTCGTGTCCTACCCGCGCGTGATCGGCCACGAGTTCTTCGGCCGCGTCGAATCGGTCGGCCCCGGGGTCGATGAAGCGCGCATCGGCGAGCGCGTCGCGGTCGACCCCGTCATCGCCTGCGGCCAGTGCCAGCCCTGCCGGCTCGGGCGGCGCAATGTCTGCCGCAAGCTCTCGGTGCTCGGCGTGCACCGCGACGGCGGTTTCAGCCAGTACGTCTGCGCCCCGGCGGCCAACGCCTACCGCATTCCGGCGGCGATCGCCGAGGCCTGCGCCTCGATCATCGAGCCCTTTGCCGTCACCGCCAACGTGACCGCGCGCACCGGCGTGCTCGGAGACGACGTCGCCCTGGTCTACGGCGCCGGGCCGGTGGGCCTGAACCTGCTCCAGGTGCTGAAGAAGGTGTACGGCCTGCGCTGCTTCATCACCGACCACCTCGACGAGCGCCTGGCGCTGGCGCGGCGCTGCGGCGCGGCCGAGGACGAGATCATCAACACCGGCCGCGAAGAACTCGGCGCGGCGCTGGCGGCGCGCGGCGTCGACGGCGGGCCGACCCTGATCTACGACGCCGTGGGCCACCCTTCCATCCTCGAGGAAGCGGTGCGCCTGGCGGCGCCGGCCGGGCGCATCGGCCTGCTCGGCTTCTCGTCCACGCCGTCGGCGATTCCGCAGCAGGAGCTGACGAAGAAGGAGCTGACGCTGGCCGCCTCGCGCCTGAACAGCGCGATGTTCCCGACCGTGATCGACTGGTTCGAGCGCGGCCTCGTCCAGCCCGAGGCCATCATCACCCACAAGCTCGACTTCCGCGACGTGGCCGGCGCCTTCGACATCGCCGAGCGCCAGCCGCGCTACAGCTGCAAGGTGCTGCTGGACTTCGGCAGCGACGAGTAGCGCGCTCGAGTCCCGCCAGCCGCACGCACGGCACGCGGGGACAGGACCCGTTCTCCGGGGAGCGATCCCCAGCCGCCTTTTTCTCGGGCGGGCCTGCCGGCCCGCCCGATCGCCGACGGCAAGGCTCAGGCCGACGCGGTCGGGAAATCGGCGCCGCGGCTGGTCGTCTCCCAGGCGTCGATGTCGGCGCGCAAGGCCTCGATCTTGGCCCGTGCCGCATCGACGGCGAGGCCGCCGAGCAGCAGGTGCAGCGGCGGCCGCTCGGCCAGTGCGGCGTCGACGATGGCGCGCGCGCCGCGCTGCGGGTCGCCGGCCTGGTTGCCGCTGCGCGCATGGGTCTGGCTGCGGCGGGCGCCGGCCGTCGCGGCGTAGTCGTCGATGCGCAGCGCCGACTCCTGGATCGACGGCCCGGCCCAATTCGTGCGGAACGGCCCGGGCTCGACGATCATCACGTCGATGCCCAGCGGCCGCACTTCGAGCGCCAGCGATTCCGACAGGCCCTCGACCGCGAACTTCGTCGCGTGGTAGTAGCCGGTCGCGGCAAACGCGGTCAGACCGCCGATCGACGAGACGTTGACGATGAGTCCGCTGCGCTGCGCGCGCATGCCCGGCAGCACGGCCTTGGTGGCCTCGACGAGGCCGAAGACGTTGGTCTCGAACATCGCGCGCACGGCCTCGTCCTCGCCTTCCTCGATCGCCGCGAGGTAGCCGTAGCCGGCGTTGTTGACGAGCGCGTCGATGCGCCCGAAACGGCGCTGCGCGGCTTCGACCGCCGCGGCGACCTCGGCCGGGTCGCTCACGTCCAGGCGCAGCGCGAGCGCGCGCTCGGGCGCCAGCGCGACGAGGTCGGCGACGCGCGCCGGGTCGCGCGCCGTGACCACGGCGCGCCAGCCGCGGGCCAGCACTTCGCGGGCGAGTTCGCGCCCGAAACCGGTCGAGCAGCCGGTGATCATCCAGACCGGGTCTTCACGTTGCATCATCGGGGAGCGTCCTTCTTTGCTTCGTTGGATCGTTCGTAGGGGCGCGCCGGCTCAGCCGCGCGCGCTGTCGAGGTGGGCGAGCTGGGCCGGCGCGTAGCGCCCGCCGGCTGCCACGCCGGGCGCGAACGCCGCGTCCAGGCCGCGCAGCTCGGCCTCGTCGAGCTGCAGCCGCAGCGCCTGCAGCGCGTCGCGCAGCGTCACCCGGCGGCTCGAGCCGAGCAGCGGCACGATGTCCTCGCCCCGGCTCAGCACCCAGGCCAGCGCCAGCTGCGCGACGCTGGCCCCGCGTTGCGCGGCCAGCTCGTGCAGCGGCTGCAGCAGGCGCTGGTTGTGCGCGAGGTTGGCGTCGGCAAAGCGCGGCGCCGCGGCACGCCAGTCGCCGGGGCCGGGGCCGCTCCAGGCGCCGCCGATCAGGCCGCGCGAGAGCACGCCGTAGGCGGTGACGGCGATGCCGAGCTCGCGGCAGGTCGGCAGGATCGAGGCCTCGATGTCGCGGCTCAGCAGCGAGTACTCGATCTGCAGGTCGCAGATCGGATGGACCGCGGCGGCACGCCGCAAGGTCTCGCTGCCGACCTCGGACAGGCCGACGTGGCGCACCCAGCCGGCGCGCACGAGGTCGGCGATCGCGCCCACCGTGTCCTCGATCGGCACCTGCGGATCGAGCCGTGCCGGGCGGTAGATGTCGACGTGGTCGGTGCCCAGGCGCTGCAGGCTGTAGGCCAGCGCCGTCTTCAGCGCCGCCGGGCGGGCGTCGAAGCCCAGCCAGGCGCCGGCCGGATCGCGCTGGGCGCCGAACTTCAGGCTCAGCTGCACGCGCTCGCGGCCGATGCTGCGCAGCGCCTCGCCGATCAGCATCTCGTTGTGGCCCATCGCGTAGAAGTCGCCGGTGTCGATCAGGTCGATGCCGGCGTCGACCGCCTCGTGCAGCGTGGCCAGGCTCTCGGCGCGGTCGGCCGGGCCGTAGACCCCCGACATCGCCATGCAGCCCAGCCCCAGCGCCGAGCTCTCCGGCCCGTGGCGCCCGAGGCGGCGCCGTCCGATCGGTTCAGCCATGGTGCTCGCTCCTTCAGCGGCCGGTCGCGGCCTGCATGAATTCGGGATAGCGCGCGCCCTCGATCGCGATCTGCGCGGCCGCGCGGTCGATCCCGGCCAGGTCGTCGGCGCTCAGTTCGAGTTCGGCCGCGGCGAGGTTCTCGCGCAGGCGCTGCGGCTTGGTCGTGCCCGGAATCGGCACGATCCACGGCTTGCGCGCCAGGATCCAGGCCAGCGCCACCTGCGCCGGCGTCGCCGCCATCGGGCCCGCGATCCGCCGCAGCAGCTCGACCAGGGCCTGGTTGGCCGCCATCGCCTGCGGCGCGAAGCGCGGCAGCTGGTGGCGGAAGTCGTCGGCGGCGATCGCCGTGTCCGCGCCCATCGCCCCGGTCAGGAAGCCGCGCCCGAGCGGGCTGAAGGCGACGAGGCCGATGCCGAGCTCCGCGCAGACCTCGAAGATGCCGTTCGTCTCGGCATCGCGGGTCCACAGCGAATACTCGTTCTGCAGCGCGCTCACCGGCTGTACCGCATGGGCGCGGCGCACCGTCTGCGCGCCGGCCTCCGAGAGGCCGAAATGCCGCACCTTGCCTTCGGCGATGAGGTCGCGCACGGTGCCCGCGACGTCTTCGATCGGCACCGCGGGGTCGACCCGGTGCTGGTAGAAGAGGTCGATCGCGTCGATGCCCAGGCGCCGCAGCGAAGCCTCGGCGACGCGCCGGATCTGCTGCGGCCGGCTGTCGGTGCCGGCCATCGCGCCGTCGACGATCTTCATGCCGAACTTGGTCGCGATGACGACCTGGCTGCGCACGGGCCGCAGCGCCTCGCCGACGATCTCTTCGTTGGTGTAAGGCCCGTAGACCTCGGCCGTGTCGAAGAAGCTGACGCCGAGGTCGACCGCTTCGCGGATCAGCGCGACCGCGGCCGCGCGGCCCGGGCCGGGGCCGTAGCCGTGGTTCAGCCCCATGCAGCCGTAGCCGATCGCCGAGACCGTCAGTCCGCCCTTGCCCAGCACACGCGTTTTCATGGCTTGCCTTTGTGTGAAATACCGAACCGGCTCAGGCCAGCGCCGGGTAGTCGGTGTAGCCGGCGGCGGCCGGGGTGTAGAAGGTCGCCATGTCGGGCGCGTTCAGCGCGGCCTTGCGGCGCATGCGCTCGACCAGATCGGGGTTGGCCAGCATCGCGCGGCCGAAGGCGATCAGGTCGGCTTCGCCGGCCTGCAGCGCCGCCTCGGCGCTGGCGGCGTCGAAGCCGCCGCCCAGGATGAAGGGACCCTCGAAGGCATCGCGCAGCGCGCGCTTGAAGGCCGCCGGGACCGCCGGCGCGCCCATCGCCGAATGGTCGAGCACGTGGACGTAGAGCAGGCCCGCGGCCGAGAACGCGCGCACCAGTTCGAGGTACTGGGGCTCGACGCCGTCGAAGCCGCCGGTGGCATTGAAGACACCGTAGGGCGACAGCCGCACGCCGACGCGCTCGGCGCCGATCGCCGCCGCTGCGGCGCGCACCGCCTCGATCGCGAAGCGGTTGCGCCCGGCCGCGCTGCCGCCCCAGGCGTCGGTGCGGGTGTTGACGTTGGCGTTCAGGAACTGCTCGATCAGGTAGCCGTTGGCGGCGTGCATCTCGACCCCGTCGAAACCGGCCTCGACCGCCAGGCGCGCGGCCTGGGCGTACTCGGCGATGGCGTGCGCGATGTCGGCCTCGGCCATTGCCCGCGGCGGGGTATGCGGCTGCATGCCCTGGCCGTCGGTGTACATCTCGCCGGCCAGCGTGGCGGCCGTGGGGCCGATCACCTCGGCGCCGGCGGGCAGGTTGGCCTGATGGCTGACCCGCCCGGTGTGCATGAGCTGGACCACGATGCGGCCGCCGCGGGCGTGCACCGCGTCGGTGACCTGCTTCCAGCCCGCCACCTGGGCCGCGTTGAACAGGCCCGGGATGCGCGCGTAACCCAGCCCGTTGGGCGAAGGCGAGGTGCCTTCGGTGACGATCAGCCCCGCGCTGGCGCGCTGGCCGTAGTACTCGGCCATCAAGGCGTTCGGCGTGTTCGCGTCGACCGCCCGGCTGCGCGTCATCGGCGCCATGACGACGCGGTTGTTCAAGGAAAGCGAGCGGATCGAGACAGGGTCAAACAACATGGCGTACCCATTCTTGAGAGATGAATTTCGACGAAGGATGAAGGTTTGCGGCAGCCGCCGCGGCGCGTCGGCCGGAGCAGCGCCGCGCCGGGACATCCGCAGCGGACGCGCCGCATCGGCCCCCGCAGCATCGCCCGCGGCGACCGTGAAGCTCTATACTGTACCAGTCGTTCCCGTATCGTGCAGAACCCTCCGAAGCCCCGCCGATGACCCGCCCACGCGAATTCGATGAACGCGCCGTCGTCGACGCCGCGATGCAGGCCTTCTGGTCGGGCGGCCTGGCCTCGACCAGCGTCGGCGAGCTGCTGCAGGCCACGGGCTTGTCGCGCTCGTCGATGTACCAGTGCATCGGCAACCGCGACACCCTGCTCGAACTCGCGGTGACGCGCTATGTCGACGAACAGGTCGCCGCGATCGAGCGCGCGTTCGCCGGGCAGCGGCTCGACCAGGCGTTCGCGCGGATCCTCGACGACGCGGCCCTCGACAATTTCGCGGGGCGAGGCTGCCTGCTCGCCAACGGCGTCAACGAATTGCATGCCCGCGATGCGGACCGGCTCGCGGTCGTGCAGGCCGGCTTCGCGCGCATCGCCGAGGCGCTGCGCGCGGCCATCGCCCGCGCCGCGCCTCGGCGCGGCGACCCCGCGCAGCGCTGCGTCGAGCTGATGGCGGCGATCGCGGGCCTGCGCACGCTGCAGCGCGCCGGCATCGACGTCCCGCTGCGGCAACTCGCGGCGCAGCACTTTGCGGCGGCGCTGGCGCGCCCTCGAGCGCCGGCCTCGTCGCCCGCAGCCGGCGCCCTCGGGCCGGCGGAGGGGCCGGTCAAGGCAGGGGGCGGCCGCGCGCGCTCACGTGGAGCGCGAACCACTCCTCGCGGCTGAGCGCGACCCGGGTGGCGGCGCCACAGGCGCGGATGCGCTCGGCCTGCTTCGTGCCGATGACGGGCTGGATGCACGCCGGGTGGCGCAGCAGCCAGGCCAGCACGATGCTTTCGCGCGCCACCGCATGGCGCTGCGCGATCTCGCCGACCAGCGCGGCCGTCGCGCGCACCGCCGCGCCCGCGTCGTCGGGCAGCGCGCCGCTGAGCCAGCCCTTGGCCAGCGGCCCCCAGGCCTGGAGCTGGATGCCCGCGGCCATGCAGTGCTGCAAGGTGTCGGACCAGTCCAGCCCGCCCGCGCCCTGGGTGTCGTTGAAGCAGGTGTCATGGTCGAGCCAGTCGTGCGCGAGCAGGCTCATCTCGAGCTGGTTGGCGACGAGCGGCGCCGCCAGCGCCTGCTGCAGCCAGCGCAGCGCGCCGGCGCGCAGGTTCGAGACGCCGAAATGGCGCACCTTGCCGCTGGCGCGCAGGCGGCTGAAGGCCTCGGCCACCTCGTCCGGCTCCATCAGCGGGTCGGGACGGTGCAGCAGCAGGATGTCGATGCGGTCCGTCTGCAGCCGCGCCAGGCTGGCGTCGACCGCGGCCAGGAGGTGTTCGCGCGAGCAGTCGTAGCGGCCCGGGCCGGCGGCGTCGGCGAAGCGGATGCCGCATTTGGTCTGCAGCACGATGCCGTCGCGCAGCGAAGGCCGGCGTCGGAACAGTTCGCCGAACACCCGCTCGGCGTTGCCGCGGCGGTAGATGTCGGCATGATCGAACAAGGTGATGCCGATCTCGCGCGCGGCCTCGAGCGCCGCCTGCGCCTGGGCGACATGGGTTTCGGCGATCGGCGACTCTTCCGCGGGACCGCCCAGGCCCATGCAGCCCAGGGCGAGCCGGCTCGCCTCGGGCACGAAGGCGCTCAGCGGCAGCTTCATCGATCGCTTCCCTCAGCGACGGCGGGCGTCGGTTCCGGCGCCGGACGCACGCCCGCGATCTCGCGCAGCGTGTCGAGTTCCTGTGCCATGGCCAGCGATTCCTGGTGCGGCATCAAGGGGCTTTCGACGGCACCGCCGGCGCTGCAGCGCATGGCCTCGGTGACCTCGTGCTCGAAGCCGTCGACGCCGCCATGCGGCAGGTGCAGCCATGAATCGGCATCGCAAAGGGTGAACGAACCCTGGTCCGGGTGAAGTCACGCGCGCCGGCCTGCGGGCTTTGCTCGCACGCCCGCGGGCGGCTCGAGCAAAGCCCGGCCCTGGGGGCGCTCAGATCGGGTTGTAGGACTTGCTGCGCCGGTAGTGCAGGTAGCCGATGCTGGCGCCGGCGCGCAGCCCGACACCCAGGCGGATCGGCGCCAGCGTGATGCCGCCGGCGCGCTGGTAGTTCACGCCGACGCCGCCGATCCAGTAGAAGCTGCCGTCGACGCCGGGGAATCGGCGGTAGATCGCGCCCGGGCTCGGCAGGTGGTAGACCAGCGTGAAGACCTTCGAGGCGTTGGCCCCGGCGTCGAAGCCGACCGACGGCCCGGCCCAGAAGACCCTTTCGCCGGCGCCCGACTTCATCGACAGCTCGCCGTCGCCGTAGCGCAGCCCGATCGTCAGCGCCGCCGATGCCTCCTGGCCGCGGATGTAGGCGTTGGGCCGGCCCTGTTCCTTGAACACCTTGGCGATGACCTGGGCCAGGCCTTCGGTGGTCTGGCCGAAGAAGTCGGTGGCGGCCTTCAGCACCGAATCTTCGTCGTAGGTGTCCTCGGCCTTGGTGGCACGGGCGAGCGCCGGCTCGGCGAATGCCAGGCCGAGCGCAGCGCCTTGTGTCCATTGCGCCAGGCGCATGAGTGCGCGGCGGCGGTTCGGTGCGCCAGAATCGGATCGGTCCATCATCGTGTCTCCAAGTGGCGGGGAACCCGAGCGTAACGCCGGCAGGCTCGCCGCGCCGAGAAATGGGTCTCGCGTCTCAGCGCCGCGCCAGGTGGATGCCGGCGAGCATGCAGCTTACCGAGCCGCCGGCGAGCTCGACGGTCGGCACCGCCAGGGGCAACAGGCGCGCCGGGCCGCATCGGTGACGAGATCCAGGCCCACGAGTGCGAATTCGGTCGCCACCGACATCATCGCGTTGGTGTGATAGACCGGCCGCCCGCCGGCGTCGGCGCTGTCGAAGGCCATCGGCTCGAAGTTGAAATGGGTGCAGAAGCGCTCCAGCGCCACCGGGTCGGCACGGTTCGAGCGCGCGGTGTAGGCGGCGCGGCTGACTTCGTCGAAGGCGGCGCGGGCGATGGCCGCAGCGGCGCCGCTCGTGGCTTCGCGCTGGAAGGCGTTGTCGGCCGCGGTCTGCGGGTTCGGGTGGAAGCGCCGCGGGCGCACCATGACGACCGCGGCCGGGGCCTGGATCGAGACGATGCGGCCCATCGCACCGGCCCCTTCAGGCGGCGCGCCGCAGACCGGCGCGCGGGCCTTGGGCGAGGCCGAACAAGTCCTTCGGGTCGCCGGCGCGCGGCACCAGGTCCACGTCCTGGCCGATGCCGAGCTCGCGCGCCAGGCGCTCGACGTAGCACAGCGCCGAGAAGTCCTCGAGCGCGAAGCCGACCGAATCGAACACCGTCACCTGCGCTTCGCGCTGGCGGCCTTCGGCCTGGCCGGCGAGAACCCGCCAGAGCTCGACCACGGGGAAGTCCGCCGCCAGTTGCTGGATCTCGCCCTCGATCCGGGTCTGGGGCTCGTACTCGACGCAGACCCGGGCGCCGTGCAGGATCTCGGCGTGCAGTTCCGTCTTGCCCGGGCAGTCGCCCCCGACGGCGTTGAGGTGCATGCCGGGCTCGATCATTTCAGGCGTCAGGATCGTCGCGCGCGCCTTGTCGGCGGTCACCGTCGTCACGATGTCGGCGCCGCGCACGGCGTCGGCGACCGACGCGGCGCGCAGAACGCGCAGCGCGGGGGTCGTGGCGAGGTTGCGCTGCAGCTTGTCGGTGGCCGCGGGGTCGATGTCGAAGACGCGCAACTCGTCGATGCCCAGCAGGTGGTGGAAAGCCAGGGCCTGGAATTCGCTTTGCGCGCCGTTGCCGATCAAGGCCATCGAGCGTGAGCCGGGCCGCGCCAGGGCGCGCGCCGCCACGGCCGAGGTGGCGGCAGTGCGCAAGGCCGTCGTCAGCGTGAGTTCGGACAGCAGCAGCGGCAGCCCGGTGGCCACTTCGGCGAGCACGCCGAAGGCCATCACCGTGGGCAGGCCGCGCGCGGTGTTGCGCGGATGGCCGTTGACGTACTTGAAGCCGTAGCGCTCGGCGTCGGCGACCGGCATCAACTCGATCACGCCGAGCGCCGAGTGACTGGCGACGCGCGCCGACTTGTCGAACGCCTCCCAGCGCAGGAAGTCCTGCTCGATGGTCCGCGCCAGTTCGGCGAGGAAGCGGTCGACGCCGACATGGCGGACCAGACGGGCCAGGGCGGGAACGTCGATGAAGCGGGTCATGGGGTGTCTCCGAAGCGTGGTTTGCGGCCGGGGTCGGCCCGAGAAGAAGTCTCGCCAGGAGCGACGCCAGGCGGAAGCCGGAGCCTTGATCGAAAAGTTCGGTATCCTGATCACTTCGACAAGGGTCACTGACGAAATGATCAATCTCGATGACACCGACCGCGAACTCATCGGCCTCTTGCGCGACGACGCCCGCACTCCCGTGGCGCTGCTCGCGAAGAAGCTGAAGGTGGCACGCGGCACGGTCCAGAACCGCCTCGCGCGGCTGGAGCGCGAAGGGGTGATCGTCGGCTACACCCTGCGCCTGAAACCCCAGGCCGAGGCGCACCGCATCCGGGCGCTGATGACGATCGCGGTCGAAGGCAACCGCGGCCCCGACGTGCTGGCGGCCTTGCGCGGGCACCCCAACGTCAACGCCTTGCACACCACCAACGGGCGCTGGGACATCGTGGCCGAGATCCAGGCCGAGACGCTCGAGGCCTTCGACCGCGTGCTCGGCACGATCCGCCTCGTCGACGGCATCGCCCAGACCGAGACCAGCATCCTGCTGTCGACGCACAAGCTGTAGGGCCATTGCTGTAGGGCCATTCGGGCGCGGTCGCGGCGGCGCGGCCTCGTCCGAAATGCCGATTGACGGGCGCTCGACCGGCCAATTCGGCCCTTCGCATGTCGAGCCGGCCCGGTATATTCGTTCCTGCGCTGATTTGCCGCTCCCGGTGCCACGGGGGCCGGACGGGTATGGAAACAATTTGGTTGTCGGTCGGCCTTGCCGTCGTGCTGTTGCTGGTCGTCCTCGCCGGCCTGGCCCTGCGCCGGCGCCGCAGCACCCGCAGGCGCGCCGACTCCGCGACCGCTGCCGCGCCCGACGCCCCTGCCCTGGCGCCACGCCGCGAGGCCGACGTCCAAGCCCAGGCGCTAGCGCGCGAACGCGCCGCCGAACTCGCGGAAAACCTGCAGGCCCAGCGCCTGGCCCGGCAACAGGCGCAACAGGCCGCCGCCGAACGGGCGCGCGAGCAGGAGGATCTGCGCTCCGCGGACGATCTCGAGGCGCAGGACGAGTTGAAGCGGCTGGCGCAGATCCACCGCGAAGCCGAACTCGAGCGCGAGGCCGAAGCCGGGCGCCGCGCTGCGGCCCAGGCGCACGCCGAGCGCGAAGCCGAGGACCGGCGCCAGGCCGAGGCCGAAATTCAGGCGCAGGCGGCGCGTACCGCAGCGGCCGAACGCGAGGTGCAAGACCTGCGCCGCGCCGAAGCCGAGCGCCAGGAACAGGCCGCACGCGCGGCCGCGGCCGAACTCGAAGCGCAGGACCTGCGCCGCGCCGAAGCCGAGCGCCAGGAACAGGCCGCGCGCGCCGCCGCCGCAGCCGAACGCGAGGCCGAGGCCGAGGCCGAGGCCCAGGCCCAGGCCCAGGCCGAGCTTGCGGCACAAGCCGCGCGCGAAGCCCAAGCGCAGCGCCTGGCCGAAATCGAGGCGCGGCGCCAGGCCGAGGCCGAAGCACGGCGCAGGGCCGAGCACGAACGCCGGGCTGCGGCTGAGCGCGAGGCGCAGGCCCGGCTCGAAGCCGCGCAGCAAGCCGAGCGGGAGCGCCGTGCCGCCGAGCAGGCCCGCGCCGCGTCTGCGGACCCAGAATCCGCCCGCGCCGACCTGCCGCGGCCGCCCGGGCAGACCCTGGTGATGGTGGCCGACGACTCCAAGGTCGTGCGCGTGAAGACGAGCCGACTGCTGGCCCAGCATGGCTACCGCTTCGTGCTCGCCGAAGACGGCGAAGACGCCTTGCGCAAGCTGGCCGCCGAAACCCCGGACATCGTCATCACCGACGTCGAGATGCCCGGCATGGATGGCTTCGAACTCACGCGCCGGCTGCGCGCCGACCGCGCCACCGCGCACATCCCGATCATCATGATTACCGCTGCCGACGACCGCCTCCAGGCCGCGGCCGCGGCGGCCGGAGTGACCGTGCTGCTGGGCAAGCCCTACGGCGACGAGCTGCTCGTCGAGAGCCTGCGCCGGGTTCAGTCGACCCCGCTCGAGGCCGAGGCAGCGAACGGCTGAGCGGCTCCGCCCTTCAAGCCGCCGGGAGCTCGGACTCCGAATCCGATTCGGGCTCCGGTTCCGGCATGCGCACCAGCGTCACCGGCACCGGACTGTGCGCCATGAGCGCCTGCACCACCGGCCCGGGTGCCCCCGGGCCGATGCCGATGACGACCGCATCGCAGCCGTAGTTCTCGGCCAGGTCGACCAGCACGTGCCCGGGGTCGCCGCCCGCCACTTCGCTTTCCCAGGAGGCGCCCTCGGCTTCGAGCAGGGCCTCGGCCGGCGCCAGCAGGTCGGCACCGGCGCTGCGCCGCACCTGCGACAGCACGTCGGCGTCGTGGGCGACGACCACCTCGTACAGCGAGGGCGGCTCCTGCACGTTGGCGAGCACGAACTCGCTTGCGAGCCCTTCGCGGCGCATGCGCAGCGCATGGCGCACCGCCGCCAGCGAAGCAGGGGTGCCGTCGACGGCAAGCAGGATCTTCATCGCGTATCTCCAGGGGCTCTTGGCGCTTGATTATCCCCAGCGCGGCGCCAAACCGGCACCGCGCCGGATCAAGCCCGCGCCGCTTCCGTCGGCGAGCCGGGCACCTCACTCCTGGCGCGGCGGATCGGCCTGGCGCGGCGAGAGAAAACTGTGGGCAATGTCCAGCGTCGAGCGCTGCCCGACGTCGCCGCCGTGGGCCGCGAGCCAGCGCGCCGCGGCGGCGCGCCCCATGCGGTGCAGGTCCTGCAGGAACGGCCAGGCGGTGTTGAGCTTGCTCGACTGGTCCAGCGGCGCCAGCCCTTTCTGGTCGGCGATCATGTGCAGGCGCAGGCTCTTGTACTCGCCCGCATCGAGCCGGCCCTGTCCAACCAGGCGCTGGACGAAGGCGATGGCGCGCATCTCGGCGACGAGCCCGGCGTTGAAGGTGATCTCGTTCACACGGTCGGCGATCTCGTCGGCGCTCTGCGGCAGTTTGGGCCGCACCAGCGGGTTGATCTGGACCAGCACGACGTCGAGCGCCGGGGTGTTGTAGATCAGCGGCCAGATGGCCGGGTTGCCGCTGTAGCCGCCGTCCCAATACGCCTCGCCGTCGATCTCGACGGCCTGGAACACCTGCGGCAGGCAGCACGAGGCGAGCAGCGCGTCGACCGAGAGATCGGTGCCCTGGAACACGCGCGGCTGGCCGGTTCGAACCGCCGTGGCCGTGACAAAGACCGTGAGCGGGCCCGAGCGCAGCGCCGCCTCGTCGACGTGGCGCCGCGTCAGGTCGCGCAAGGGGTTGATGTCCAGCGGGTTCAGCTGGTACGGGCTGAAGGCCTGCGAGAGGTGGCTGAACCACTGGTAGAAGGGGTTGGCGTCGAGGTTGAAACCGGCCAGGCCCGCTGCGGTCGGAGCGGCGCGCGCGGCGCCGAAGCAGCCGCCGGCGCCGGCCACGTCGCGCCAGAACGCTTCGAGCGCGGCCCGCGCCCCGGCGCGCCCGCCGCGGGCGTAGCCGCTGGCCAGCACCCCGGCGTTGAGCGCACCGGCGCTGGTGCCCGAGATGCCGTCGATCGCGATCGCCTCGTCCTCGAGCAGGCGGTCGAGCACGCCCCAGGTGAAGGCGCCGTGCGAGCCGCCGCCTTGCAAGGCCAGGTCGACGGGGCACGGGGCGGGGGACTTGCGCGCGCTGGGCATGGACGGGTTCCGGGCAAAGTGGCAACGGTTGCGAGCGTAACCTGCGCATTCCACCGCGAAGTTGCTGCGCGCCGGGCGACAATCGGGCCCCATGCAACCGCTCCTGCCCGACGACGACCCGACGCCGCTGCGCCTGTTCTTCGACCCGCGCGGCCGCCTCGGCCGGCGCGACTTCTGGCTCTGCGGCGTGCTTGCGCTGGGCGCACTCAACGTCTTCGTGCGCGCCCTGCTCGACATCGCGCGCGTGCGCAGCGAAATCTTCGTCACCGTGGTCGACGTGCTGCTGGCCTGGCCCGCGATCGCGATCTCGGCCAAGCGCTGGCACGACCGCGACCGCTCCGGCTGGTGGGTGCTGATCTCGCTCGTGCCGGTCGTGGGCTGGCTCTGGATGCTGGTCGACAACGGCTTCAAGCGCGGCACGCCGCAGGCCAACCGCTTCGGACCGCTGCCGCGCCGCATCGGCTGAACGCCTTCGACGGCGCTGCCGTTCGACGCGCTTCACACCCCGGCCCCGACGCGCGGCTCAATAGCGGCCGCTGATGCCGGCAAGCCGGAGGTACAGGGTGGCGCACCAGGCCACGAAGCCGCGTTGCAGCCAGCCGCGCCAACCACGGCGCGCCGGCGCCCCGCTCACCTCCTGCGACACCGCAAGGGCCTGCTCGAGCCTGGCGTCCAGGGCGCGTGCGAAGCCCTGGTCGCGCACGACGACGTTGGCCTCGAGGTTGAGCAGCAGCGAGAGCGGGTCGATGTTCGAGCTGCCCACGGTTGCCCAGTCGCTGTCGACCACGGCCACCTTGGCGTGCAGGAAGGCCGGCGTGTATTCGAAGATGCGCACGCCGTGGGCGCGCAGTTCGTCGTACAGCACGCGCGCGGCGAGCGCCGCGATGCGGTAGTCGATCTTGCCCTGCAGCAGCAGCCGCACCCGCACCCCGCGCCCCGCCGCCTGGCGCAGGCTGCGCCTGAAGCCGATGCCGGGATAGAAATACGGCACCGCGATGTCGACGCTCGTGTGCGCGCCGCGGATGGCCTCGATGTAGCTGCGCTCGATCGCGCGGCGCTGGCGCAGGCTGTCGCGCACGACGAAGGCCGCCGCCACCGGCTCGCTGCTCGCACCCGCATCAGGCCGGGGGCCGCGGCTGCGCAGGCGGCGCAGCAGGTCCAGCGTCTGGTCCACCGGCGCGGCGCTGCGCAGGACGCTGCGCAACTCCTCGCGCCAGCCGTGGCCGAGGTTGGCGCGCGCCCACATCGCCCGCGCCGTGACCTGGACCTGGGCCGCGAGCGGGCCGCGGACCTCGATCGCGAAGTCCAGCCGCGGCGCCTCCGACCAGCCGTGGTTCGGGTCGTGGCGGTCGTCCAGGATGTTGATGCCGCCGACGAAGGCGCAGCGCCCGTCCACCGCGCACAGCTTCTGGTGCAGGCGCCGCATCTGCCCCGGCTGGAGCCAGGCCCACCAGCGGTCGAGCGGGCGGAACACCTCCAGCCGCACCGGCGCCGCGCCGAGCAGGGCGCGCAGCCGGCCCAGGGTGTTGATCGAGCCGAAGCCGTCGACCACGAGTTGCACCGCGACACCGCGCTCGGCGGCCTCGCTGAGGGCGCGTGCCACGGCCCGGCCGGCGCGGTCGTCGTCGAAGATGTAGGTCGCGAGCCAGACCTCGCGCTCGGCCGCCGCGATCGCGGCGCACATGCGCGGAAAGAGCTCGTCGCCGCCCTGCAGCAGCTCGACCCGGTTGCCGCCGACGAAAGCCGGCCGGCCGACGCCGCCCCAGGCCCAGGCCAGGCGCTCGGCGCGCGGGTTCGGGTTCACGCGCCGGCCCTGGATCCGGCGCCGGGCGCGGCCTGCGCGGTCAAAGCGGCACCAGCTCGGCGACCAGGGGCAGGTGGTCGGACATGCGCGCCCAGGCCACGCCGCGCGGCACCTTGGTCGAACGGCAGGCCATGCCACGCAGGTAGAAGCGGTCGAGCGCGAACACCGGCGCCAGCGACGGGAACGTCAGGCGATCGGCGCGCTCGCCTGCCGGCGCCACGGCGCGCACGAGGCCGAGCTCGGCCATCGGCCCGTCCAGGCGCTCGCCCCAGTCGTTGAAGTCGCCGGCGACGATGAGGCGCTCGTCGGCCGGAATCTCGGACTGGACGAAATGCGCCAGGCGCTCGACCTGGCGCATCCGGCTGCGGTGGACGAGGCCGAAATGCACCACCACCGTGTGCAGCACCTGGCCGCCCCAGTGCACCGGCACGTGGAGCAGGCCGCGCTGCTCGAACTGGTGGTCGCTCACGTCGCGGTGGCCGATGTCGCCGATCGGCCAGCGCGAGAGCAGCGCGTTGCCGTGCTCGCCGTGGCGCGTGATGGCATTGCTGCGGTAGGCCCATTGGTAGCCCTCGGGGGCGAGGAACTCGGCCTGGCCTTCCTCGGGCCAGCCGAACCAGGTCTGGTCGAAGCGGCGCGCATCGCGGGTGTTGAACAGCCGCACTTCCTGCAGGAACACGAGGTCGACGCCGAAGGCCTCCACCGCCTGGCCGAGGTTGTGGATCTCGAGCCGCTTGATGCGCCCGACCCCGCGCACGCCCTTGTGGATGTTGTAGGTGGCCACGCGCAGCACGCCCGCCGCGGCGGCCTGCGAAGGCGTCATCGACGATAGCAACGGCGTGATGCGGGTCACTTCAGGGTGCTGAATCGGGGCAACTGGAGTATGGCCTCGGCGTTGCTCGGCGAGAAGCAGCGGTCGGCGGCCTCGCGCCAGGGCAGCCATTCATGGCGCAGGTGTTCGCGCGGATTGAGGCGCACCACGCTGCCCGGCGCCACCTCGAGGCCGAACACGGACTCGGTGTTGTGGGTCACGCCCGGCGCATATCGGTGGCGCCAGACAGGATAGATCTCGTAGACGTTCTCGAGCTGCCAGTCTTCGAGCCGGCCTTCGCTGATTCCGGTTTCTTCGCCGACTTCGCGCCAGGCCGCGGCCGCCGGGGCTTCGTCCTCGCGGTCGAGCGAACCGGTGACGCTTTGCCAGTAGCCGGGGTGGTCGGCGCGCTCGATCAGAAGCACCTGGCCGTCGGCCCGGTGGATGACCACCAGCACCGAGCGCGGGATCTTGTAGGGCCGGTTCACCCCGGGCGTCTCTTCTGCACCGCCGCGGCGAGCGCGTGCAGCAGCGGTTCGGTGTCGACCCAGCCGATGCAGGCGTCGGTGATCGAGACGCCATGCGCCAGCGGCTGGCCCGGGACGAGGTTCTGCCGTCCTTCGTGGAGATGGCTTTCGACCATGAGGCCGATGATGCGGCGCTCGCCGGCGGCGATGCGCGCGGCGACATCGGCCGCGACCTCGATCTGGCGCCGGTGCTGCTTGGCGCTGTTGGCGTGCGAGCAGTCGATCATGACCTGCTCGACCAGGCCCGCCTTCTTCAGCACCGCGCAGGCGGCATCGACATGGGCAGCGTCGTAGTTGGGCGCCTTGCCGCCGCGCAGGATGATGTGGCCGTCGGGGTTGCCGCGGGTCTCGAAGATCGCCGCCACCCCCATCTTGGTCATGCCCATGAACGAATGCGACGCGGCCGAGGCCAGCACCGCGTCGGCCGCGACCTGGACACTGCCGTCGGTGCCGTTCTTGAAGCCGACCGGGCACGACAGCCCCGAGGCGAGCTGGCGATGGCTCTGGCTTTCGGTCGTGCGCGCGCCGATCGCGCCCCAGGCGATGAGGTCGGAGATGTACTGCGGCGAGAGCAGGTCGAGGAACTCGCTGCCCGCCGGCAGGCCGAGCTCGGTGATGCGGATCAGCAGCTCGCGCGCGCGGCGCAGGCCTTCGTTCATGCGGAAGCTGCCGTCCAGGCGCGGGTCGTTGATGAAGCCCTTCCAGCCCACCGTGGTGCGCGGCTTCTCGAAATAGACGCGCATGACGACGATCAGCTCGCCGGCGAGCTGGCGCGCCAGAGGCTGCAGCATGCGCGCGTAGGCCAGCGCGGCGTCGGCGTCGTGGATCGAGCAAGGGCCGACGACGACGACGAGGCGGTCGTCGCGGCCGTGCAGCACCGCGCCGATGTCGGTGCGCGTGGCCTCGACCAGGCCTTCGACCGCCGGCGTGACCGGCAGCTCTTCGAGGATCAGCGCGGGCGAGACCAGGGCCCGCACGGCGGCGATGCGCACGTCGTCGATGCGCGTGGTGTCGAGGGTGGATTCTTCGATGTTGTG
>JAGWTS010000443.1 GCA_028868875.1 Burkholderiales bacterium | reverse complement strand
GCGCGACTACATCAGCGGGGCCGAACTGCGCGTGCGCTGCGAACTCGGCCTGCCCGTCGACCTGCAGGCGGTGGTCATGAACCGTGCCTTGCAGGAGCAGATGGAGGCCGAGGTCTTCGACCAGTACGTCGAAGGCGTGCAGACCCGCATCGACACAGAGACCCCTCCCGAGATGCGCTGGCTCGTGATGTTCCCCAAGCTCGGCGCCGCCGAGATGGGGGCCTTGCGCGAACGCTGGGTCGCGCTCGCGAGCTACAAGCCCTGGATCGTGCAATGGCTCGAAGGGCCGTTCGCGGCCGCGCTCGAGGCCTCGACCGTCGCGCCCGAAACCCCGCTCGTGCTCATGATCGCGCGCGGCCGCCTGACGCTGCGCACCGCGCTCGCCGAGCCCGATGTGCGCGTGCTGACCCATGCCATCGCCTTGTTCGAGACCGCTGCGCACGAGGCCCAGCGCGTGGGCGACATGCGCCTGGCGGATCTGGGCGCGCCGCATTCGTCGCCCAGCCTCTGGGGCGCGAGCGATCTGCCCTCGACCCCGGGCGACGACCCGAAATAAGGCCGTCGCCGCAGGGCCTCAGGCGCGCGGCTGGACCTTGCCGAGTTCGATCTTGGCGATCGCGTTGCGGTGCACCTCGTCCGGGCCGTCCGCAAAACGCAGCGTGCGCGCGCCGGCATAGAAGTTGGCCAGCGGCGTGTCCTGGCACATGCCGGCACCGCCGAAGACCTGCATCGCCCAGTCGATGACCTGCAAGGCCATGTTCGGCGCCACGACCTTGATCATCGCGATCTCGGCCTTCGCGCTCTTGTTGCCGGCCACGTCCATCATCCAGGCCGCCTTGAGCGTGAGCAATCGCGCCTGCTCGATGCGGCAGCGCGCCTCGGCGATGCGTTCCTGCGTGACCGTCTGCTGGGCGATGGTCTTGCCGAAGGCGGTGCGGCTGACCGCGCGCTCGCACATCAGCTTCAAGGCGCGCTCGGCCAGGCCGACGAGGCGCATGCAGTGGTGGATGCGGCCCGGGCCGAGGCGGCCTTGCGCAATCTCGAAGCCGCGGCCTTCGCCGAGCAGGATGTTCGAGGCCGGCACGCGCACGTTCGTGAAGTCGACCTCCATGTGGCCGTGCGGCGCGTCGTCGTAGCCGAAGACGCTGAGCGGGCGCACGACCGTGATGCCCTGGGCTTCGCGCGGCACCAGGATCATCGACTGCTGCGAATGCCGGGGCGCGGCCGGGTCGGTCTTGCCCATGAAGATGAAGATGGCGCAGCGCGGGTCGCCGGCGCCGCTGGTCCACCACTTGCGGCCGTTGACGACGTAGTCGTCGCCGTCGCGCTCGATGCGCGCCTCGATGTTGGTGGCATCCGACGAGGCCACCGCGGGCTCGGTCATCGCGAAGGCGCTGCGGATCTCGCCGCGCAGCAGCGGCTCGAGCCAGCGTTTCTTGTGCTCGGCGCTGCCGTAGCGCACCAGCACTTCCATGTTGCCGGTGTCGGGTGCCGAGCAGTTGAACACCTCGCTCGCCCAGGGCACGGCGCCCATGATTTCGGCCAGCGGCGCGTATTCCTGGTTCAGCAGCCCGGCGCCGAGTTCGCTCTCGGGCAGGAACAGGTTCCACAGGCCCGCGGCGCGCGCCTTCGGCTTGAGTTCCTCGATCAAGGCGAGCGGGGTCCAGCGCTTGCCGGCCTCGGTGTTGGCCTGGATCTCGGCCCAGTAGCGGCCCTCGGCCGGGTAGACGTGCTCGTCCATGAAGGCCTGGACGCGCTCGCGCAGCCCCTGCGTCTTGGCGGAATAGCTGAAGTCCATGCGGGTCTCCTTTGGGTGTCGGTGGGAGGAATCCTGTCAGGCAGCGGCCTCGGCGAAGCGCCAGGCCATCTGGGCCAGTGGCCGCGTCGCCGCGCCGGTCGTGCGCGCCTGCGCGCTCGAGGCGATGCCGTCGACCACGCGCTTGGCGATGCCCTGCGTGATCGAGGCCAGGCGGAACAGGTTGTAGGCGAGGTAGAAGTTCCAGTCGGCCATCAGCGCCGCCGGGTCGGGGCGGCCGGTGCGCTCGCAGTAGCGGCGCACGTATTCCGCCTCGTCGGGGATGCCGAGCGCGGCGAAGTCGAGCCCGCCGATGCCGCGGAAGGTGCCGGGCGGAATGTGCCAGGCCATGCAGTGGTAGCTGAAGTCGGCCAGCGGGTGGCCGATGGTCGAGAGCTCCCAGTCGAGCACGGCGATGATGCGCGGTTCGCTCGGGTGGAAGACGAGGTTGTCGAGCCGGTAGTCGCCGTGCACGATCGAGACCTGAGTGGGGTCGAGCGCGCTCGCCGGCACATGCGCCGGCAGCCAGTCGATCAGGCGGTCCATCTCGGGGATAAGCTCGGTCGCCGAGGCCGCGTACTGCTTGCTCCAGCGCCCGATCTGGCGTTCGAAATAGTTGCCAGGGCGGCCGTAGTCGGCAAGGCCCACCGCCGCCACGTCGACGTTGTGCAGCGCTGCGATGACGCGGTTCATCTCGTCGTAGACCGCGCTGCGCTGGGGCCGCGCCAGCGCCGGCAGCGACTGCTCCCAGAACACGCGCCCGTCCATGAACTCCATGAGGTAGAAGGCCCGGCCGATGACCGACTCGTCCTCGCACAGCAGTTCCATTCGCGCCACCGGCACGTCGGTGGCGCCGAGCGCCTTCATGACCCGGAACTCGCGCTCGATCGCGTGCGCCGAAGGCAGCAGCTTGGCCGCCGGCCCGGGTTTGCTGCGCATGACGTAGCTGCGCCCGGGCGTCACGAGCTTGTAGGTGGGGTTGGACTGGCCGCCCTTGAACTGCTCGACGGTGAGCGGGCCGGAAAAGCCGGGCATCTCGCGCCGCAGCCAGGCCTCGAGCGCCGCCGCATCGAAGGCGTGGCTGGCCGCAACGGGGCGGGTGCCGGTGAACTGTTCCATCGTGGGTCCTTGATTCAGGGGCGGGTCAGCGTTCCGCGGCCGCGAGCAGCTTCTCGCGCGAGAGCACCACGAGCCGGGTCGGCTCGACGCGCAGCACGCCTTCGCGCTCGAAACTCTTCAATTCCTGGTTCACGCGCTGGCGCGACGCGCCCAGCAACTGCGCCAGGTCTTCCTGCGCGAGCGCGAGTCCGATGCGGATCTCCTCGCCCTGCGCGATGCCGTAGCTCTTGGCCAGCAGCAGCAGCTGCCGCGCCAGGCGCGCCTGCAGCGGGCGCGTGTTGAGATCCTCGAAGTGGTCGAACATCAGGCGCAGGCGACGGCAGTTCAGGCGCAGCAAGGCTTCGTACAGCTCGACATGCTGGTCGAGCAAGGCCTTGAAGTCGGGCTTGCGCACGACGAGCAAGGTGGTCTCGCCGTGGGCATCGGCATCGTGGGTGCGGGGCAGCCCGTCGAAGAGCGCGATGTCGCCGAACCAGACGCCGGGCTCGGCGTAGGTCAGCGTGACCTGCTTGCCCGACAGGCTGACCGAGCTGATGCGGATCGCACCGCGTGCCACGCCGCACCACTCCTCGGCCTGCGCGCCGCGCGCCGCCAGCGACGCGCCATCGGTGAGCCGGCGCACCCGGGAGCGCTCGAGGATGGCGTTGCGCAGCGTGGGAGAGAGTTTGGCAAACCAAGCGCCGGCCTCGATGTTGTTTCGCTCTTCGATTGTAAGAACCGGGGTATTCATGACTTGTCTCTGTCGCGACAGGAGGGCGAGGATTGCATTGTTGTCCACAGCCGCCGCAGGAGCCTTGCCATGCCCGCCCACGCCTTGTCCATTCCGAACGTCCGCGACGCGGTGAGCGCCGAGGAATGGCAGCTTCGCGTCGAACTCGCCGCGGCCTACCGTCTTGTGGCGCTGTTCCGCTGGGACGATCTCGTCTTCACCCACATCAGCGCGCGCCTGCCCGGCACCGAGGACCAGTTCCTGATCAACCCCTACGGCCTCATGTTCGACGAGATCAACGCTTCGAGCCTGGTCCGCATCGACGCCCGCGGCAACAAGCTCGACGACTCGGCCTTCGAGGTCAACCCGGC
>JAGWTS010000442.1 GCA_028868875.1 Burkholderiales bacterium | reverse complement strand
CTCATGCGGCGGCGGCTCCGGACGGGGTGACGGGGGTGGGCGGGGAGTCGCGGAATTTCATTCCGTGGCTGGCTTCATTTCATTATTGCGTAGCTGCCGGGGGCGTGCCAGAATTTCGATGGAAGAGATTTTCGTTTCGTTAAACGAAATGTTTGACGACACCCCACGATGGAGAACGCCGAGTGAGCAGGGGCCAGATCGACTTCCAGAACGTGCTCGAACTCGTCGAGCTGATCCAGTCATCGAGCCGCTTCAGCGAGCTGCGGCTGCGCAGCGGCGAGCTCGAGATCGAACTGCGGCGCAAGGGCGCGGGCGGCGAGGCCGCTGCGGCCGTGGCGCCGGTTGCCGCGCCCGTGGCGCTTGCGGCCACGCCGGCTCCGGCCGCCTCGGCACCGCCCGCGCCGGCGGCCGCCTCCGCCGCACCCGACCGCGCCGGCCTGGTCGCCGTGCGCTCGCCGATGGTCGGCACGGTCTACCACGCCCCCGAGCCCGGCGCCGCCCCCTTCGTGCGGCCCGGCCAGACCGTGGCGCCCGGCGACCCGATCTGCATCGTCGAGGTGATGAAGCTGATGAACTCGCTGCGCAGCGAATGCCATGGCGTCGTGCGCGAGGTCCTGGTCGCCGACGGCCAGGCGGTCGAGCAGGGCCAGGACCTGTTCCTGATCGCCGCGCTGTGAGCGCCGCGCCCGCGCGCATCCGCCGCCTGCTGGTCGCCAACCGCGGCGAGATCGCGCTGCGCATCCAGCGCGCCTGCCGCGAGCTCGGCATCGAGGTCTGCCAGGTCTATTCCGAGGCCGACCGCGACTCGCTGCCGGTGCGGCTGGCCGACCAGGCGGTGTGCATCGGCCCGGCGCGGGCCGGCGAGAGCTACCTGGCCGGCGAGCGCGTCGTCGAGGCGGCGCTGGCGCTGCGCGCCGACGCCGTCCACCCCGGCTACGGCTTCCTGTCGGAGAACGCCGCCTTCGCCGCGCTGTGCGAGCGCCGCGGCCTGATCTTCGTCGGCCCGCCGCCGGCGGCGATCGCGGCGATGGGCGACAAGGCCTCGGCCCGCGCGATCGCGCTGGCCGCCGGCGTGCCGGTCACCCCGGGCTCGACCGGCGTGCTGGCCTCGGCCGCCCAGGCGCGCGAGGTCGCCGGCGCGCTCGGCTACCCGGTGCTGCTCAAGGCGGTGGCCGGCGGCGGCGGCCGCGGCATGCGCGTGGTCGCCAGCGCCGGCGAGCTCGAGCCGCAGTTCGACGCCGCCCGGCGCGAGGCCCAGGCGGCCTTCGGCGACGGCACGCTCTACCTCGAGAAATACCTGAGCGGCATTCGCCACGTCGAGATCCAGATCCTGTCCGACGGCGAGACCGTGCTGCACCTGGGCGAGCGCGACTGCTCGTCGCAGCGGCGCAACCAGAAGCTGGTCGAGGAGAGCCCCTCGCCGGGCCTGGGCGCGGCGCTGCGCGAGGCGATGGGCGAGGCGGCGGTGCGGCTGTGCCGCCAGGTCGGCTACCGCAGCGCCGGCACCGTCGAGTGCATCGTCGAGCCGGCGGCGCAGCGCTTCTACTTCATGGAGATGAACACCCGGGTGCAGGTCGAGCACCCGGTGACCGAATGCGTCACCGGCATCGACATCGTCAAGCAGCAGATCCGCATCGCCGCCGGCGAGCGCCTGGCGCTGCGCCAGGCCGACGTGCGGCTGCACGGCCACGCGATCGAATGCCGGATCAACGCCGAGGACCCGGCGGCCGGCTTCGCGCCCAGCCCCGGCCTGCTGGCCGCGGTGCATTTCCCGGGCGGGCCCGGGGTGCGGGTCGACTCGCATGTCCAGGCCGGCAGCGTCATCGGGCCGCATTACGACTCGCTGATCGCCAAGCTGGTGTGCTGGGGCGCCGACCGCGACGAGGCGCTGGCGCGGGCCCGGCGCGCGCTGGCCGAGCTGCGGATCGAGGGCGTGCGCACGACCGCGCCCTTCCTGGCGCGGCTGCTCGACAGCGCCGAATTCCGCCGCGGCGAGGTGCACACGCGCTTCGTCGAGACCCTGCTCGAGGAGGCCGCCGCATGAAACCCGAAGCCGCCGGCCGCTACGGCCTGGTCGACGTCACCTTGCGCGACGCCCACCAATGCCTGTGGTCGACCCGCATGACGACGCCGATGATGACGCCCATCCTCGCGCGGCTGGACGAGGTCGGCTACGACTACGTCAACATCCTCGGCGGCGCGGTCTTCGACGTCCAGGTGCGCTACCTGCGCGAAAACCCCTGGGAGCGGGTCGGCCTGCTGTGCAGCCGGCTGCGCACGCCCTGCGACGGCCTGACGCGCGGCCAGAGCCTGTACACCTTCGAGCTCTTTCCTGACGACGTGGTGGCGCTCAACTCGCAGGTGCTGGCGCGCCGCGGCCTGCAGGTGCTGACGGTCTACGACGCGCTCAACGACATGCGCAACATCGTCTCGTCGGTGCGCTCGGCGCAGGCGGCGGGGATGCGCGTCAACGCGATGATCGTCTACACCCTGTCGCCGGTGCACACCGACGCCTATTTCGTCGAGCGGGCGCGCGAGCTGCTGGCGCTGCAGGTCGACTTCGTCAGCGTCAAGGACCCGACCGGCCTGCTGACGCCGGCGCGCGCCGAGACCCTGTTCCCGGCGCTGGTGGCGGCCTGCGGCGCGACGCCGCTGCAGCTGCACATGCATTGCCAGTCGGGGCTGGCGCCGCAGGTGCACGAGGTGGCGATGCGCCACGGCTTCGCCTTCGGCCACAGCGCCGCGCAGCCGCTGGCCCATGGCGCCTCGCACCCCTCGGCCGAGGAGCTCGACGACCGCGCCCGCGCGCTCGGCCTGGCCACCGGCATCGACCGCCGCGCGCTGGCCGACGTCAGCGGCTACTTCGGCCTGCTCGCCGAACGCGAAGGCAAGCCGCGCGGCGCGGTCGCCGTCTACGACCCCGCGCTCTACGAGCACCAGGTGCCGGGCGGCATGATCTCCAACCTGCGCTCGCAGCTCGCGGCGATGGGCATGGAGCACCGCCTGCCCGAGATCCTCGAAGAAGCGGCGCGGGTGCGCTGCGACCTCGGCTACCCGATCCTGGTCAGCCCCTTCGCGCAGTACATCGTCACCCAGGCGGTGCTCAACGTCGTCCAGGGCGAGCGCTACCGCACCATCCCCGACGAGGTGCGCAAATACGCCCAGGGCCATTACGGCCGGCTGGCCGCGCCGCCCTCGGACGAGTTCCTCGAACGCGCCGAGTTGCGCGGCCGCGACCGCAGCGACCAGCGCGCCGGCGCCGACCTGGCGCCCGCGCTCGGCCGCCTGCGCGCCGAGCTCGGCGCCGCCGCCGGCGACGAGGACCTGCTGCTGGCCGCCTTCTACGACCGCAGCCTGATCGAGCCGCTGGCCGCCGGGCTGCCGCCCTGCCGCTACGGCACGACGCCGCTGATGGAGCTGCTGCGCTTCATCGAATCGCGCAGCGACATCGGCCAGGCCCGCATCCGCTGGGGCGACACCGAGATCCGCCTGATCGCCTGATCGCCTGATCGCCCGAGCGCCCAAGCGCCCGAGCGACCGAGCGGCCGAGCGCCCGAGCGCCCGAGCGCGCCCGAGCGCGCCGTGGCGCACCACGACCCGTCTGCCGCGAGGCGGGCGGCGACGACGCAGGGCAGGCCGGCAAGTTGAGGCCGACGGCCGGCTCCTCCGGCGCAGGGAGAATCGGACTGTCTACCGCGCGACCAGGACGGGCCGCGAACGAAGGAGAGGAAACGACCATGAGCGAGCCCGACAAGAGCGCGCCTTCGGAGTCCATCGCGCTGCGCGCGTTCTCGATGCTCGAGCAGGTCGCGCGGGCCGCGGGTCCGCTCTCGCTGGAAGAGCTGACCGTGGCGCTGGGCCTGCCCAAGCCGAGCGTGTTCCGCATCGCCAACCTGCTGCGCGACGCCGACCTGCTGAGCCGGGAGCCGGCGAGCAAGCGCTACACCATGGGCCCGCGGCTGGCCGCCTTCGCGATCGACCTCTGGCGCAGCGACACGATGCGCCAGCAATGGCA